>CAYZCN010000082.1:0-1537 GCA_964476975.1 uncultured Candidatus Saccharibacteria bacterium | reverse complement strand
GCAGAATTAAAAAAACAGTGGAAGTACTTTGACGACAAAGGGGTACTGCTTGAGGCTGAGCGTCTAAGGCGACGCACAACACACGATCTCGCACTTATTCGTGAAATTGGGTATTGCGGTGGTATTGAAAATTATTCGCGTCATTTTGATAGACGTAATGCAGGAGAACCGCCACATACACTGTTGTCGTATTTTCTTCGTTCTATTGCACCACATACCAAGGAGAAAGACTTTTTAACAGTGATTGACGAGTCACACGTTACGGTCCCACAGCTCGGTGGAATGTATGCAGGTGATCGATCTCGTAAAAAAACACTCATTGAGCATGGTTTTCGTTTGCCGTCCGCGTTAGATAACCGCCCCCTGCAGTTTGGCGAATTTACAGAGAGGGTTGGACAGGTGATTTATACTTCAGCCACACCAGGGGTGTATGAAAAAGAAAAGAGTGTGTCAAAAAAAGGTCAAGTTGTTGAGCAGATCATTCGTCCAACAGGACTGCTGGACCCTGAAATTATTGTTCGACCTGTTGTTGAGTTAAAAAAATACAAAGGACAAGTAAAAGATTTAATATGCGAGATTGAAAAGTCAGTACAAAAAAAGGGACGTGTATTGGTAACTACACTTACCAAAAAAATGGCGGAAGACCTTTCAGACTTTCTTAAGGAGAAAGATATTAAGGCAGAGTATTTACATAGCGATATAAAAACCATTGACCGTATTACCATTCTTACTGATTTTCGTAAAGGAGTATTTGATGTGCTGGTGGGAGTGAACCTCTTGCGCGAAGGACTTGATTTACCTGAAGTTGTGCTAGTCGGTATACTTGATGCGGATAAAGAAGGGTTTTTACGTTCTGAAACTTCACTTATACAAACCATTGGACGTGCGGCACGTAACACAGAGGGGCGTGTGATTTTGTATGCTGACAGTGAAACAGGTTCAATGAAAAAGGCGATAGATGAAACAAATAGACGACGTGTTGCACAAACTGCATATAATACAAAACATAATATTACCCCCAAGACTATCAGTAAGGCGATTAAAGATATTACTGACCAGCTTCGCTCTGATCATCAAAAAGCTGTTGGAAAACTTGTTGCAATAGATGAGACACGATATAAAAAGAATCCTAAAAAATTAATTGCAGAAAAGGAAAAACAAATGAATGGTGCGGTAAAGATTTTAGATTTTGAAACGGCTGCAATACTGCGAGATGAAATTCGCGCATTAGAACAAATTCCAAAGAAAAAATAAGAGAGTAGAAAAAATAGGAGTTGAATATTTGCAGGACACAGGACGTCCTGTGTTCGGAATATTTTGCAAGAGTATTTTACTAATTACTCCAGTATACTGGAGTAATTAGTAAAATCGTACCCAAAAAAGTCCCCCGTTTCGTGTATATACGAAACGGGGGATGTAGGCATTATTCAACGTCTAACAAGGGTGTTTGAGGTGACGCAAGTTTAAGTCCCACTGCGTCAAGCATTTTGTATGCAAATGATCGATGCTCATCACTAACACTGTAGCGATACTCATC
>CAYZCN010000081.1:0-1605 GCA_964476975.1 uncultured Candidatus Saccharibacteria bacterium | reverse complement strand
GTGTGCAGGTAAAAGAAGAAGGTTAAGTAAAATATAAACGTCTATCTCGTCATAGCGAGATAGAATTCTTTTTACCCAAAAAAATCCCCAGCAAATGCGCATAGGTATGTATATGAGCATTATACTACCACTGAAATATGTAAATGTATATGTGCTTTAAAAAAATATATTTTTGTGCTATAGTCATTCACAGACCATTACTTTGAAAACTTTTGAGGTGTGAACGGATTCGCAACTCAAAACACACATGCAAAAGGAGAAATTCCAATGCAAAAATATAAACGCTTTGTGGTGTTAGTAAGTATCGTACTTCTAAGTGCCTTGATTTTGTCTACGCCTGTTCGCAGTGAACACACTGGGGAAACTACATCGTTCCTAGATACATCTGTTTATTCAGATGAAGACACTGCGTCTTTTAATCGTTTTGTGGAAATATCTGAAATGTTTTTTCGTTATTTCTACAAAGAAATAGAACCCGGTGAGTTTTTCAAATTATTTACTGAAGGAGGTCTAACTTCTATTGACCCACACTCATCTGTTCACGACCCCGTTGAGGCGAGTGATGTTCGTGAAGATATTTCTGGAACGTTCGGTGGTTTAGGAGTTCAAATCAGTCCAAACAAAGACGGGCTTCCTGGTATACTTGTTATTTCACCTATTGATGGAACTCCGGCTTCACGAGCAGGTATTCAACCACTAGATGTAATAACTGAAATCTACGGTAAATCAACTGCAGATATGACATTTCAAGAAGCTGTTGATATGTTGCGTGGTAAGGTTGGAACTGACATAACCTTAAAAATAATTCGAGAAGGTGTTAAGGAACAAATAGAAATTACACTTACGCGTGAAATTATTCAAATTCAATATGTAAGATCCGAACTTAAAGAAAACGGGATCGGATACCTTCGTATTGCTTCATTTTCTCAGACACTTCCACAGCAGGTCTCGGAACACATTAAAAAAATGATAAAGGAAAATGACGACGTTCAACTTTCTGGACTTGTTATTGATGTGCGTAACAATCCTGGTGGACTACTGAATGCCGTAATTGCGGTAAACGATTTGTTTTTGGATGGCTCAACATATTCAAAGTCTATTCAGGAATATATTGAGGGAATTTTAAAGTCTGAAACAATGACCTTGGACGAGCGCAAGAAAAAACTGTCGGAAGTCAACTGTTCTCATCCTTTATATGCTCCTGTGGTAACAATTTCGGAAGAAGCCCGTGGTGAAATAAAGGTATTCGACTGTGCTGGTATGCCGGGAGATATTTTGAAAGGAGCCCCGATTGTTGTACTTGTAAATGGTGGGTCGGCTTCTGCTTCTGAAATTTTAGCAGGTGTTCTGCAAATTCACGGACGTGCCACTATTGCGGGACCTGAAGGTTCAGTTACTTTTGGTAAGGGTGTAGTGCAATCACTCTTTCCATTGCGTACAGGTGGTATTTTGAGATTAACAACTTCTCAATACCTACTGGGTCCTGTTGGATGCGAACATGCAGTTCAAGGAGTCGGCATTACTCCTGATATATTCTTTGAACCAGCACCAGATGCTCCTGTATTCCTCCGTGAGGAAGATCTTAAAAACAGTGCGGAAACAAGC
>CAYZCN010000080.1:0-1652 GCA_964476975.1 uncultured Candidatus Saccharibacteria bacterium | reverse complement strand
TGCTCGCTGTTGCAACAGAGGGGGACACAGAAATATCGCAGACTGCGGATGACGTTATATATATTCCAAAATGTAATGAAATACTTTCTCCGATACTTTCTGTTGTACCACTGCAGTTATTTGCATATTATTTTGGTATTGAAAAAGGGTATGATGTGGATAAACCTCGCAATCTCGCAAAATCAGTGACCGTGGAATAGTTTGTCACCCACTCTTATTGTTGTTTGAAAAAATATACGTTATTATTAAATTACATTAGTAGTGTAATTTATTTTTTTATGAAACAAAATGAAGCAATCGCTGTGGCAATTGTAGTACCATTATTTTTTCTACTTTTTATGGCCACACAAGCGTCTATGATGTTGAGTACATCAGCACAAAATCCTTTTAATATTACAAATAGTAATTCATATCGCAACACAGTCAGTGTTATAGACACAGTGGTTGGTGAAGGTGAGGTATCTATACCAAATACGTTAGTTACTGTGCACTACCGTGGTGTACTTGAGGACGGTACAGTGTTTGATAGTTCGTATGAACGAGGGGAACCGTTTCAGTTTATTCTTGGTGCTGGGCAGGTAATTCCAGGGTGGGAAATAGGAATACAGGGTATGAAGGTGGGTGGTCAGCGGACACTCGTTGTTCCTCCAGAGTTTGCGTATGGAGAATATGGAGCAGGGGAGATAATCCCACCAAATGCGACACTTGTTTTTCAAGTAGAATTGCTTTCGATTGAAGAGATTGCAGAATAGTAAATATATAACGTACTTAAAAATCCTTCCAGTACTTGTCTGCCGTGTGTCTACCAATGAGGTAGGGTGAGGTAGATACTGGAAGGATTTTTTTAAATTGGTATGATGTTGATGTTGCGGTCAATACTACTTTTACTATGAACAACAAATTTAAATTACAATCAAAATTTTCTCCCGCAGGCGATCAGCCGAGAGCTATAAGGAGTCTTGTTGGAGGACTAAAGAAAGACCTTGAGCATCAAACGCTTTTGGGTGTGACGGGGTCTGGAAAGACGTTTACTATCGCAAATGTAATTGAAAAGATACAGAAACCGACCCTAGTTATTGCGCACAATAAAACGCTTGCCGCACAGCTCGCACAAGAGTATCAAGAGTTTTTTCCTGATAATGCGGTACACTATTTTGTTTCGTATTACGACTTCTATCAACCAGAGGCATATATGCCTGTTACCGATACATATATAGAAAAAGAAGCACAAATTAATGCAGAGATTGACAGATTGAGGCATGCGGCAACACAAGCACTTCTTACACGCAAAGACGTTATTGTAGTTGCTTCTGTGTCATGTATATATGGTCTCGGGAGTCCGATTGAGTATGAAAAGGTTCATTTAAAAATAGAAAAAGGAATGGTAATTAAGCGTTCGGATTTTATTCGTAAACTCGTTTCTATTTATTTTGAAAGAACCACTGCTGACCTCACACCAGGGAAGTTTCGCGCACTTGGTAACATGATTGAAATAATGCCATCAAGTGAGAAAGTTATTTATCGGATTACTATTGGAGTGGATACAATAGAAACGATTATGAAACTTGATGCAATTACGCGACAGATTGTTGTGGATGATATGAAGGCGTTTTTCCTTTTTCCTGGTAAACACTTTATTACTCCCGAAGATG
>CAYZCN010000079.1:0-1657 GCA_964476975.1 uncultured Candidatus Saccharibacteria bacterium | reverse complement strand
AAATATGAAGGTCCGGGAGGAGGTTACTCTTTTAGTGAGACACCCTTTTCAGATGTATATAGTGAGGGTAATATTTACGAAGAAGATGATGTGTACAGTGAGGGTACTATACCAGACTTTTCTCCACCTGTATCTGATGCATTTTATGATAGTTCTAACGAAAGCAATGAAGGTTCTGGTGAAAGTAGTGTTAGTGATAGTGTTGACACTGGATTAGGTTCATTTGACGCCTATACAGCAAAGGGAGGTAGAATTGGTAAACAAGAAGGTGGTGTAGCTAATCAACAAGGCGTATCTCAAATTGTACAAGGAGCAGGCTTTATTGCACCACAAGGAAACGCCACAGAGCAACAAACTATAGCTGATGATATTCCAATGGAAGCAGAAGAGGGTGACTTTATAATCAACGCACCTGCTGCTCAATTTGCAGGAAGACAAGATATTGTTGATATGATTGTTAAGGCAATTGAAAGCCTTAGAGAAAAAGGTATTGACATTCAATATGGAAATCCTACAATACCAGTAGAGAGAAGTGTAAAATTAGCTGTATCTCGCAATGAAGTTTATGTACCAAAAGCTATAGCTGAAGAGATAGGCTACGATAAATTACAAAAAATAAATAATCGTGGCAAACGTGAGGTAGAACGCAGACAACAAGAATCACAAAAACAAGCTAGTCGTGGTGGATTTATTAAAAAAGCAGATGGTGACGTAGTTTCAAGTGATGAAACTTTAAAAGACGATAAATCAAGTATACTTGGAACAGACGAAGGAAGTTTTATTAATGATTTAGGTAGAGCAATTTATAATAGCATAAAAGAAAGTGTATCTGGATTTATATCGCCTAAAGAAAAAGAAAAACAAGAACTACAACAACTTGAAAAACCACCTTTACCCAAACCTAAACCTGAAATTAAACAACCAAAACAAAAATCTTTTATTGATCCTATGAAAAAAATAGGTCTTGAATTTCCTGAAAATTCAGAAAAAGGTCGCACATATAGTTTATTAACTCTTTTAGAGACGTTACCTGATCAAGATACAAGAATAGGGTATGTGCCTAAAGGTGGAAGTGGTGATCACACTAGTGGCGTGACAGTAGGACTTGGATTTGATATAGGTCAACATTCTGCTCAAGACTTGTTAAAATACAAATTTTCAAAAAGTTTATATGAAAGATTACTTCCATATGCAGGGAAAAAATTGGATGATGCTAGAGCATTTATTGCACAAAATCCTTTGAATCTTACTGATGAAGAACTTTCAGAAATAAATATAAAAGGAATACTTGACGTAAATATGAGAGAGTTTGAAAAACAATTTCCTGAATTTAAAGATGTGCCAACAGAAGATAAAGCTGTATTATATTCAGCGTATCATGTTGGTGGGCTAAGACCTGACGGGATTTTAAAAGGTAAAAGAATAAAAAGAACACCAGAAAATCCAAAAGCTGTTCGCTATGGTAAATTTTATAAAATATACAAAGACTCAGGTAGCATACAAAATGCTCTACGAGGAGGTGTTTTAGATATAATTAAAAAAGGTGGAGGAGAGTGGAATAGAGCCGATAAAGCTAATACATGGGTTGAAAAAATACAAAGAAAATTCATGGGAACTCCAAAACCTAGACCGTCTAGTATAAAACCTAGACCACAAG
>CAYZCN010000078.1:508-1800 GCA_964476975.1 uncultured Candidatus Saccharibacteria bacterium | reverse complement strand
CGCGCTTTGCCGTAATCCCGCGGTACGCCTTTGCCGTAAAAATATAATATACCGAGATGATACTGGGCCTCCACATAACCTTGACGAGCAGCTTTTTCATACCATTGCCGCGCTTTGCCGTAATCCCGCGGTACGCCATCGCCGGTTTGATACATCACACCGAGATTAGTCAGTGCTCTAGCATCACCTTGTACAGCGGCTTTCTCTAATGTCTCTAACGAGATTTCTTTAGCTTTTATTTCTTCCGATTTAGGAGCTGAAAAAGGATAAAAAGCCATAGACAAAAGACAAGAAAACAACAGTAACTCTTTGTAAAGTTGCTGTATGCTATAAGTATTCAATAATTTCATGTAAGCCCCCATATCTAGGATAGTTAACTGTGTTAACCAAATTTGTGTTTCTCGTAGCAAGCTTCACAAAAGCCACCAGTGACAAAAAAATTTTTATTAGATATTTTCGTTGAACATTTTTTGCAAACTTTATCAAAAGGTATTTTTCTATTTTCCTTACATTTTTTCTCAGATATAACTGAAATTATTAGAATAATCGCTGATAAACCTGCAATAAATAAAACCGCATATGTAAGAAATCCCAATACTTTGGATGTTTTTTGATCTGCACAGAGCACCATTTTTTCAGCCCTACTAAGATTAATTGATCTTTTTGCTTCGGCACAAGTAATATATTTATTTTCAGTATTTTTCTTATTTGGTGACTTCTTTGAAGCTGTTCTTGTCCTAGTATGTGATTCGTCCACTATTGTTGTTGGAATATCGCTTTCAATAGATGACTGTTGTGGGGTTGCAGGAACATCAACAAAACCGGTTAGTAGTAGTATGTATAACAAAACAGCGTGCCATTGTCTTTGACGCCCAATGTAAGCTTGTATTACGGTGGCTGAAAATTTCATTGAATTAGCGGTATTAACGGCTGAATAGAGAAAGAACGAACCAAATCGAAAATCTCATTTTTACCCTCTGTGTAACCATTTTCTGTACATTGCGCGGATACGTTTAAAAGCTTGTTAGGTATTGCAGGATGATGCCAGCTTGTATCTATAGCTTGTTTCAAAGGTTTTTTTGTTTTTCCAACCCACTCGAATACGTTACCCGTCAAATCGCCTACTTTTTGGCGATCAATAGATATTATTTTTGCGACTATCCCGTTCCTTTTTCCAACTTCAAACTTATTTGTACATCATGGGCTACAAATGGTAATATGAATTGTATAGCACTCGCTGTATTTCGTAAAATACAAACTACGAAACCAGTTGTCTTTCCTGACATACCATT
>CAYZCN010000078.1:0-498 GCA_964476975.1 uncultured Candidatus Saccharibacteria bacterium | reverse complement strand
CAACTTCAAACTTATTTTTGCTTAATTCTTTTGCTCTATCGAGCTCGTCAGTCGCAATGTTTCCTTTTGGAAAAACTAAATTATAAATAAAGATGATACAGGTACTTCGGATTGCAAAAGTATAAAAACGCTCTATTTTATACTCGGCTCCACGCCCCTCTAAGGCCATCATGCCTTTCTTTGTGGTTGTTTCCATCTTAGCCCGAATATTTTCGGGTGGTTTCTGCCAGTGTACTGGCACAGTGTAAGTGAAAGTTTCCGCACTTACGCTAGGAAGTGAGTAGATAGAAAATACTGAGAAAAAGGTCGCCCTAATGAAGGAGCTGAGGATTTGGGTAAATCTACGCTTCTGAATATCGTTTTTTATGTTTCTCGTTTGTACATACATTTGTTCACTCAAGGCGTAAAAGCACACAGGATGGTTCACTCCACCGAAGCCATACAATGCACAGAAGAATTTGTTTTTTTGAACAGGGACACCATTATACATAGTTAGTT
>CAYZCN010000077.1:0-1878 GCA_964476975.1 uncultured Candidatus Saccharibacteria bacterium | reverse complement strand
AGAGACAAGTGGTAAAGCAGTATTTGATGCTCACTTCAAAATGATTGAAGAAAAGAAAAAAGCTAAAGAAGCGCGTCAAGCTGAGAAAGCAAAATCAAAGCACGTTGGTGTTATTGGTGAAAGGCAAGAGTTCAATCTTTGCGTTGACCACATACATTACTTTGATACTTATTGGGGTGAGTCTTGTATTACCTTGTTAAGCGATGCTGAGGGAAACCAGATTGTATATAAGGGTCAAGCTCGCATTGGAGGCATCAAAGAAAATATTTCTTTAATTGCCACAGTAAAAGAGCAGTCTGTGAGAGAGGGTATCAAGCAAACAATTATTCAAAGACCAAAAGTTTTAGAAGGAGTTACATCATGATAGATAACAAAAAACATATAATCTATGTTACACGCCATGAAAGACAGATGGTTAGGACATCGGTTGCTTTAGAGCTTCTTTATGAAGAGATAGCATTAGACATTTCTTATATGTGGGAGAAATAAAATGAATAATTTTGTACAGGGCTTTGACCCAGAAATATTTAGTGTTGATGCTACAATTAAAAATCGACGTATCACAAGGTCACAAATATTAAAGAAAATAGGGTGTCCACATTTGAAGTTGCGTGATTATGACGGTTATTTTTTGTGGGAGTATGACACTTATCCTGACGAATACGACTGTACTTCTACAGAAAACAATTCATATAAACACGCTGACCAAAGTATTGTGGTATGTAGGTTAAACGATATGACCTTGGAGCAATGGGTTGATGATGGTAAAAAGTTTGTTCAAGAAGTGGAGATGTCATAATGGAACTATCAGAAATACTTACACCAATTTCCACGGAGACTTTTTTCAAAGAGTATTGGGGAAAGAAACATTTAGTTCTATCTCGGTTTAGGTGTATGGATTTATTTACTTTTGACCATGTTGAGAGTTACATAAATCGGTATCCATACGTTCGAAGTTTGCAGATTATAGACTATGACGGCAAGGGAGCGCGTTGGTGTTTGGACAAGCATGAGAAGTTGGGTCAACCTTTTCTGAGCAAAAAAGAAGTCATAGATTTGTGGAGAGAAGGAAAGACAATTGTTATTCCTTTCGCAGAATACGAAAACAAAGAAATGATTGATTTGTGTTTTGAGTTCGAGAAATACTTTGGGCATGGGTGCATTAATGTTTACGCTTCTCCAAGAGCAGGGTCTAAATCTTTTAATGTTCACGCAGATAGCACCGAGAACTTTTTGTTTCATCAACGCGGAAATACCAAATGGACAATGTATAAAGAGTTTAAGGGAGAAGAACCCAAAACAATAATTGACGAGTTTGTGTTAAAGGGTGGGGATATGCTTTATATACCAACAGGGCAATTTCATAAAGTTGAAGCTGACACGGCTAGAATTTTATGTAGTGTTCACTTTCCAAACAAACGAAATCAGACATTAGAAAAGTTTCAAATTAGCTCTCAAAAATCTAATCCGAGAGACGAGTGGTTTAAGCCTATTTTAAAATACGATAAAGATGGATATTATCTTTAATTGGTAAACTTGATATTTTTATAAATACGAGTATTAATATCATATGTATCCATTTAATAAATTTTGGTGGCTATTAGGACCCCCTCGATGGGGACCGCATAGTTATCGCATTTTTAATATTTCATTAGCAGATTTGTTCTTAGCATTTTTATTAGCTTGGGTATTCCAAATATATTTGTTCCCTGAGACCCATTATTTAATTGTTTTATTTGGTACGTTTTTATTAGGCATTGGTTTGCACAGATTATTTGGAGTAAGAACGACGGTTGATAAGTTATTGTTTAAAAGGTTTTATAGGTCAAAGAATGGTAACGATAAAAAAAGGAAATAATAGACCTTATGGATTGTTAA
>CAYZCN010000076.1:0-1966 GCA_964476975.1 uncultured Candidatus Saccharibacteria bacterium | reverse complement strand
GTAAAAATCCCCGAATTTCGCAAGCGAAATTCGGGGGTTTAAAAAACAAAGAACAAATTACATAGCTTCAGAAAAAGAATTAAGGCGACGTTGTGCCGCACGTCGCACCATCCAATTCTCATCTTCCGCAAGTTGTACAAGAATCTCCTTGGGAGTATTGGTGTTTCTGGTAACCCCATATCGCACCACCCAATTCTCATCTTCCGCAAGTTGTGCAATAATCTTCTTGGGAGTGTTGGTGTTTCTGGCAACAGAACGTCGCACATTCAAATCCTCATCTTCAGCAAGTTGTGCGAGAATCTTCTTGGGAGTGTTGGTGTTTCTGGCAACAGCACATCGCACCTTCCAACTCTCATCTTCAGCAAGAATCCTCGAAGCTTTAAGTGTCTTAATACGACTAAGTTTTGTCGCCTTTGCACCAATCGCTTCCTCAGAAAGTGAAGAAATCTCTTCAACAAAATCTTTAGAAAATCCCACTTCTCGTGCGATCTCTTGTACACGTCTTCCTACAGAACAAACCATTCTCTTCTCCTTTATTGTATTATGTTTTCAATCTGACCACACATTACCATATGTGTGAAAAAAGTCAATTCTTCTAGAAGTTCCGCTCTCAAGTGAATTCTTTGAGAAATAAAAAAACACCCCAGCGTGATAAGTACGAACTTATTACACTGGGGTATACATAAACACTGCGATGAGCGGACTCAACACTATGAGAATAGTTCCCATTACAAGCGCAACATCCCCAACACTTATCACACGCACCATTCCCAAAAAGTAAACAGGGATTACATCAGACAAAAGCTTGTATTGTGTATCTGATGTCGGATGACAGTGTGCAACCGAGGTGTTGACATATTCTTTTGAGTTTTTTCGGTCTTCAGCAGTTTTTAACCCATCTGCGTAAACAGGCATTTGAAATCCATTATATGACATGACTATCATATTCAAGATTGCACCGCATAACCAGAACAAACATCCGATAGTTACGAACGGAACAATGTCCCACAGGTAAATATAAGAAACTATAACGAAAAGCATTCGGATACTTACGGTAAGGCACCAAAATATCGGCCCTTTAGAAGTGTTCATTTAGGCACCCCCTTTCTTTGGTTAGTCAGTTTGCTTAAAATAAATTATCTATTCATAAGGTTACACTATTTAGAGCGTTTTGTCAATTATGATGTATTTTATTTACACTATTATGCAACATTCTCACATCTTGACGTAGTAAGATATTTAAAATATAAAAGAAAGAGAGAAATCAAACACCATTACTGAAGGGGTTGAAAAATGGAGGAAAGCACAGAAGAGCGTATCAACTGGCTTGTTGTGAGTAATCTCGGTTGGATAGCACCTATTATAGTGGCGGCATATTTCGGTCAGACATTCTGGGCAGTTGTTGCACTTACGATGGGTTGTTTGTCGGTATATTATCACATCACTAATACACGTTTGGCAGAATACGTTGATACTGGTTTCGCTGTGATATATATATTTGTTGGTCCATGGATGCTTTGGCATGTAGGATTTACTCATCAGACTATTTTTTCTATCGCGATATTTTGTGGAGCTTTTTTCCTGTATGTGAATTCAATTAGATGCAGAATTTTGAAGCAAGATGCACAATACATTGTTAACCATTCTCTGTGGCATGTATGCACTGCATCCACTACCGCATTTGTATATTGGACATACTTTTCGTTTTTAGTATCGGGTTAAAAAAGTCGTCTCGTCGCTGATCTGTCGCATGTCTGCAGGTGAAGTAGGATGAGACAGAAAAAATAAATCCCCACGCGCTACGAGCGTGGGGATTTTTTATTTTATTTCTGAAATCACACAAGAAAGTATCCAACAACGAACAACAGTCCAATGACTATGGAAGCAGTCCCAGCGTTTATGAACAAATCTCCAACACTTAAAATTCTTGTTCGGTAGGGATCGGTAATAACGATGAAGTCACAAA
>CAYZCN010000075.1:0-1993 GCA_964476975.1 uncultured Candidatus Saccharibacteria bacterium | reverse complement strand
TTTTATATTTTGCTTCTGCTTTTTCTATTTTTTTGTTATCGCCCTTTTTTTCGGCTTCTCGTAAATCCGCGAGAGCGTCTTCGCAAGTGGTTTTCGCAATTTCTTTCTTGAGCATTGTTTTTAACTCTTCTATATAACCAATACTGTCTTTGCAATCTGTGCAATGTATGATATTCAAAAACTTATTTTCAAGACTAAAATAATCTTGGTCGGTCATTGTTTTGTATCTTTCTTTTGCCTCCACATAGTCTTTTTCGCCAATATTTTTTAAAATCCACTCTTTAAGTTCGGTTGTTTTGATACATTTCGTAACTTCTTTGTCCTTGATTTTTGTTAGATGTATTAGAAATTGTATTATTAAATCTTTATTATTCAACACTCTTTCTTGTGGTTTGGTCGATACCTCTTGAGGAATTTCTGTATTGACTATTTTCTTTTTTACCTCTTCCCACACAGCTTCTTCGGAAATCCCAAGGTTGCCTGCAACAACTGAAACAAAGTGTGCTTGATCAATCTTGTTTGATATATGAGCGACAAAAGGAATAACCACACTTCCCACTTCAAGACGCAACTTTCTCTTGTCTTTGATTTTTTCTGACAAGACGTCTAGATATATTTCTATGATGTGCTTTGAATCACGTACTGCTTTTTTCCACTTTTCTGGATCTTCTTTTACTAAGTCTGCAGGATCACTTCCACTCGGAAGTGGTGCAACTTTCACATCCATACCCATAGAAAGCGCAAGAGTCGCTCCCTTACCAGCTGATGTTAGTCCTGCATTGTCGGCGTCAAATGCCATAACGATATTACTCGAGAGACGTCGCAGAAAAGTAAGTTGGTCTTGTGTTAGTGCGGTACCGGAGACTGCGACGGTGTTGGTGAAACCTGCCTGATGAGATGCGAGTAAATCCATTTGTCCCTCTACAACAATTGAAAAATTGGACTTGCGGATAGAAAACTTTGCTCGGTCGTAGCCGTACAATATTCGCGATTTGTTAAATAGCGGTGTCTCAGGACTGTTCACATACTTTGGCGCATCAGTGTTCTCGCTAAAAATCCTTCCTGAAAATGCAACAATGCGTCCTAAACTATCACGAAGTGGAAACATAATCCTGTCACGAAAGAGGTCGTAGTGTCTGCCGTCGTCGGTTTTTTTGATAAGTCCTGCTTGGAGAATCGTATTATCTGAAAATCCTTGTGTGGAGAGATGTTCGTGGAGTGTTCGCCATTCGCCATCTGCATAACCAAGGTTCCATGTTGTTGTTGTACTGTCGTTAAAACCTCTTTCTTTTAAGTATGACGAGATATTTTTTTTTCCTGCGAGTGCCTTTTCAAAATATTTTGACGCTTCTTCTGTGACGCGATACAACTCTTCGCGTTCGTCTCGTTTTTCTTGTTTTTCAAATACTATTTGCACACCTGCCTTTTCTCCTAAAAGTTTGAGCGCGCCCATAAAGTCTACTCCTTCAAATTTTTGTATAAAACTAAAAATATCACCCCCTTCACCACATCCAAAGCAGTAGAAGCTGTTGCGTGACGGAGATACCATAAATGATGGCGTCTTTTCGTTATGAAAGGGACATTTTGCCTTGAAGTTACTCCCCGCCTTTTCTAGTTTTATATACTGCCCAACAACATCAACGATGCCGAGGCGTTCTTTAATTTGTTCTACGGTTGATGATGACATAGACTATAATTATATCTCTATATTATACGCTTTTGGACCAGTTTCAAGAAGTACTTGACATTTTATTTGTGGTATGTTGGCATTGTGTTAGACTAACATAGAAATCAACGGGAACCAGAAGGAAATGCTATGCTTTTTCACTCAATCATATTGACGATTAATTTTGTTCTTGCGATAATAACCGGATACACGGCTGCAAAAACAAAAAGTCCAGTCTATGTTGCTACTTCAATTTCGTTATCATTGATAACAATCATGCTGGCGATTACGATGTCGGGAACGAAAATAATAGCGCAAATATCGGCG
>CAYZCN010000074.1:0-2043 GCA_964476975.1 uncultured Candidatus Saccharibacteria bacterium | reverse complement strand
ACATATCTTCACTATGCTGGAATTTTTCTCTGGCTCTAGTTTTGGCTTCAGCTGAAGCCCGACGAGTAAAAGCGAGGTAAGCAATTTCTTGAGGCATTATTCCATCTTCTAATGCTTCTTCAACCAGTTCAATTAGTCTGTTTGTTTTTCCTGTACCGGGTGGTCCGAAAACTTTATGAAACATTTCCTTGCCTTCTCAGATTTCTTCAGATAATATCGTAGTTGTTGATATAACACAACTAAAAAAGGTGAAAAATGACAGACACTACTTTAGAGCAATTCACACAAGACGGCATACCCCAGATTGGTGACAACGCACTAGGTGTTATTACAGATGATGCTGCCGCTTTGATTGACGTTATACGCCGACGCGAAGAAAACAAGCTTTTAGATAAAGAACTAGGTGCAGAAAAAAACACTATAGAACGTAGATTAGGGAATTCTATGCTTGAGATAGGCGTTGACAAAATCGATTTGTCAGGCGGCCAAACTGTGAAGTGTAAGCTTATTTATTTAATAAAAGCGAAAGGTGATACTCCTGAAGCTGTTATTGAAAACGAGAATAAGTTTGCTGCTGCCGTAGAAGCGGCTGGCGATAGTGAGTATTTAAGTAATACAATCGTTATAAAACTAAGCATGAAAGAAGACCCCACCCCGATAATTGATATACTACAAAAAAACGGGATTCCACACGAGTCGCAAGCCAAGATGGCTTGGAATACTAAAAACAAATATGCAAGAGAAAAAGTGGATGCGGGCGAAGAAATACCGGGTCAAGAATACGTCAATATCGACATACTAACAATAGGACAAATAGCAAAAGGAAATAAATAAAATGGCTACTAATAAAAAAGCAGTTGTATCAAAAGAAGAAAATAACATTATTGTGATGGATGATTTTTTATCGGATTCTGGGAGTGGGATGGATGAGATGCCACTTGATAGATTGAGTGTTCCTATGATTAAAACAACCGTAAGAGGGGATATGATACATTCTATAACTGGAGATGAATATGATGGTAAAAAGGGCGTGAAAGCTCGGTTGTGTCATCACAAACAGGTGTGGATTTGGTGGTTGAATCGAGATGAGGGAAGCGAGACGGGGGGAAGACCGAAAGCGACGTTTCTGAATAAAGCAGATTGTCCACCCCATGTTCGTGATCCAAAAGATAATATAGAATACGTTTATATTAATGGTGAAAAACAAGACTCTTACATTCAAAACACTGCACAACTCTACTGGATTCTTTACCCCGAAGATGAAAAGGGTGCCTCGGAATCGAAGTATAGTGATTACAGCCCTCGTGTAATGCTTGCAGTGAAAAATACCGGCTGGAAAGCCTATACTCAGAATATACTAACTCCGATCCAGCTTCATAGTAAAATAAACAAAATTCCTACAGGAGATGCGGAACAGCCTTTTTTTATTCCCCCGATGTGGTGGTATCCCTTTACAATAAGTGTTGTTGCAAATTCTAAAGAAATTAACAATAGTAAGGTGGAATGGTTAAATTTCGACTTTACTGAAGAAGACAATCCCTTTATTCCAGAAAAATTTAATCCTAAGTCAAAGGACACTTGGAAAGGTATTGATCTTGAAACGTATAACGAATGTAAAGAATTTAAAGATTTTATGGTACAAAAACTTGCGTTAGATGAGGAAGCACGGCTGCTAGACCCCTCGCTTAATGGTAGCGAATGGTCTACTGACGTTTCAATACTAGAGAAAACCCCTCAATTAGAAGATAAAACTCCTTACTAATTAATAATATATAGGGGGTGTTTAAACACCCCCTAAAGGAGTTCTTCATGGAGTTTTCCTCATCAGAGAAATTTGCGCTCGTTTTCCGTGGACTCGAAAGAGCCTATGGCACTTTTGTAGTTGAGGGTACAAACGCGAAAGGTAAACATAAGGGTCGCGGGGGCTACGTTAAAAAACCGCGAACTGCTGAAGTGTGGGAATCGCACCTTACGGGAGACGGAATAGGCATAGGTATTATCCCTATTAATGAAGAGGATAATTGTTTTTGGGGTGCTTTGGAC
>CAYZCN010000073.1:0-2078 GCA_964476975.1 uncultured Candidatus Saccharibacteria bacterium | reverse complement strand
TCCAAAGATAGTAGTGAATTTTCTCTCAAAATGAGATGATTTAAAAATCCCATCAGGGACAAAAGCAGCATAAATCTTTTTTTTTCTATGGTGCTCTTTGGCATCGAATGGGTCTTCCTCCAACGCACGTTCCAGGACACGATCCATTTTAGATTCAAGTAAACTTCGGATGGCTTCTTTGGTGGTGTTTTTCGGCATACTAAAGTACTCCTAAATTGATAAGTTCTTGTCCTAAACTTTTTACTATTTCAACGGCAACGGCATTGCCCAAAAGTCTCATGGATTGAGGGTAACTAGTATTAAACTGGAAATTGTTTGGAAAACTTTGCACCTTTGCGGCTTCGGGTACTGATATTTTTCTAAATTTTTGCGGCGTATATATCTCATCTATAAAATATTGATTCCTATCACTACCTTTGAGTTTAAGTGGTATTGAAATTTCAGATATATAATCCCGTGACGCTGTCTTTGTCAATGTAGAAAACACGTGGGACTCAGGTAAAAACACACGGTACACACCATTTATTCCCAATGAAATCTTGCTATTACAGAATTCATATTTACCATTTTTTTCTAACAGAATATTTTTATCAACCAAACTATCTAACTCCCTTTTTTTAAGATCGGGGAGCAGTTCCTTTACATCATCATAACAAACAGGGTTGCCATCTTTTGTACCATACTTTTGTCGTCTTCTATTTCTCAATATGAGGAGACAAATTTCTTTTTCTCGATCGCTAGTTTCAATTAAATCCCAACTATGTATCGTATGATCTCCATTCCTAACATCGGAGAAAATAAAGAAATTACCTTTGTTAATTTTTGCGGCGAGTTTAAAACTGGTCACATGGACATCTGGATTTTTTACTTTTTCCCCTTTATAAAGTACGCCGTCTAGCACCTCAGCGAGTACAGGTAAATGCGTCTGTTTGGGAGGAAACTCAAACTCAACATGGGAAAAATCTTCTCTAAGGCCAACAAGGAATATTCTTTCTCGGTTTTGAGGCAACCCAAAATCAAAGGCGTTTAACACCTTGTAGTTTACCTCATAATTTAGGTTAGTAAACTCAGATAGAATGAGATCAAGGTTATCTTTATTTCTAGGGTCTGCAAGTCCCTTAACATTTTCAAATATGAACACTTTCGGTTTTGCTGATTCAACAGAGCGGATAGCATCGACCCAAAGTCTCCCCCGTGGATCATCAAAACCTTTATTTTTACCCGCAATGGACCAAGATTGACACGGAACCCCACCGACAATTACATCTGCCGGGGGAAAATCTGTGACATTCGTAATATCACCCAAGTCACGGTCAGGAGACAACTCAAAATTGTCTTTATAAACAGAACGTGCGGTGGCATTAATCTCTGCAAATCCTACCGATTTTCCGCCAAGCTCTTCTAACGCAAGCCGGAAACCTCCTATGCCGGAGAAGAGATCCAAAAATGTAAACCTCTGTTTTGAAGCCACTTGGTTTTCTTCAAACGCTACCATGTTTTAACTCCTTTATAAGAAAAAAGAAATTGGCAGAAAATACGCATGTAAAAAAGAACAACCCCGCCGCAAACGCAGAAAGGGTAATGGCGTTGACAAAGACTTGAGGCATAACCAATAAGGTTACAAAACACGTACCCAACAGCAGTACTGCTATGAAATTGAGGACTGCTTGTGCGGGCTTGGTAAACCCTGTTTCTTTTGACCGTACTTTTTCTTTTTCTGCATTCAATCCGCGTTCTACGAGTTCACGGATACACGCACTCTGAGAAGGAAACGCCCGTTTCTTATTTTCCATATATCGTAAAATCTGCTTTTTCTGCGATTCGTCGAACCGTATTCCAATTGGAGGATTTGTATCTGACATAGACGCTGTATACCGTTAACAGTCCTACAACGCCTGTTATACAGTGTTAGACGTTCTGCCCCTTTATATCTTTTGCTACATATGGCTTATTTGATGCTCGAAAACATCACAAACGTAATAAAAGTAAAACAAATGCAGGTCAGCACTGTCATGCAGGCCATAACTCTTGGAGTGGGAATATTAATTGGAGTAATTGTCTTCAGTCAAGTTTCAACC
>CAYZCN010000072.1:0-2260 GCA_964476975.1 uncultured Candidatus Saccharibacteria bacterium | reverse complement strand
AAATCATTTTTGTATAAATAACATTGTCCACATATGTTTGACATATTATATATATATATGATATACATATAAGTAATAACTACGAAAAAGACCCCTGTGTGGTTTCGTCCACATCGGGGGCTTTTTCATTAAAAAAACCTATTTTATGTTTTCTGAACCTCCTTTTAATTCAAGGATTGAACGCTGGTCATTAATATAAGATATATCTGCTCCTGTTCTCTTCAAAAGAATGGAACAATTTTTTGTTGGTGCAGGGGAAAGAATAATTCTAAGACTATTTTTTTCAATCAAAGTTTTTATTAACGGAGCATAATCTCCGTCACTCGCAACAATTACGGCTTTATCTAGGTCACCTTCGTACAAATCTTGAGCAGCCTTCATTAGCAAGTCAGAATCACAATTTCCTTTTGGTTTGTTATCGTGATACAAAACATCCTTAAAAGCTAATTCGAAACCGCATTTTTGTAAGTATGTATATAAATTTTTATATTTTGGTACCAATCCTATGAAAATATAAGCACACTCAACATTATATTTTTCACTTAACCAACGTCTAAAAGACATGTAGTCAAGAGTCCACTTTAAAGTATGCTTTAAAGATTTATCAAGGTTGGCAGCATCTATATACGCAATATTTATTTTTTGTTTTTCTTCCATTAAAACAACTATGCAACAACTTAGTTTATAAACAAAAAAACGTGGGGATGATGTCCCCACGTTTTGTGTGAAAGTTGAACTGTCAATCAAGGTGCATGCCGGAGAGTTTTGAGCCTATCGCTTGGTTGAAGAGTGATGGTTTAGAATATCCGTCTCCGAGCTTGTACCAGAAAGATGAGTGATAAAACTCTTCAGTGACATCCTGATATGTCTTCTCATCCAAGCATTGTCCGTAAAAGCGTATCCGTCTAGCATCCGCATATTTGTCACACGATATGCAAATCATAAACGGCTTGGAGTCTTTGTCGTCAAATAACGACATACGAACATCAAATGACCTGTTCCATATTTCTTGTGTCAGTTCGTCAAGTGTGTAGCTCTTTTTATTTTTCATTCCTTCAGTTACTTCATCTGAAAAAAATGTAACTGTTGTGTAATTATAGGTTGCTCTGTCTTCAGCAGTTGACACTTCGGTATTCGCTGTACTTCTACTATTAAACACGATTTCGGCGAGTTTTTTTGCTGTTGTCAGAAAGTCTTCAAAAGACACTTTTCCCAACCACTTGTCATGACTAAAACGAAATCCATCATTACTCATTACGTATCCCTTCTTTTTGAATGAGTACAAAATTCTGTTTTGAATATATCAAAAAAATAGTAACGTGTCAATTTTCATACTTGACATTAGTATTTTTATAAAGTAAAATAACAAGTAGATAAAAATCGCAAAAGAGGTTTTCGATGGGTGTGTTTCCTTCTAAAGAAGATGCAGATAGAACAAATGCGAAAAAATTTTTAACAAGAGCCCTCATAACTATTGTTGTTGTTTTTATTACGAGCAAATGGTTCTCTGATTTTATCCCTTTTACTGTCTATGAATTTTGGGAGTCAAAAGGCACAGGATATGAGTGGTTTATCACTTCACTACCACTTTTTGTTTGGGTTATAAGTGTTACCTTCATCATTGAAATGTTTTTTACCAAAACAAATGAAGGCGGTAGACAGAACGCTAAAATAGATATTCTCTTGAACGGTTTCAGGATAAGTCTGCTTGCTGGAGTCTTTGAAGAAATATACTTTCGGTGGCTTGTATTTTTCAGTGCGATTGCTTTTGTTAAAGTGTTAAACTTTTTGTTTTTCGGATTCCTTGGTTTTGGAGTTCTGGAATGGTTTCATATGACCATACTGGGGCCGATTGCTAACTTTTTTACACTCGGCATCTTGAAAGACTTTCTTTTCCACCCTGCCGGATGGATGGTGGGAGCTGCGATGCTTTCGGCAAACGCTTCGTTTCGTAATGAACACAAATATTTAGGACCTATGGGTTTTGTAAACAGTTGGTTCATTGGGATGTTTTTCTTTTACCTTATGTTCACCTACGGACTTATTGCGAGCATCGTTGTCCATTTCTTGTATGACATGCTCTTCTTCATTACCGTGTATCTTGTGGCTGTGATTAAAAGATAAAAATGTCTTAACATTCATACTGTACCGCGCTTTCTTACTGAAAGCGCGGTATTTTTTTATATGATAAAATTAAATATTATAATGCGTGTGTATAAAAAAATAAGTACCAAAAAAATATTTATCCTTCTTGTTTTTA
>CAYZCN010000071.1:0-2316 GCA_964476975.1 uncultured Candidatus Saccharibacteria bacterium | reverse complement strand
CGTCAACTCCTGCGTGGATAAGGTCTCGCGCAGCTTCAGCGGTAGCGATATTCCCTGCAATAATTTCTACATTATGATTGAAGGTTTTGCGTAAAAGAGCGATAGTTTCTGAAACACGTTCATTGTGTCCATGCGCAATATCTATCACAATAACATCCGCACCTGCTTCAAGAAGTCGTTTGGCGCGTGATAAGGTGTCGCTTTTTACCCCAACTGCAGCGCCTACCAACAGTCTCCCTTTAGTATCTTTTGCGGCATTTGGATTTTGAATCTTTTTTAAAATGTCT
This sequence comes from uncultured Candidatus Saccharibacteria bacterium, assembly GCA_964476975.1. Taxonomy (GTDB): domain Bacteria; phylum Patescibacteriota; class Minisyncoccia; order Phycocordibacterales; family CAYZCN01; genus CAYZCN01. Next base: position 2,029 of record CAYZCN010000071.1, on the reverse strand, counting down.
TTCAGCGTCATTAAACCTCTTAGTGTACTGTCTTTTTCTACCAGTGGGAGTTTTTCAATCTTGTGTTGACGCATTATATCGCGCGCATCATCTAATGAAACGGACGGTGGTGCGGTAATGAGTTTTGTCGTCATTATTTCTTTTACTTTTTTATTATCATCGTCTTCAAAAGTAAGATCTCTGTTGGTGACAATCCCGACAAGTTTCTTTTTTATCCCCCACCCTTCCACGACAAGAACACCTGAAACTCCCATACGTGTAAGCATAGTACGTACTTCGGCAAGTGTGTCGTTTGGACTCACTGTTAGTGGGTCTTCTATAACAACGTTTTCTGCACGTTTAACTTTTTTTACTTCTTCAACTTGATCTTCTATGGTCAAAAATCGATGAATAATACCGATACCACCAGCTTCTGCGAGAGCTCGAGCCATAGGTGCTTCAGTGACCGTGTCCATATTTGCGCTTACAATAGGAGTATTTAATGTAATATGTTTGGAGAGTTTTGTCTGTGTGTTCGTGTCTTTGCGAGAAAACACCCGAGACCGTTTTGGTACCAGAAGGACATCGTCAAATGTAATACCTTCGGTTATTCTAACTGACATACTCCACTAGTATAGCATTGTATAAAAAAGTTCAATTGTGGATATCTTTACGATTAGTGTCGCAAAATAACACATGGGGAAGTGTCGGGTAAGTTTATAATAAACTGTCCGAGGTCAAACCTCGGACAGTTGGGTGTGATGTGAGAACGAAGCTCTTAACAAGAAAATCCCCAGGAGTCCTTTAGGGAATTTGTGGTATTTTTTTTATTCCAATTTCTTAAAATAATTCTTTTTTATTATGAAACACCATTAATGCACTACTTTTTTGTATTCAATTTTCTCCATTTCTATACTAATATTATTGATTAATTTATAAAGGAATTTACAAATATGAAAGAGGGTTGAGGTATGCCTTGAGATCCGCGACAGGAATACGTGCATCGGCACAGTTTGTGCTTTTCTTGATATCGCCGAGACGTACGATACGCATACCTTCTGTGGCGTATACAGTGAAGTGAAGGTGAGGGCCTGTTGAGTATCCAGTATTACCACTATAACCAATAATTTGCCCTGTAGAGACAGAATCGCCCTTATTTACACTAATGAGCGAAAGATGGGCGTAGAGCGTAGACAGCCCATTATTGTGCTTTATAAGTATCCATTTACCGTATGAATAGCATCCTCGCACTGCATCAGTGTTTCCCCATGCTGTTACAGTACCACCAAGAGATGCACGGACACGGGTGCCTGTTGAAGCGCGAAAATCTATACCGTTATGTCCCCCGCCGTTATAGACTTGAGGATTTTTGCTCGCAAACGTGGTATGACCAAAATGTTGCGTGATTTTGACTACATCTAGTGGCCAAGCCAAAATGCCTGATTGCGATTTTGGAATACTTGTTGGATCTATGGCAAGCTGTAACTGGGATTCAAAATCAAACAATTCTTTTTCAAATTGTTCACGAAGCGCAATCTTTTCTTCTAAGAGTGTTTTGTAGTTTGATTCTTTGTTTTTAGTAATAGTAAGCAACGTATCTTTTGTTTCTATACTATTATCAAGAACACGTTTTTGTCCTCCGAGATCTTTCTTGAATGTAATAAGGTCGGTTTTTTTAACTTCAGACTGTTGGCGGTTTTTTTCTAAGTTAGCTTTTAAACTTTTTAGTTTAACAACTTCATCACGTATCACAAGCTGAAAACGTTGTAGAGATTCTACTTCATCCCAAAATGTTGTAAGACGACTGTGTGTAAGTAAGATTTCAATAAAAGAGTTTGATTCTTTTTCATGTATACTGCGAATGGCTTGTGCGACTGCAGATTTGTTTGTTTTAATGCGTGATTCCTTGTCGGTAATATCTAAATTTAGCTGATTGACTTGAAGTGTGGTGGAGTAAATTTTATTTTCAGTTACCTTTATGCTGGTAGATATTTTTTTTCTAGAGACATCTAATGTTCGCACCGCGTTTTGAAGTGTCTTTTTTTCACCA
>CAYZCN010000070.1:0-2322 GCA_964476975.1 uncultured Candidatus Saccharibacteria bacterium | reverse complement strand
GCATAAGCTTTGATCTGGATGTGTTATATCCTGCTGTACGCATAGCTTCGCTTATCTTTCCACCATTTTCAAACAAAGCGTCTAAGAAGCTAGCTTGCTTCTCTGTAAGCTTACGCTTTGGATCAGTACGAAATGGTGTACCAGCTATTGCTTTACCAGACACGATATTTCCAATTTTTAAAATAAAAATTCATATTCTTTAACTTTATCTCCATACTTCTGAAACTATTTCGTATCCACACATAGGACAAAGGTTTCTTTCTACATCTTCTAAATAAAGAATGTACTCACATTTTGTACACTGTTGAAATTCTTTAGTGTCAAATCCATCGTCGTGTTGATACGAATTGTTATCGTTACTAGCCATCGTTTGTTGAATTAAGGTCTTTTGATTCTTTGTTGCAGTTGCAAGTTTCGTTAACACAAACATAAGTACAGTCACATCCTTTGCATCCATCGCAATTACAATAAGGATTCTTACACGCTTTAGATGCCATACGTATAACCATTTCCAATAAAGAATCTAGCTCTTTCATTCATACGCTTGGCTTATGCAAAGCAATTACAAATCCAAATGGGTTGTTGTCGGAATAAGGATGATTGAGACGCAGCACTGCACTTTGATTTTTAGAATAATCTGTGTAATCAAGAATAGTATCGTCAACTTGAAATTCTACAGGTTGCATAAAGGACACACACCGTCCTTCTATAATCATTCTTCGTATAAAAGATACAGTGCCTTCTAAGCTTTCAGAGTCGTGTCTTGCTACTTCAAGAATTGTCTCTTCGCTTAAACACACAACGCTGGAGTGTATGATATCCTTTTTCTTCCAACTTTCAGCAGCTACAGCATTGGTAGCTAACATAATAACACAAGATAAAAATAAAAATAAAATTATCCTTCTTGTGAAAGTTGTAAAAAAATTAAAAATGATAATCTCCATTGTGTGTGTGAAAGATGGAAAATAATGTTGAATCAATCCTTCCCTCTTTTGTATAAAAAATAAATGATTTGAGGAGATATGACTGCACATTATTTTCATCTTATTATACATTATAACAATGATTTAGCACTTTGTCAAGTAAAAAATAAATAAAAGTTAATATTTTTTATAAGTTGTTGATTATAAAAGAAAAGATATTAATGCTTTAACAAGCTAAATCTTACGTATTTTCTAACATTTTGTAGATTTTAACACAAAGAAAATAAAATATGTCCTAGTAATGGAAGGGGGGTGGTGTGATGATTTTACATAAAGAAATAAAAAAATTAACACAAGGTGCATTTTTTACTTGACAAAGTGCTATTTCAAGTGTATAATAGGAGGTACTCCTGCGCGGAGGTAGTATATACATATCATACAAAGGTATACTAATTAGTACTAATTAGCTCTGAGTAGAGTCTTGATAGTAGTTTATAAGCATTTTTACATGTATCTCTTTGAAATTATAATAAAATTCTTGGCTATGTATATACTTGTATGGAGGGGTGCCAGTGGCCCATACGTGCGGTGTTCTTGTTTTTTTCTCATAAAATGACGACAAATGCTCGCCGAGATTTGCAGCTATATAGGGATGATACAGGCGCACTAAATAGCTTTACACAGTACAGCGCAGCACTACGTAGGCGCGTACCCGCGATATTAGTATTCAGTGACAAGTTATGTTTTTGAAGCTGTCTGGAGCGGGGTGGCGCACTAAACAGAACACACCACAATAAAGCCCTTATGCAATCGGTCCAGCACCTTGCAGATATATCACTAGCCATTGCATACCATCAGGCAAAAAAAGAACCCGGCGAACATGCCGGGCTAAGTTTGGGAGGGAGACTGTGGTAAGGGGAAGTTTTAAGCAAATTTTGATACTGTCGAGATCGTGGCCGGGATGGTTGCTCGCATTTTCCTTTCTGCATCGTGAGCCATAGCGTCAAACTTAGCGGCTTGCAGAGAGTAACGCAGCGGGTAGTTATCTTCATCAGGTTCCGATTGAAACTGAAACACGGTCACCAGCCCGCCATGATCCATTTGCTTAATCGTTCCTACGCTCAAATCCCTGTTCGAGACGTAAATCTCGTTGTGTGTTTTGCACTCTTGGAAAGTTAATTCCGCCATTACTTTCGATCCTTTCTCAAGCTGGAAACACTGCGCTTAACCAGTGGTAAAATAGCGCACCTGTAGCCAATGTCAAAAGAAAAAATAGCACATATTCCCACAGTGCCATTACGACCACCAAGCCCAAATCAGCATGTCAACTATCGCAACCACTGCACACACCCACAGAAGTAGCATGCAACCCAACGCAATTTGGCTTGCAATCATCATC
>CAYZCN010000069.1:0-2365 GCA_964476975.1 uncultured Candidatus Saccharibacteria bacterium | reverse complement strand
AAACAAAACGTTTACTGTGTTTTTTTGTCTTGTTAGTCCAACTTCTAATGCAGAGAATCCTAAATGCATTATAAACACTAATAATGCTGATATTAATATCCAAAGATTATCTACTATGAACTTGAGCTCGATCATATATAAAACGCACTAGCAATTGCTGTGCCATTTTATTTTTATTGAGTTTTCGCGGTATTTTATTTTTTTATTTGTTATTTTTTATACATACTGATAATATTCGCGGCTATTTATTTTTAATTATTTATTTATAATTTACTTCTGAAATTAGTGCTTGCTTTTATTTTTTTTGTTTAGCTTTATTTGACTATGGGGAAAAATCAAAGTCGATATTGAAAAATAGGCCGTACCTCTGTGTGACTGCTATTGTACTGTCAATTTTTTTGAAAAAACGGGGGTACTTGGCACGATACCTGCCAGTTGGGTAGGTAAATTAATTGAAAAAAAGATGCAATTGACGCTTGACTTTTAGGCGAAAGTATGGTTTAATATATCCAGTGAGTGAGGGAAATATGAATATGAAAGAAATGAAATACGAATCAGATACTCTGACAAACAACTGGAAAGAGTACTTCAACGAGGTTGCAGAGTGCTGCAATTACTGGGAGATAGGCTTCGGCGACATCGACGCTGACATGGAATACGAAGTAGTTCGCTGGGCCTTTGTTAATAGGTTGGATGTGGACGCAGCTTGCGACGCATGGCGTGAAGCGATCAACGAACATATGTACGAGAGAGTACTTTAAGACTTGACAATGAACAATTTTTCTGATACATTAAACGCAGTTATGGACGATAATATGATAAACGCCGAGGACTTCGCAGTGATCGAACCGACACTTGACGAGGTAGATTGTGAACGCGACATTATGGGTACTGACCCATGCGACAACGAGTTCCGTGAAGATGACGAGAACACTTGCGACATGAACGCATTGTCTCCTACCATGCGTGAGTTCTACAATGAATACGCCAACGAAGAAGAAGAGGAGGACGATTATATCCTCTGATCCTTCTTGGTTGTTGACTGTAGTCAATGACCATACTGCTCTTGCCTTAATAAATAAAAATAATCATAAACTTAAAAGAAAGAATTACTATGTTTCACAATGTTTCGTCGAAGCTAACAAAGATAAACTACGAGATGCCACGCATCTTAACCATAACCTTGATTGCTATCAATTGCTTGTTGTGGTTGACTAATGCACAAGCTAATCACACACATAAAAACCATCAGTTAACTCGTGAGGTTAAGGTGGTTGCCATCACTATACTGGCCGAGGCTAGGGGTGAGGGTGAGGCTGGTATGTATGCCGTTGGTGCTTGTATAGCACAGCGAGCGTTTGAACGTAAACAAACACCAACAGAAGTATGCTTAAAGAAATGGCAGTTCAGTTGTTGGAATGGTAAGAGTGTTAAAGATCTTGAGCATCTACTCAAGACACCACAAGGTAAGTATGCAATCACTGTTGCAAAGAATGTTAAAACATTGTCACGCAACTTCATTGGATACGCTAACCACTACCACGCCACATGGATGAAGAAGAAGCCATACTGGGCAAAGGGCAAGAAGCCCGTCAAGGTGATTGGTCAGCACGCTTTTTATAAACTATAAAAGTAGTTGACACATCCGCCCTCGGGCGGGCCCCCGCGCTTTGAGAATGAGTCTCATTACCACATAAAAAAAAAGAAAAAAAAGTGCAATTAACTCTTGACTTTCGGGCTGATCTGTGGTTTAATATACGCATGTTGAACGTGATAGACAAACTGAACGACCGAATCGAGAACGTAGTTAATCACCTGATCGCCTTGGGCGAATGGGTCGAGAATAGCTTGATTGCTTTGGGTGAAAGACTCGAGGCTGCTTTTGATCGATGTGCTGACAAGATAAACAAATAACTTGACTTTACCAAAAAACCTGATATACTAATTTTTGTTATGAGAGAAATAGAACGAAGAAAAGAGCTAAAACGAGCATGGGAAAACATTCACCCAATCGACCGCCCAACATGGGAAAACTTTAAGCGTGGGCAATTTGTTTTGCCCAAAACACCAAGAGATCGAGATTTCCCAATCGCTGCGATGGAAGATCGCAACAGGCGAGCCAAACAATGGGCTGAGCACATGGCTGAAGTGGAAAGGTGTGAAGCATTAACCACGCAACACTTGAACTAAAAAAAGTTAAAATAAAGTGTTGACTTTTGAAGAAAACTATGCTAGACTGTTTGAAGTTATGAGAGAAAGAATGACAACCAAAGAATACGCCGAAAAATACGGCACATACTGGGAAGCACGAGCACGGGTGAAAGTTCGCCCAGAATCAAAGAAATGCTTTCAGAATGTTCACACC
>CAYZCN010000068.1:0-2854 GCA_964476975.1 uncultured Candidatus Saccharibacteria bacterium | reverse complement strand
ATGTATGCACCCTCGTCATAGTCTTTATCGTGTGTTCGCACAGTAAATGCGGGGAGTTTTTTGTCTGCGTTATTCTCTGCAAAAAACAAGAGTGCATTTGAATCCAGTCCACTGGAGAGGTTAACTCCTACAGGAACATCACTCCGTAGACGAAGTGCAATGGAGTCAGAGAAAAGTTCAAGAAACTTTTTCTTCATTTCGTTGACATCTTTGAGTCCGCGCGCCGAAGGCGCGCGGACTACGTCAGCAAGATCCCAATACTTTTGTATACTTATTTTTCCGCCAACGTATGTGAGCGAGTGTCCTGCGGGAAGTTTTTTGATACCGTCAAAAAAAGTTTCAGGACGATGGTCGTAGAGTCCGTGCGCAAGATAGTCGTAGATAATAGACTCGTTAGCGCGTGTCGGCACACCAAGCGCTAAAAGTCCTTTAATTTCAGATGCAGTATAAAGCGTATCGTCAGAGTGACTGTAATAGTAATATAGCGGTTTGATGCCGAGCCTATCGCGCGCACCAAAGAGCATTTGAGTCTTCGTATCCCATATCATGAAAGAAAACATGCCGTTTAATTTTGACAGTATTTCTTTTCCCCACACGCTATATCCCGCGAGCAACACTTCGGTATCGGTATTCGTCGTAAAAGTATACGAGTCGGCGAGCTCTTTTTTTAATTCAAGGTAATTATAAATCTCGCCATTAAACACAACCGCGTATCGCTTGTCTTGACTCCACATTGGTTGATGACCTGCGGACGAGAGGTCAATAATAGAAAGACGTCGATGACCGAGCGCGACAGACGACACCTCGTCATAAAATAAACCCGAGTCATCAGGTCCGCGATGCGAGAGTGTGTCTCGTGCATCTTCAAATACTTTTTTTGAAGGAAGTTTCCCTACTGCTGTGATAATCCCACACATACAATTTAATTAAGTCTTTTTAAAACATAGTGCGCTATCCGTTCACCCGAATGTCCATCAAACGTGTAGCACTGTTCTTGAATAATACGCTTCCGTCCTTCTTGATGAAGTGTGGGATTCTCAAGATATGTGTGTATCATGCCTACTAATTCATCAAACGAACGAGCGAGCGCGACACCACCACTTTTCACAATAGACTGATAGTGATCATGCGTCGGCTCATAAAAACGTCGCACACTTTCGTGAAATTTCTTTTTTTTATTGCCGTCAAATGCAATGTTGATAACCGGTGTATCAAAAGCAGATGCATCAATACTCATTGTTGACGCAGTGTTTACCGTTACGTCTGCATGATAAAGAGAGTCCGCAAGGTGATTCATGTCGTTTGTCAAAATTTCTGAAAACCCTTTCTTTTGAAACATCGTTTTAGAATCGTCTATGATGACAAGGTTGCTGTTGTGTTTTTCCGAGCTATCACCTTCACTTTTTTCTGTCGGATGTTTTCTAAAAATAACCACTGTGTCAGACGGGAGTGTGCCGTCCTCAAGTGCACGCTCTAATGAAGCAAGAACCTGTGGCTCAGTCGGGTTCAACTTTGAGCCAATAGAAGCAAAAAGAACAATGCGCTTTTTAGTATCAATACCGAGCTTGTCACAAAAGCTTTTTCGCGAACATCTCTGCGAGGTAAGATAAAAGTCAAAGTGTGGCCATCCACTGACAAAAATATCGTGCTTTGGCATATCAATATACTTCGTTGCGTCTTTTTCTATGAGCGTGTTGTATGCAACGAGTTTGTCAGGCAAAATCCGAAATGGATATTTAGACAGGGTGATGTTGTCCCATGCGCTTATCATGCCGACGGTTTTTATGTTTCTTTTTTTTGCATGACGCAAGAGTGAGCGATCAAGTGATGCGTCTACTCTCGGCACAAAGACAAGTTCTGGTTTATAGTGTTTGAAATAAGTATCAAAACGATTGTCTTTTACGGTATGGTAATCAAGCCATCGACACGCGCTACGGAGTGGGCGAATATTGCCTATCACCGACAAAAGTGTACGAGAAAAGAAGAAGCGCAGTGGGCTTTTTCTCTCATACAAGAGCCACTGCTTTCTCAAAAACTTTCCTGTTGGAGAATTAATATAAAAGAGAGAAACGCGTCCCCAGAAAGCGTCTGCGCGAGAAAAAAAACGAGGTAATGCTGGTACACTCTCAAAAATGACATTTGATAAATGAGAAAACTCTTTCCGATACTCTTCAGACGGCAGTGGTGGCGCGAACACAACAACACGAACGTTAGGTGCTGTCGCAAGAGTTTTTAATATATCTGTACGCAACACATTTCGCGCTTGTGGACGTGTTGCGATTGGAATAAAAATTGTTTTCATTAAGATTTTTTAAACAACCTTTTTAGCTTGTATTTTATTTTTTTGAAAAATCGCTTTCGTCCATACTTAAGAAAGTATCGCGGATACGAATCTGTCATACTCTTTATTTCTTTGACTGTCTTTTTGCATATCTCTGGATCTTGGAGTTTGTCTTGCTCGGGGTTACACTCGGCAACCTTCTCCGCGACAATGTAACAATGAAGTTCGTCGGAGTCCTCTACCACAAGTACGCGGAAGCCGAGATTTTCAAGCACGTGCTTGAGTGCGTCTTTTGAAAACATGTATACGTGGTCAATCTGTGTTGCTTGATGAAGTGATTTGTATTCACCAAATGTGCCAACAAAATTCATAACTTCAAGTAAGAGTCGTCCGCCGGGTTTGAGTTGTGTATTTGCCCATTCAAAAAACGCTCTCGGCTCTAGCATATGGTTCAAGCTTCTGAATGAAAGCACGTTGTCTGCAAGAGGTATCTCTTCATCAAGGTTTTCAAACATGGAGACAATTGTTTTGATTCCCATTTTGTTTGCAAGGTCTGCCTCTTCTTGTGACGGT
>CAYZCN010000067.1:0-2917 GCA_964476975.1 uncultured Candidatus Saccharibacteria bacterium | reverse complement strand
TCCTCCGTTTTCAAGACGGAGACCGTTGGCGAAGGTTGAGGTTGCGGTGGTTGATGTAGCAGTATAGTAAGATGCGACAATCTCCCCAACAACAGAAAGTGCTGTATATGGAGAAGATGTGCCAATTCCAACGTTTCCACCGTCAATAATAGTCATTACCTCAGTACCATCGTCCAAAAGGTTCAATATATCCCCAGTTCCAGCTTGATCTATAGAAAGAAGCGTATCTGTTGTAGAAGACGCTATTGTATCTGCTTCGTCAGAGCGCAAAAATGATGACGAAGCTATCCCGTCTAGACGAGATGCCTCAAAAGCTGCAGGAACAGCGCCTAATATCTTCCTCGGAGTCAGCGTCTCCCACGTTGTACTCGCTGTTCCACCTACTTCAACCTCCAAATAAAGTGTTCTATTAAAGCCAAAATTATTCAGAGAGGTTGAACTTCCTATCATTATACTAAAGAGGCCGTTTGTTACGGTTATTTGATCGCCAGCATCTTCACTTCTGTTCTCCTCAAACAATATATCACCACCTGTTTCTGCATCATAAAGACGGAATTTCATATGATATACCCCATCTGCGACTGCAGCACCTGCTGAATCCGTTAATTTACCTTGATAGTTAATTTGTTCATTAAATACCGCAAATACGGGACTAGAAAAGCTCAAAAATGCAAAAACTGCCATAACCGCGAGCGTTACGGCCATAGAAAAGTATTTAAAATTGTATAAATGTTTTTGCATTATAGTATTTTGATATTTTTTGCAGATCGTAGTTGTCCGACAACTACGATTTAGTGTCTTTGTTTCTTGTGTTTTTCTATATATATTTTTTTATTTTTTCACGACTCGCCCACACAATGAGTAGAAGTACGATGAGAATAATCCATAAGATAAGCGTTGTGTAATCAGTAAGTATTGTTTTAATCAACTTCCAAAACATTTGCAGTGTGTCGCCCTCTCCAACAATAGACGCCATAAGCATTTTTCCCTCAAGTCGTTTGAGTCCTTGATTCTTGTGGTCAAGAATGTGAACATCAAAACTGTAAACCCCTCCTCTCCCAAACGGCGCGAGTGTTGTTCGGTACGTTTGCTTGTCGTCAGTCACACGAAGTAAGAAAGAAAATGTTTTCGTATGGTCATCGGGATCAGTTACTGTTACACCTATCGTTTTCAATATCTCTGGGAGAACATCATAATCAACAGAAATTGTTAACTCTTTGTCGCTATCAATCGGTACTCGGTCTAAATTGACATACGGTATCTTCTTTCCATCTTGAATAAAGTCAATTTGCAGAAGTGAGAAGATATCAATAAGTGGGTCAATGTCCCCTCGTGGTACAGACGGAAATGTCGCGAACGGATCTCCAATGTCAGCAGGTTCCCCTGGAAGTGCAATACGTGCAGAGTCAATACTTCCCTCGGAGGCGTTACCATTCTCGTCAATCGCAAAGACTGAATAGTAGTACGTAACCCCTTTCCGTACTCTAGTGTCTACCGCATCAGTCCCTCGTCCTTCGTACACAACTATGCCGTCATATGGTGTCAGTGGGAAAAAGTTTTCAGAACGAACAACACGCACGTTTTCAAAATCTTCGTCCAAAGGGTTCTCCCACATCAAACCTATTTTCTCTTCTTGTGCGATTGCAACAAAGTCGCTTACGTTTGTCGGTGGTACCACATCTGGGAGTGCTAGTGTTCTGAAGTTGCCAACATATCGTTGTGGTCCTGTATGTGGGTCATCTGCGTCAATAGCAAAGTAATACAATGTCTCCGGAATAAGACTGTCAAGAAATGTGCTGTGGTCATATGAATCACTCGCTTCAGATAGTACTCCTAGTGTGTATTCGGTCGTTGTTCCCCACGCAAACGTTGAAGCAACTGAACGATTCGTCGTCCACATGACTGTCGCGGAGTATGTGTCAGGAATGACATCAACATCAAAAAACGCAAGTGTTGTTGGTGTTCCTAGTTTTCCTCCACCCCCCGTTCCCGGTGTTGCAACTGCTTCCGTAACAGTAAACGTAATGTTTACGGAATCATCAGTTGTCGTTCCTAAGACTGTCCGAGGTGCTAGTATGAATGTTGTAAAGAACAAAGTAATGAATATACAAACGAAGATAAAAAATATATTTTTTCTTGTGTATATATTCATAACGGACTGCTAAACACAAAACCAAAAATTATAACGTAACAGCGGTAGCAATAATTGTTGCGGTATACGTACCAAGTTTGGGACTACTTTCCGACCCAACTGTAACCCTAAATTTCACTGTCGTATCTGTGCCAGATATATGATTGGATGATGTAGCAGTTGCAATAGTCACGTTTGAAGTGGTGAAACCATCCCAACACGCATCAGAAGTTTCAGACGTACCAGCTCCACATGCGCCACTACCATCAAGAAATCGCGTTACGATGTCATCCCCTTCTGGTGAGTATCCAAACTCTGCATCGGTAAAGTTCACCGAAAAGTCAAAGTCTGGGAGTACGCCTGCGGAAGGTCCGTAATCTGCAATACTATTAGAGCCGAATATCATCGCAGGACTACTTGATGCACGTACAGAAAGAGAATATCCTGAAGGACTATCAGTCGTTACTGTCCACGTAGAACTTGTATTACTCGTACCACCTGACGCAGACAAGGGCGATAGTGTCGCATCACTTGGTGACGTAATGGCAATACTCACTTCATTCATTTGCTGATATCCTGCTCGCAAGTTATACGTTGTACTTGTTGATATACCTGTAGCAACCTCTCCGAGCGTGTCTTCCAAAACATACGATGTGCTTGACCCACGTTGTCCTCCAAAGTTAATACTGTCTGCTTGGATTTGGTAGTTGGTACTTTGCATTACTTGAGAAAATGCAAAAAGTGGAATAGTAACTCCAACAAAAACAGCACAAAAAAATGCAAGGA
>CAYZCN010000066.1:0-3255 GCA_964476975.1 uncultured Candidatus Saccharibacteria bacterium | reverse complement strand
TTTTTTATCAAATAAATTTCTTATTGTTGGCTTAGTCACAAGTGTCACACTTCTTATTTGTGCACTGCTCTTACCACCGTTACAAATTCTTCTCTCACTCACCCCACTTTCTCTCCTAGAAGTCCTTCTTCTGTTTGGTGTTGGTATTGTGAATCTCCTTACCATTGAAGTGAGTAAATACTTTTTGTTTCGGAAAAAATCTGTTGCGTAATTGACTTTAAAAAGAGATAGTGTATTCTATGGCGAGAGTAGAAATTCTCGTGATTAAGGAGATATGAAATGAGCCGTTTTTTTCTTGGTATAACAGGATTAACTTGTGTTTTTATTCCACTTGGTATTTTTCTAAACTCAATCTTTCTTTGGAAAGAAGTTCAGATACATGGTGGGCATGTGCTTATTCTAATCCTCATGTTTATTATCGGAGTAGTTTTATTGGAGAATTTGAGCAAAAAGTTTTCAAAAGGGAACGTGGGTAACAAATCATCAAAAAAGCCTGAAAAAACACCGGGTGGCCCATGCGGAGGCGGAGATTTCTAACAAAAGCACTATTCAAAAGAGCCGTTCACACGGCTCTTTTTCTTTATCGCACCTACACCACTCACTTAGGTGCCCGACACCTAAGTGAGTATATTCTCAACTGTGCAACGCTCGGCGTTGCACAGTTGGTGTTTTGTATTTTGTATTTTATATATAATTTGAATATAAACAGAAATCAAGCAGGTTAGTCATACGATTTGTATCAGCGTATCTTGATGGTACAATTAAGGATTATGAGTACTTTTTTGAGCATCATTCTTGTTCTCTTTGTCTTTCTTCTCGTCAATGGCGGGGTTATTTGGCTTGTATTACGTAGGAGAAACAGTGATATGGACGATTCTGGTAATCAAAGTATGCTTTTGTTACAACAACAGATACAGGCACTTAATAAAACGATTGATCAAAAGATGGGGGAGACAACTCGTCAAATGCACGAATCAGTAAAAACACAACTCGGAGAGTCTGCAAAAATTGTACGTGAGGTTACCCAAGGACTCACTAAACTAGACGAGACAAATCGTCAAGTGGTTTCGTTTGCAGACCAACTGCAATCACTTCAAGACATTTTAAAAAATCCAAAACAACGTGGTGTGCTGGGGGAATATTATCTCGAGACAGTATTAAAAAATGTGTTGCCACCCGGCAGATTTCAAATGCAATATAAATTTGAAGACGGTGACATTGTTGATGCAATAATCTTTCTTGAGCAAGACAAAATACTTCCCGTGGATTCAAAGTTCTCACTTGAGAACTACAATAAGATTTTAGAAACTAGAGATAACACTGAAAAGGAACGTCTTGGAAAGCTTTTTAAACAAGACCTTAAAAATCGTATTGATGAAACCGCAAAATATATCCGTCCAAAAGAAGGAACGATGGACTTTGCGTTTATGTTTATTCCGTCTGAAGGTATTTACTACGACCTCCTCATTAATCAAGTTGGTGCAGTGAAAGCGTCCACGCGTGATTTAATAGAGTACGCATTTCAGCAGAAAAAAGTCATCATTGTATCGCCAACGTCGTTTATGGCGTATCTACAAACAGTCTTACAAGGACTCCGTTCTCTTGAAATAGAGGAATCTGCAAAAGAAATACGCAAACGTGTGGAACAGCTTGGTAGACATCTTGGTACGTATGATGAATTTATGATGAAACTTGGAAACTCTCTCGGAACAACGGTTGGGCATTACAACACCGCACGAAAGGAGCTCGGTAAGATTGATAAGGATGTACTTCGTATCACAGACTCATCTGCAGGAGTTGAGCCACTTGTCCTTGATAAGCCAGACAAGGAAGACGTGTAGCCGGTTGCTTTTTTACGAGAATCCAGTAAAATAGTTGGATTATGGAAACAAAGAAAAAAGAGACAAAAAGCCCTAAAACTGAACAAAAAAAGAGTGTAACAAAGGCTCCTCAAGAGGCAGATTTTGCGGTTATAGAGACGGGAGGGAAGCAGTACAAGGTATCTGTAGGAAATATTGTAGAAATTGAAAAATTAAAAGGAGACCATAAAGAAGGCGTAAAAATGACTTTTGACAAGGTTTTGTTGGTTGATAACGGAAAAGAGACTGTTGTAGGAACACCGTACGTTGCGGGTGCAAAGGTGACCGCAACACTTCAGGAGGAAGGAAAAGCGAAAAAAATAAATGTTATTAGATTTCGAGCAAAGAGTCGTCATTTTAAAAAGTATGGCCACCGACAACCATATATGAAAGTAAAAATTGATTCACTAAAGTAACAAAAAATTCCGGAGGTTGAACCTCCGGAATTTTTTATTGTCTGTTGATAAAAGCGCTTTTGATGGTTTCTATGTCGGGATATTCTAACTCAGTTCCAGTGGAGAGACCGCGTCCGAGTGTGGAAGTTTTAAGGGAATATTTTTTGATAACAGGAGCGAGTACACCTTCCGTATATATCCGTGTATTTTCTCCGTCAGGATTTACTGAAAAGGCAAAAACGACTTCTTTGAGTTTATTTTGTGACGCCCTTGATTCAACCAAAGTGGACAGCTCTTTAGAACGTACACGTTGTTCCGGATTTTTTTCAAGGAGTGGCACTGTGCCCCCGATAATAAAATAGAGACCATTATAGACACCACTGCGTTCTATGTTTTCAAAGTCCGCGTCTCTGTGCACAACCATAAGTGTGTCAGTATTTCTGTTTTGATTGCTACAGATAGCACATTCTTTTGTGGAAGATGTTGTTTCGTTAAAAAAGTGAAAACATGACGTACACACGGACACGTCATTTTTAATTTCTAGCAATAGTTGTGATAATTCTTCTGAAAAGTTTTTATTGCGCGTGAGGAGAAAGTATACGAATCGTTTTGCTTGTCGTGGTCCTATGCCGGGGAACTGTGAAAAACGTTCCGTTAATTTGTTGATAGTATCCATATCTGTTGGGTTTAATATTGTATCAAAAGTTAGAACTCTTCTTCTTGTGTCGCTGTGGTTGCTTCTAAGTTGCTGAAGTTATTTTTTTCAATATCAAGAAAGGTAGTTTTTTGCTCATCAAAATAAAGTTCAACATTACCCGTTGGACCATTTCTATGTTTTTCAATAAGTATGTCTGCAATATTTGGTTTTGTAGAGTCGTCATTATATTTGTCTTCTCGGTGAATAAACATCACAACATCCGCATCTTGTTCTATTGAACCAGATTCTCGCAAGTCTGAAAGACGGGGGCGACCACCCCTACTTTCTACAGCTCGAGAGAGTT
>CAYZCN010000065.1:0-3264 GCA_964476975.1 uncultured Candidatus Saccharibacteria bacterium | reverse complement strand
CCACTCATGCATTACAACGAGTGCTTTTGTGTTTTCTTGTAATGTGTTCCAGCTCGTTTCGTTCGGTAGTTTGGTAATTTTAATGTCGGTGTACATTCGACGGTCGTCTGGTGTGAGATACCACGTGTCTTTATCTTTTTTAAGTATGCCGACAAATGATGTTTTGGAGCGTTTTTGTATTGCGACAACCTTTCCTTGGAGACGATATTTGCTTCGCGGTGGGTGGAGGTGTATCTCTACACTGTCACCATGGAGTGCAGTGTTTAGTTGCTCTGACGGTATTTCAATGTCGTCTTTGGAGACATCGGTCGCAACATAGCCCACACCACGGGCGGTGATGCTGATGATACCGGTTACTTTTTTGTTAGGTTTTTTATTTGTTCCGCCGTGGCGGGGTGAATGTTTCTTTTTGTTCATAACTTTTAAAGTATAGCATTAAGATTGAGTTTTTATTTCAACATTTCAAGATTTAAAGATTTAAAACGACGAGAGATTTCAATATTTCAAGATTTCAAACGATGGAAGATTAAAAGTGAAAAACAGCGCGACAGGGTCGCGCTGTTTGGGGTTTGGTTGTCACACAGCGGTTAGGTTATACACTATGGATAAGGTAGAAAGTGTAAAGAACAATCCCGCACACACTCTGAAGCATGTTTTAGAGCGAGAGTCGATGACGAAGTCGGAGATAATCACGATAACGACGACGAAAGTGATGGAAATAAGGGCGTAAGTGAAGAAAGTGAAATAGGCGTAAGAGGCGACGGCTGTGACGATAGTGGTCATTATGGCCAAAAGGGTCGCAAAGCCAAAGAAACCACTCTCAAGAGAAATCACAGTAATCAGCATCATAACTATGGCAATGATAGTAATAGTCACAGCCATGTTTTCGGGGATAATTCGCATTGAGCCTACTTCGAGCTCTCCTGCAATTGTTGGTGATATTAGTGACATCACCAAAGCGAATGCAATCGCTAAGGTCTTGACTGCGTTTTTCATGACATAATCCTTTCTTTTTGTCTTCTGTTGGTTTTAGGTTATCTAGACATATATTATCATATAAATATGGTGTTGTCAACTAAACATTTGCTTCATCTCTGTTTTGGTAAAGTTAGATACGACGACGAGTGGTAATGGGTGGTAGTATTAATACTAACCATCGTATTGTTAGTGGAGTTATATACTAGAAAGTGGAGAGTGGAAGGTAGGAGAGATTTAAAGATTTCAACATTTCAAGATTTAAGACGACGAGGAATACTATTATGAAAATACTTATTGCAACAGGAATTTATCCGCCAGATATTGGAGGGCCGGCGACATATACAAAACTTCTTGAAAAAGAGTTGCCACAGTACGATATTGAGGTATCGGTGTGTTCTTTTGGTGAGGTGCGTCATTTGCCGAGAGTGGTGCGACATCTTTCTTATTTTTTTAAGATTTTGAAAAAAGGAAAACAGATAGACTGTATCTATGCGCAAGACCCTGTGAGTGTCGGACTTCCCGCAATGCTCGCTGCGAAGGTTTTGAAAAAGCGTTTCATTGTGAAGATTGTTGGGGACTATGCGTGGGAGCAGTATATGCAAACACCGCGTGGAAGAGAGAAAATGATTTCACCGGACGAATTTCAAACAAGGCGATATGGGTTTTTGACTGAAGTGCGGAGATATATACAGTATAAGGTTGCACGGAATGCATCTGATATTGTGGTGCCGAGTAAGTATTTGAAAAGGATTGTGTCGCAGTGGTTGGTTGGGGTGTCTGGGTTATCGGGGAGAATTGATGACACCGACAAGATACATGTGGTGTATAATAGTTTTAAACCCCCTGCACTTTCTGGATTTGCTGGTGGCAAAGAGTTGATACGAGGAATGATGAAGTTTAAGGGTAAAATGGTCATTACTGCGGGGCGACTCGTGCCGTGGAAAGGACTCACTGCACTCGTAGACATAGCGCCGCGTTTTATAAAACACTTTCCGGACTCAAGGCTTGTAATTGTAGGTGATGGTCCTGAAAGGGAGGCACTTGAGCGACGTATTGCATTGCACAACCTCGGTGACCGCGTTGTTTTAACTGGTACACTTGAACGTGATGTGTTGTTGCGATACATACAGGCGGCGGATGTGTTTGTTTTGAATACATTATATGAGGGTTTTTCGCATGTATTACTTGAAGCGGCGTCGCTCGGTACGCCTATCGTTACCACGGACGTTGGGGGGAATCCGGAATTGTTCCGACACAAGAAAGACGCACTGCTCGTACCATATGACGATAAAAAAGGATTGGAAAAGTCGGTCGTGACACTCTTGCGTGACAGCGTGCTTGCGAAAAAGTTTAGCGTGCGTTCGCAGAAAAATGCGCACACCTTTAGTAGGGAGCGGATGATAAACGGACTTGTTGCCGTGTTGCGAAAATAATTTTTTTATATAGTTTATATAAGTATGCAAAATAATAATCAACAACAATCAGAAAATACATTTGACGAGACGTCGGTGATACCTGACCTTACACCTCTCGCTCCTGACCCCACACCTGAAGAGGAGACTCAAGTGTCTTCTGCGACTCTACCGAGTGAAACCCAAGAACCACAAGTACCACAAGTACCACAAGTACCACAAGAACCACAAGAACCACAAGAACAACAGGAACAACAGGAACCACCTCAAGTGTCTTCTGCGACTCTACCGAGTCAAACCCAAGAACCACAAGAACCACAAGAACCACAAGAACCACAAGAACCACAAGAACCACAAGAACAACAGGAACCATCTCAAGTGTCTTCTGCGATTCTGCCAAATCAACCTCAACCTCCCGTACCGACGCTTGATGAGGTCGTACCTATTCCCACTTCTACACCCATTCCTACGTCCGCAGAAAATGTTTCAGGAAGTAAAAAAGTAAAAGTTTTGAATATTAGTTATGACCGAAGAATTTTTGATGCTGATAGTGATGTGCGTCAGCGGATTCTTTCGTATGGAGAACTTTTTGATGAGTTACATATTATTATTTTTTCTCTTAAAAAACACGGGTTTGAGAAAATGAGAATTAGCGATAATGTGTGGGCGTATCCGACAAACTCAATGAGTCGTCTATTGTACGCATATGATGCGGTTAAGGTTACTAAAAGAGAAGTAGTATTTAAGTCTAAACTTCGTGCGGATGTTATTACGGCACAAGACCCGTTTGAGGCAGGCTATGCGGGACTTAAAATTTCTCGAAAATTTAATCGTCGGTTGCAGATACAGGTGCACGCTGACTTCTTGAGTCCGT
>CAYZCN010000064.1:0-3589 GCA_964476975.1 uncultured Candidatus Saccharibacteria bacterium | reverse complement strand
GCCAATAAATATCTTCTTATCAAATGCAATCCATGTAGGAATTGTAGCTTCTTCTTTCTTTCCAGTGAGTAGTGCGAAAAAGGTTTTCTTTTTACTCCCCTCTCTAATACTGATTTTTTCTTTTTTTGATACCGAAAACGAAGGTATGGTAACCTTCCTTCCATTGACAGTGACGTGTCCATGAGAAACCAATTGTCGCGCAAACCTACGTGTTGTTGCAAATCCCAACCGATATGCAACATTATCAAGACGAGATTCAAGAAGTGTGTACAACTGTAATGCTGGGTCAATACCCTTTTTTTGTGTAACAGTACGTACAGCACGTACAAGCTGTTTCTCTGAAATACCGTAAGTGAAACGAACCTTCTGTTTCTCTATCAGTTGACGCCCGTAATCAGACAAAGTTCGAGGTCTTCCTCTTTTTCTGTTTTTACTCCGTCGTGCTTCAGATAACATGTAACGCTGTGTTTGACATTTCTCAAACACGCCACTCCCTAGTCGTTTACAAATTTTATATTTTGGTCCAGTTTTCATAACAATAAATAAATTTTTTAAACTCGTCGTGCTTTCTTGCGACGTGGTCCATTAAAAGGTACTGGTGTTGTGTCTTGTATGGTATTTACTTGAATGCCCTTAGTCACAAAAGCGCGGAGAGACGATTCTCGTCCTGGACCGACACCCTTGACGACAACACTTACCTCTTTAACACCGACTTGTGTCGCCTTTTCACCAATAAGTTCCCCTACTTTTGCGGCGGCAAACGGAGTTCCTTTTTTTGCTCCCTTAAAACCAAGTGCGCCACTTGAAGACCAAGCGACCGCGCCACCACTCATATCCGTAAGCATTAAACGTGTATTGTTGTATGTGGTTTGTATATGCAATATTCCAGCAGGAATCTTTTTCTTAGAAACACGCGAAAGCGCACGAGATTTAAGTCCCTTATCTAGTCCACCGCCTGATTTTTTTACAATTCGTTTTTTTCCCATACTATTTTTTATCTAACTTTCTCTTTCCGGATCCCATTGTCTTCTTTGCACCCTTTAACGTTCGTGCATTTGTTTTTGTTCGTTGTCCACGCGCAGGAAGTCGTTTTGTGTGACGTGAGCCACGATAACTTTTAATGTCCTTCAGTCGTTTAATGTTGCCGGAAACCTCGCGCTTGAGTTCTCCTTCTACTGTCTGTTGTTCTATTTCTTGACGAATCTTCTGCTCTTCGTCCGCGGACAATTCAGTTGGTTTTTTTCCAAAGTCAACTTTTACTTTTTGTAAAACTTCTTTCGCGCGCGACTGACCAACACCATACACAGCTGTGAGACCGAACTCTAATCTTTTTTTATCTGGAATTGTTATACCTGAAATTCTCATAATGAATTTTATTAAAAAATTAAAATGCTAACCTTGTCTCTGTTTATGTCTTGGATTACTACATACAACATAAAGTCGGCCCTTTCTACGGACTGACTTGCAGTTCACACAAATTTTTTTTACAGAAGCTTTTACTTTCATGTTTTATTTCTTAACTCAATCAAATTAAAAACTGAAAACAAAAATCAAAGACGTTTTATGATTCTCCCCTTTCCTCCGTAAGGATCAATTTTTACTCGCACCCTGTCTCCTACTAAAACCTTAATTCTATACATCCGCATCTTACCGGAAAGATATGCGAGAATATTCTCATCGTTTTCGAGAGTAACTCGAAAAAGAGTATTAGGCAGAGCCTCCTCGACCATGCCGTTTGATTCGTCTTGTATTTCTTGTTTTTTCTCCATTTCTTCTCTAAGAACCTATTTGAAATATGCTCCTAAATGTACTAAGAATACACCCAAGAAGCTTTCAAACACGGTACAATACTAACAGAATAGTGAGTAATAAGTCAACCCCTAATCTTTTATTTTATTGAGCCCACTCAAACACTTGCTCAATTCTAATTTTACTCTCTTTGTCGGGAAATGTGCGTTGCCAAAATGGTCGTAACACAACTTCTGCTTTTTCAATACTTGGATATCCGGACAAGATTGTAGGAAGTGCATCTTTGGAACGGCCCAGGAGATCATTTCGCAATTTATTCTCATTAAATGTCCAGACAACTCGCACATCCCCTTCTAGTGTAAATGTGAAAGAGTTATCCTCCCACGGCCGCTTATTACTGGGATCTAAAATAGTGAAGTTCAAGCTATCTACATCTTCCAAATGTACAGGATTATTGTCAAGACTTCCGATAGTATTCTCCGCTATATGTCCCGCAAAATCTACTTCGTCAAAAAGAATACCATACAATACCGCGCGCTCCCTAATCTCAACTTCGTTCTTATCAATATCTACACTTGGCAGTGCTTCATACTCTAAAAACAGAGCTTCTTCAAAAAGATAAAACCCTTCAGGCTTTTGTGCAAACGCTTCTACAAGAAGTTGTTTTTCTAGAGACGCTTGTATTTCTTTTTGTGCATCCTTCATAACACTTTCTTCAACGATACGTTTTGTTCCCACAAAACCTTCAGTCATCGGTGTTTTTGATCGTGCAAAGAAACCGTCAAAACGAGGACTACCTTTAAAGCCGGGGATAGTGAAGTCGGTGAGTCCGATATTGTATTCTTCCCCCGCCTCATCTGCGTACACGGTCACTTCAATGCTTCCGGGAACTATTTCACCGTCTTTCTTTTGTCGTCCTGGCACAACAACAGATGAGTTTATACGATAAACGAGACCATCGGGTGTTTCAAACCTTGTGTTTTTTATAAGTCGTTGGTTTGCTCCATCGTAGTTATTAAAAATAATTATTTTACCTGACGCCTTGATTTCAACATCGTCCTCAGCATTGGCAGCTACAGATAATGCATCTTCTCTCTCAATACGCATTGTTTCAAATACAAGCGTTCCTATTCCAGACTCCTTGCTCGCTTCAAAATGTGCGTCAACAAATGTGGTGTGTTGTTTTGGTTGTACAATCACTTTCGCTCCAGAAAAAAGAAAAGAAAAAGTAAAAAGTAATACAAGCGACGAAGCAATGATAATAAACCAAAGACCGAAACGAGGTGGGCGTACTGGTCGTAAGGATGTTCGTTTTTGAGGTGCTATGTGCGAAAAACGAGACGTACGTCGAGCAGGTCTTCGTAGTGAGGTAGTTTGCATTTTAGAGACGTTACGAATGGTACGTTTTTCAGGGGGTACAATATCTTGAAATTGATTATCCATAGTGAAAATTAAGTATAAGTATTTTGTATATGTATAAAAACCTTTTAGGCGTACTTTAAATATACCACAAGCGGTATTTCTTTTATATATTTGTACTGTGCATTAACTTTTGTAAAAACAGTGTTTCAAGAGTAAGAAACGGATCTTGCACCACACCTTCTTTAATATCACAATGACTAAAAAGTTCTCGTTCTCCTACGGTAACAACAGTGAACGTTTCGTTCGTGAAAGTATACTGCTTAAAAGAATCTTTCTGTAAAACATTTTTAAACCAGTCACCAAGATCTGGGTCAACGGTAAGGAAAACTGTTTTGGGTAGTAACTGTGAGTCCCCCACCTCTACAAACGCGTACTGTATAGATTTTGTCCACTCAGATTCTATGTCAGTAAATACTTT
>CAYZCN010000063.1:0-3754 GCA_964476975.1 uncultured Candidatus Saccharibacteria bacterium | reverse complement strand
GCACTTCTATCAAAGTACTCCGCGCGATCCCAGCATATACAAGGAATGCAAAGAAAAAGGGTATCAAAAGAGTGTATGAAATATATTTTAATCTTGAAGGAGGTAAGCCAGTCGTAAAAGCAAAAACAGCAGGGCTCGGTATGGTTGAGTTCTCATCTGTTTTTAATCAGGTCAATCCTGACGTAGTTGTCGTGCGTGGCGACAGGTTTGAAGTACTCTCTGCAACCGCAGCAGCCGCACTGATGAACATTTCCATTGCACATATTGAAGGAGGAGACGTGACAGGAACGATTGACGAGAGTGTACGACACGCTATCACCAAATTTGCACATATTCACTTTGCAACGAACAAAGATGCAAAACGCCGTGTTTTACAAATGGGAGAAAATCCAAAATACGTTTTTAATTTTGGAAGTCCTGATGTTGAAGTTGTAAAGAAGCTTGCAAAAAAAACTAAAAAACTTCCACATATTTCACAAACAGGTAGCGGTGCGATGATTGACCCAAACAAAGATTTTATTATGGTGTCGTATCATCCTGTTACATCAGAGTTAGATAAGCTTAGTGAGCATACCGACCAACTTCTTGAAGCTGTTCACACTCTTGGAATCCCGACATTTTGGTTTTGGCCAAATGCTGATGCTGGTGCAGAAGAGAAAATATCACATCGCCTCCGTATATTTAATGACACACACAAAAACCACAATATTCGATTTATGCGATATCTCCCACCCGAACAATACTTATGGTTTTTAGGGAGAGCAAAGTGTATGGTAGGGAATTCTTCTGCAGGTATTAAAGAGTGTTCATATCTCGGAGTACCGGTGGTTAATATCGGCACGCGACAACAAAAGCGTTTGAAAGCAAAAAATGTACTTAATGTATCACACAGCACACGCTCGATAAAAACAGGAATACAAAAACAGCTCAAGAGAGGAAAATACAAGTCATCCAATGTGTACTCCGTCTCAAATACGAGCAAAAATATTGCCAAAACACTCGCAACCACTGATTTGTATATTCAGAAATTATTTAATGGATAAAAATATGATATAGTAGTTGAGACTTGTCTGGAACGAGGTTATTCACCTGTTTGAAAGATAATGCAGACAAGCAACCACTTTTTGTTTAATGTTATAAAAAATGTCATTTAACAAATTTTTAAAATACGCACTTATAGGAGGTATCTTTGCAGTACCGTTTATTCCGCTCATCGTTTCAAGTACGATGTTTTTTCCGTTTATTACGGCAAAGAACTTCACGTTCCGGATTATTGTAGAGTTGATGCTTGGTGGATGGATTATCCTCGCGCTTCGCGATAGCACCTATCGCCCGCGATTTTCATGGCTTCTTTTTGCTATCGCACTCTTTGTAGGCGTCATGGCAGTCGCTGACTTTTTCGGTGAAAACCCATTCAAGAGCTTTTGGAGCAACTTTGAGCGAATGGAGGGGTTGGTGACGCTCATTCACCTTTTGGCATACACGCTTGTCGTAAGTGCAGTGTTACATACAGAAAAGTTATGGAATTGGCTCTTCAGCACTTCTATCGCGGTATCAGGAATACTCGGTGTCTACGGTCTTTTCCAACTCGCAGGAAAGACGACGATTCACCAAGGTGGTGTGCGACTGGACGCAACACTCGGTAATGCAACATACTTTGCGATATATATGTTCTTTCACATTTTTATTACAGCGATTATGTTCGTGCGATGGCGAGGTCCGTCGTATGTAAAATATGTGTACGGCGCATTTATGGCGTTGCAGATTTTCACGCTTTACCACACCGCGACCCGTGGTGCTATTTTAGGATTTTTAGGAGGTACCATTGTCACCGCACTCCTCATCGTATTTCTTGGTCGTGAGTATAAAGTATTACGCAAAATATCCATCGGAGTTTTACTCGGCATCGTTTTGCTCATCGGAGGATTTTTAATGGTCAAAGACACCACATTCGTTACCGACAGCCAAGTACTCTCACGTCTTGCGTCTATTTCTCTTGAAGAAGAAAGTAATACACGTTTTATTATCTGGAGTATGGCGTGGCAGGGAGTAAAAGAACGCCCACTTCTTGGTTGGGGACAAGAGAGTTTTAATTATGTATTTAATAAATATTATGACCCACGTCTCTATGCACAAGAGCCGTGGTTTGACCGTGTTCACAATGTTATTTTAGATTGGATGATTGCCGGTGGCGTCCTCGGCGTACTCGCATATCTTTTAATTCCACTTTCTGCATTGTGGTACTTGTGGCGAAGGAGTACAACACTCTCTCTTGTTGAAAAGAGTCTCTTTACGGGAATGCTTCTTGGATACGGTTTCCACAATCTGTTCGTCTTTGACAACATCATCAGTTATATTCTTTTCTTTACCATTTTGGCGTACATCCACCATCTTAATGGACAACCGTTTAGAGAAAGGACCACACGATTCTTTTCGTTAAATGAAGGGGTGCGAGATCGTGTAGTACCAGCACTTGTGATTCTTGTAATGGTTGGAGCGGTTTATTTTCTTAATGTTAAAGGAATACAGACATCACGAACACTTATTCAAGGACTTTCACCACAAAGCTCTGGTATTGATACCAACATAGCACATTTCAACAAAGCACTAACGTACAATACACTCGGCAACCAAGAAGTTATCGAGCAGTTGGTAGCCACTGCGACAAAAGTGCGTGAGGCAAACCTAGACATCAGTATACAAACAAAGTTTTTTGATCAAGCTCGCCCCGAATTAGAAAAACTTATTTCCCAATACCCCAACGACACCCGTCTGCGACTGTTTGCCGCTGCATTTTTTAATCAGTACGCATTTTACGATGAAGCTCTTATACATTTACAAAAAGCATCCGAATTGAGTCCAAACAAACAAACAGTATATTTTGAATTCGGTACGTCATATTTAAATACTAGAGAATACGATAAAGCCTTTGAGCTTTTTGAGTATGCATACAACCTAGACACGAGTTTCAAAAACGCACGTTCCATTTATGCTATTGGTGCAATCTATGCAGGACACGACGACATTGCAGATAGTATTATTGACCTTACATTTTCAGAGTTTGATGAAGGAGTAGCAGGGTTACAGGTTGACGACAGAGTGTTGCGTGCATACATGAATTCTGGAAAGGTGGACAAAGTTATTTCTATATTGGAACGCACTGTTGAGCGACAACCTAAAAATAAACAGTACCGACTTTCTCTTGCTGCGTCATACCTCGATGCGGGACAACGAACAAGAGCAATACAAGAAGTCAGGAGTGTCATAGAGTTTGACCCCACATTTAAAGAGGAGGGAGAGCAACACATACAAAAAATTCAACAAGGAATTTAAACGATAAGAACCCCGCAACCTCACACACCACCCGCAAGGACTCCCTTGGTGTATACATATATTAAATACATCTCTGCAGGAGAACCTGCACAACAGACCTCCTGCTTGAGAGTTAGACTCCTAAGTATAATCAAAAAACCTTACGATATATCGTAAGGTTTTTGGTAAATACGTGTAAGGACATCTGATGTCCTGCATCTCACACAATCGTAGTCGTCCGACAACTACGATTTGTTGACATTTTAAGATATATAAGGTAACGTGTGGTCAGATTGAAAACATAATACAATAAAGGAGAAGAGAATGGTTTGTTCTGTAGGAAGACGTGTACAAGAGATCGCACGAGAAGTGGGATTTTCTAAAGATTTTGTTGAAGAGATTTCTTCACTTTCTGAGGAAGCGATTGGTGCAAGGGCGACAT
>CAYZCN010000062.1:0-3759 GCA_964476975.1 uncultured Candidatus Saccharibacteria bacterium | reverse complement strand
GGGTTAAAGGGCACCTTACTCCCATCCATTTTAACAATTTATATTTTTTTATCTTGCCCCATACTGATTTAGTATACGTCAACAATGTTTTTGAGCAAAATATCAGGAAATACCAAAATCGAGACATTTTGTATCCAGATTTCTACACCCACACAAATGCGTTAAGGGGGTTATGATGCGTAAACAAACTGCACGACAAATTACTGGACATCCGATGTCCAGTAATTTGAATTTATGACGTGTACAAGGTGTGTCTTCATGCTTGTTTTAAGCCATTTCAACGGCTCAACCAGGTTGAGCCGTTGAAATAATTGTTCAAACTCGTAAATTTACACTATGTCAGCATACTGACATAGTTAATTGGAGGTTAAACCTCAGATTAATTTGATTACAATGAATCTAACACCTAACTTATAATTCCACCGCCGAGACATATATCACCATTATATAGAACGAGTGATTGACCTTGAGGTGCGAGAGATTGGTCTTCTTCAAATGAGACAACAGCACCGTTTTCCGTTATTTCTGTAATAGTACATTTCTCAAGTTTTTGTCGGTATCTAATGCGCGCAGAGAGTAGTTGTTTTGATTTTGGTGAAAATCCGTTTATCCAGTTCGTCTGTGTAACTGTTACTTCACTTTTGTTTTTTGACTTTGTTTGTCTTGTTATTTTGTCTGAAACAGTAATTGTGTTTTTTTCTATGTCTCTTTCTATTATATAGTGCGGCTGTTCGTCGGGGGTGTGACTTGTGATAGTAAGTCCGTGTCGTTGTCCGGGCGTGTAAAAAATTGCTCCTTCGTGATGGCCGATAACGTCGCCACCTTTATTCAGCACGTCACCTTTGTTTTTAGGAATAAAATTTTGTAGAAACTCTTTCATATCTATTTTTCCAATAAAGCATAGTCCTTGACTGTCTTTTTTTTCTGCGGTTGGTAAACCAAATTTTTTAGCAATTTTACGTATGTCCGATTTTACATATTCACCGATTGGGAATAGGGTGTGTTTGAGGATATCTTGATTTATTGTCCATAAGAAATAACTTTGATCTTTACTCCCATCTTTTGCGGTACGTAGCTCGTAACCCTTAGATGTTTTTACATTACGAACATAGTGTCCAGTTGCAATGTAGTCTGCACCTTCCTCGCGTGCTTTTTTGAAGAAAGCGCCAAATTTAATATTTTTATTACACATTACATCAGGGTTCGGTGTAATGCCTTTTTGATAACTTGAAATCATATAGTCTGCAACATCTTGTTTGTATTCTTTTTCAAAGTCATATGTCAAAAATGGAATATCAAACTTGGCGCAGACACGCATAGCGTCCATACGCTCCTCCGGCCACGTGCATTCTACAAAATCCGGATACCATACCTTCATAAAAACACCGGTCACATCGTACCCTTCATTCTTAAGAAGCACCGCCGCGACGGAACTATCAACACCGCCAGACATTGCTACGAATACTTTTGCTTTTTTCATACGTGCATATTATCAGATTATTTACATAAAGAATATACATGACAAAAGTTTTTTTGTTATACTAATATTATATGGAATTCTTACCTTTCTTTTTAATTTTACTTGCCGGCGTACTTTTCTCTGCAGCCTTTCGGCGCTTTCATTTGCCGTGGGTTTTAGCATTAATCGTTGCTGGTATTACCGTTGGTCCTCACGGTTTTCAACTAGTTGAGTTGAATCCAGTCATTGATTTTATGGGAAATATAGGACTTATCTTTCTTATGTTTATGGCAGGCCTTGAAGTCAAACTCGAACATTTTAAGGAATTTGGAAAAAAAGTAGCAAGTCTCGCCTTTATTAACAGTGTAGTCCCGTTTGTTACGGGATTTGCTATCGGTTATTTTTTCAGTTTTGGTTTCATACCATCACTTCTACTTGGTATTATCTTCATGTCGTCTTCCATTGCGGTAATTATTCCATCTCTTGAGTCAAGTGGTATGCTAGAAAAAAAACTTGGTCGCACTATTGTTTCTGCAACCATTATTGCAGATGTTGCAAGTTTGATACTGTTATCAATCTTATTGCAATCAGTACAAACAATAACGTCGCTACCACTTCCGTCATTCTACTTTCTTCTTATAGTTATTTTAATTGCGTTTTGGTACGGCCTCCCTAAGATTAGAGGCCTGATTCCTCGTAGACGTGACGAAGAAGACTTATTTGAGTCAGAAGTAAGGATTATTTTCGTACTTCTTATTGGTACTGTTGTCACATTTGAATTACTCGGACTACATCCGATTATTGCCGGATTTTTCACTGGACTGGTTCTTTCAGGCTCAATACAAAGTAAGATTGTTTTGGAAAAACTCCGCACATTGAGTTATGGGCTTTTCATACCAATCTTTTTTATTCTTGTTGGAGTCAATACCGACATATCGTTTTTTCTTCAAGGCAGTGCTCATATATGGTTTGTATTTATTATTGTTTTTGGTTCAATTATTGCAAAGTTTTCAAGTGGTTGGATTGGGGCGCATGTTGTCGGTTTTCGTAAAAAAGATAGATTGTTTGTAGGATTTGCAACCATACCACAGCTTTCTACTACACTTGCTGTTGTGTACACTTCAGTAGAGCTTGACTTGCTAAGTAATGAGCTCGTAACTGCAATGGTCATTTTAAGTATTGTTACTACTTTTATTGCCCCTCTCGCACTTAGAACACTAAAACATAATTCACACCATACACACACAGCATAATTGTTTCCCTGCAGGGAGTGTCTTATAATAAGTAGAAGACTACCTTAATAGAGGCGTGAATGTTATTAGTGACATTGAGCGAGGAAAATAGAAAGTTAAACGAAGTTGAGTTCAGTGCCACCCCACAGTTCATCGCATGA
Source organism: uncultured Candidatus Saccharibacteria bacterium (assembly GCA_964476975.1). Lineage (GTDB taxonomy): Bacteria > Patescibacteriota > Minisyncoccia > Phycocordibacterales > CAYZCN01 > CAYZCN01. Next base: position 907 of record CAYZCN010000062.1, on the reverse strand, counting down.
ATTCTTTATTTTTATGTTTTTTTCACAATTATTTACAAAACAAAATAAAGAACAGACGGTTATCGTTTTTGATATTGGTAGTGGACACATTGGAGTAGCGTTAGTAGAACTATCAGCAAAAGAAAATGAACCACCGTCAATTCTTTATAGCACACGTGTGCCGATGGAGTTTCAACAACGTATTGATTTTGAACGTTTTTTAGATAGTATGTTGCGAACATTACAAAATGTTGCCGAACAAGCTATAAAAACAGGAATACCCAAGAATCGTCATATATTAAAATCAAAAAAAATTGATGCAGTTTTTTGTGTATTCTCTTCTCCGTGGTATATATCACAAACACGGATTATAAAATTTGAGAAAAAGGAACCTTTTTTGGTGTCAGAAAAGTTTGTTGGAGATATATTGTCTCGTTCTGAAAAACAGTTTGAAAAATCAGCAGAATTACAAAAGGTAAGGAAAAAACTTGGCGACTCAAATGTTATTGAAAGACACATCATTCAAAACACACTTAATGGATATGAAACGAGTAATCCATATGGAAAATATGCACACGTCATTAAGATATCACTTTTTTTAAGTATGATATCTAACGAGGTAGAGTCTAAGGTTACAGAAACATTAGAAAAGATACTTAATACACACAAGATTATGTTTCACTCTTTCGCACTGACTTCATTCTCGGTCATAAGAGATATTTTTCATTCTGAAGAAGACTTCTTACTTGTTGATGTTGGTGGGGAAGTGACAGATGTCTCGCTGATTCGTAAAGGACTCTTGTTGGAGACCGTTTCTTTTCCTATAGGTAAGAACTTTTTACTACGAAATGTAATGCTTGAATTAAACACTTCGCCGGAGGAAGCACATTCACTTGTACGGATGTCACTTGAAAAAGAAAATCACGAA
>CAYZCN010000061.1:0-3915 GCA_964476975.1 uncultured Candidatus Saccharibacteria bacterium | reverse complement strand
CTCTGTAATCCGTTTGCTTTGGTTCGTATTCGGCGGTGTGAACGTCTCCGTCTCGTACTTTCGCGGACGATTCCCCTCGTATGAAAAAATAGACGGCTCCGCGATGAAGTGCAATGCTTGCTTTGACTCTATATCTTCATAAAGCGGAATATTTTTCTTCAGCACCTCTTTATCAATAGCGATGTTCGGCTCATCAAGCGCGTGTCGCAAGACCTCCGAAATATAATCAAAGCCCGTGAAGTATGACGGCGTAATTCCCGTGTGCAACTGCGGACAACGGTTTATCTCCATCAAGATATCGCTCCGTGGGAGCGTGTAAGCATTACCCTCAAAATCTTCCAACTCAAGCCCGCGCTCTATATACGCATGCATTTTGTCTTGTGTCTTTTTGTAATTATCATAAAAGTAATTAAGCGCGTCTTCATAGCTCGCATCACCACTGTAAAAGAGCGGGCGTAACATATCGCCCAAATTTTTATCAAAGAGAATTTTGTCGGGATTTTTCACTACATCCTCCTCGAAATTTTCAAGCATTATCTTTTTCTGCAAATCACCATAGACGAGCGGTACGACGATGCCACAGCTTGTCCCACGCTCTTTCTCCAAAAGCTCGCCCACGGCGAGTGCTAGCTCGGTTGTCCGTAAGTACGGACTATTCCCATGCAAAAAATTAATAAGTATGTATTTTTTAGGAGAAGCAGACATATGAAAATATTACACAGATGCGCCAACTGCTTCCATAAAACGATCACGCATTACTTCCGGCGCATGGTGCGGTGTCCGCGCCACGCTATACTTATCTTTGTTGATATCAACAAGAACAAAAGACGGGCCATTCTTTTCACCGTCCTCCTCCTTACACTTTTCCAAACATTCACCAAGCTCATCCACCGTCTTTACAGACCACACATTCGCATATCCACACGCCTCTGCAACTTTGCTCAAATCAATCTTTGTAGAAAGCGATTCTTGCCCGCCAGTCGTGTCGTGCGATTTGTTATCAAGTACAATGTGCGTCATATTCGTTGGTCCCGCATATCCAACCATCGCAAAATTGTCCATATTCATAAGTGCATTACCATCACCATCAACAACGACCACTTGCTTCTCTGGCGCATTCATCGCAACACCAAGCCCAATAGACGCCGCCTTACCCATTGAGGAGAGCATATAGAAGTTGCCCTTACGGTCTTGCTCTACATACGCCTCGCGCCCGATACGTCCGTTTGCAAATATAAAGAGCGCATCGGAATGCGTATTTTCAAATATTTTTTTGATTGCTTCACTTCTTCGCATATTAGTCCATATATCCCTTACGAATAATAAGCGCGACGGGATGCTTCGTCTCCTCGCACATCTCCATCGCTTTTTTCATTTCTTCTTTGTAGGTTTCTTTTTCAACAAGTGTGTATGGCATTTCAAGTGCGTCAAGGTTGGGGAGTATCAAACGCTTCCAATCAAGATGCTGTGCATAATTGGTGATTTCTTCTTTTCCTGCGGACACCGGCATGTCAGGAACACTGATGACAAACACCATAGGAATGCGATAAAGCTTCGCGAGTGTTACAAATGCATCAGACGCATTCCCAAACCCAGAGTTCTGCATAAACACGCACGGCTTCTTGCCCGCCAAGTACGCCCCGACACCAACACCAACCGCAACATCTTCACACGTCGCCGGCATATACGCCAAACCACGCTCCTCAACAAGATCAACGAGTTTACCTACAATCAAATCTGGTACACCACAAAAAAAGTCCACGCCGTGATATTCAAGCTCGTCTAAAAATTCTTTTGAGGTTAGTAGCATATATAATTTATAACATATATCGCCTATAAAAGTTTCTAGAATGTCGCCATACTACCTGCACATTGTGTTACAATGCGGAGCGTGAACGAGTTATAATAAACACTTCACACAACTCGCATATTAATATAAAAAAACAAAATGAAACACAAAAAACAACTCAATACTCTCATCCTAGAACCTCATAAATATTCACAAAAAGCGCTTTCAATATACAAGAGCTTCGGCCCTGTTTCTTGTGTTTCCAATATAAACAAACACCCCACACCAACCCAAAAGAAACTGTTCGCAAAGACAAATATTCTCGTCGTGCGAAATATGGTTCATCTAGACAAAGCATTCATTGATCTCTTTCCCAATCTCAAAATACTCGGTGTCGGAATGACAGGGCTCAACCACATTGACACTGCATACCTCAAAAAGAAAGGTGTCGTACTTTTCAGTGTCAAAGGACAAACCAAACTTCTCAAAAACGTGCCCGCGGTCGCAGAAAAGACGATAGGCTTTATCATATCGCTTTCTCACCAACTCACATCCGGATTTGAAAGTGTGAAGAAAGGAAATTGGCAATACAAAGATTACATCGGCAACCAAATAGAAGGTAAGACTATCGGCTTGATAGGGTTCGGCCGACTCGGCACCATTGTCGCACGCCACGCCAAAGCATTCCGAATGAACATTATCGCAACCGACCCCAACGTCACACGCGCCGAGATGAAGAAAAAAGGCGTGACCAAAGTTTCGCTCACTACACTTCTCAAAAAGTCCGATTTCGTATCAATGCACGCTTCATATACTCTCGCAAATACAGATTTGCTTAAAGAAAAACATTTCAAACAAATGAAGCGAGGTGCGCTCTACATCAACACCGCGCGCGGAGAGCTCAACAACGAAAAAGCACTCCTCAAAGCACTCACGAGCAAACACATCGCCGGCGCCGCGCTCGATGTAATGAAAAACGAGCACCGTAACGGCACTCATCTGAAAAAGAACCCTCTCATCACCTATGCAAAGAAACACAACAACCTACTCATCATCCCCCACACTGGCGGTTTCGTCTGGGAAGGGCTTGAGAAAGTAGAAAATTTTGTTGCAGAAGCGATACAAAAACACTTACGATAACTCTTGAATAAGAATTTTTGCGATACGCTCTCCTGCCTTTCCATCATTTTTATAATACTGCTCTTTTACTTTTTCTTTTACTTCATCCAAATTGCTTTTTGGATTTTTCAAACACATACTCATCGTCCGAACGAGTTCGTCCGCACTCTCAACAGACTGCTCACTAATCGCAACAACGGGCGTATCCAAAAACCGCGCATCAACACCCATCGTGTCATTAGTCGTCAGTACCATCTCCGCGTACGACAAAGAGTCAACCACATGCTCAATGTCTTCAACCAATCCATCAGTGTACGACTTGTTATTCTCCCAAAACGTCCGCGAATTGTCATATACAATATTCGGACTCGTCTCTAGCCCGCCTCGCACCATTGACCCCTTAGTCAAATCGTCTATTGGGTGATTCCTCACCAAAAAGACAACGTCGCTCGGCAACTCCCCTTTCTTTACCGCACCATCAAGAACCTCCAAGATGCGCGATTCTTCTTTGTTGGTCTGCGGTATAGAAATAAAAAGAATTATTTTACGCGACGGCTCAATAGAATATTTTTTACAAAATTGTTCTCGCGACACAGATGGTCCACGAAGCGAACGGTCAAGTCGCGGTATGCCACTAACGAAAATATTTTTTGCTGGAATATCGCAATGCATTTCTGCAAGTGCTTTGGCACAACCGTTCCACACCACAAGTACGTCTGGTAAAAGTCGTAACGTGTAACGTGAGAGAACGGTACCGTTCCAAGAAACAATCATACCGACTGTTTTAATCTTTCGTTGTTTTGCTTCACGCAATAGTGTTTGGTCAAGCTCTGTATCAACACGCGACACGAACACGAGATTCGGATTATATTTTTCAAAAATATCTTTATAGCGTGCTGTCCGCACAAGACGCATATCAGTCCATCGTAGTATGTGTCGAAGTAGTCGGTTCTTGCAAACAAACGAAGTAGCGACAGAAGTGATATACCTTAAACCACTTTTTTGTT
>CAYZCN010000060.1:0-3967 GCA_964476975.1 uncultured Candidatus Saccharibacteria bacterium | reverse complement strand
ATATTTTTGAAAAAATAAAAAGGACTGTCAGGGAGGAGTCCTATTTCTTCAAATCCAAAGTCTTCAGGCGTGAAGTCTTCGTCAAGGTTTACTTTTTCTTCTACGTTAATATCTTCTTCGGCCTCTTGAGCTGCTGCTATGGCGAGTGCCGCCATGTAGTTAGGGTCAAGCTCATCAAACTGGAATACAGAGCGAGCCTGTACTTGCATCGTGATGAATGAAAACAAAAGCATTGAAGCCGTCACCATCAGAAAAGCATGAAAAACTAAAGATTGTTTTTTTAGTGTCATGATAAAAAATTATTATATTAACTAATAACTAACTAATAAAAGATTAATAAAAGCACTTTTTATTTTTTATAGAAAGAGCCCATGATATTAAGTATACTTCCATATTGTACGAATAGGTAAGAGGGGGTTGTGTATAGGCAGTCAAATTCCAACTATTATGGGTCCGTCCCTAATAGTTGAAAAATTGTCCAACATCCGATGCCGGACATCTTCAACTGTGCAACGCCGAGCGTTGCACACTGACGTAAGGTGTTTTGACACCTTACTCTCCACGCAAACTAAGCATCAATAAAACCCTCACAAGAGGGCTTTATTGGTTGCTTGTTGCGGGGGCAGGAATTGCACCTGCGCCTGGAGGTTATGAGCCTCCCGACCTACTACTGGTCCACCCCGCTATTTACATAGTATTACACATATCAAAAGAAATTCAAGTGTAGATCCTCGCTATTTATTTGTTGTGCATAAACAATATATATAGAAAATCTAAATAATAGTACACTTAAAATAAGGGTCTCTAATCCCTAAAGGTTAACACCTAATATCTAAACAAATGACTGCAATACAAATTATTTTAGTAGCTATCGTGGTATTTATCATTTTTGATATCTATCGGCGATTATACGATATAAAGAGAAGCATGCGTGTCATGCATTTTTTTACTGATACTATAAACAAGACATTCGTTACAAAAGGTCAAGTATCGCGAGACGAATTGCGTGAAATTGGTAAAAAAGTATTGTACGGAAGACCTGAAAAGGAACATAATCAACTCAAAAAAGACTTACGTGAGAGCGGTATTGACTTACAAAGTTAAGAACATATATGAGTTTCTTTCTAAAAAATAACAGCAATAATCTCTTTGTTATTTTTATTGTTGGCGTCATAGTGAGCTATGGTATTTTCACTTTTGTTCAACAATCTGACAGGAAGGTTATCGTGGATTCCCAACTTGATGCTGTTGAGGAGCAGATCGCTCGTGCTGAAAATATTTATACGAATTGTCAGTCGTTGTATCAGTCTGGAGAAAAAACACCACAAAGTGTCAGAGAGACATGTGTAACGTCACAGGAGTTTGTTGCGTGGATACGAGGTTTTTCATATGACACGAAGCTTAAACGTGTTAAGGCGAGTTTGTTACCACTCGCAGAGACGATAGAAGACATGTCATGGACATTTTCACAATATTCTAACGCGATAGAAGGAAAGAGATTACTTGAGAGTACTCCCACTCTTATTGATACTGTTAAGAATGAGGTATCCAAAGTTCGTCGTAAAATGTGGTTTTAAAATAGAAGATACCAATATACGAATGGTACGAATGGTACGAATGGTACAAATGATACTAATGAATACGAATTCACCCGCCTTATGTTTTCGGTGTCGTTGAAGAGAAAGACAAAAAATGTTATTTTGTTACTTGTCGGACTAGGAAGTTCCAACATATTTGTCGGGGTAGCTCAGTTGGTTAGAGCGCAACACTCATAAAGTTGAGGTCGTGAGTTCAATCCTCACCCCCGACACCAAAACTTGACTTTTACACTATTTAGATATATCATTCTTTTCAGAATATATCCTCAAACTCACCCTTGAAAGGAGTGAAATTATGCACACAAGTCTTAAGGTTACTCTCGCATGCATGTCGGGCGCTTTTATTGGCGCGCTTACTGCACTACAGCTCTCTAATTCGTTTTGGTGGCTCGGGCTTTTTGTCGGAGCGCTCGTCGGATATTTTGCGTATCAACCCATGGAAGTCGTTCGTGCAGTACCACACGCGTGGCAGGCTGCGTACGGTGGGACAAAAACAGCTTTCAAGACGGCCCTTCCTGGTCTTTGGTTGTTTTTGAATATGTGTTTGGTATTTGCACCGCTCTCATTTTTGCTCACAATCTTGACGACATCGCCTGAGTTAATGGAACAACCGTTTGCAATGCGGTGGCTTGTTGTTGCGACCGCTTTTTGTAGTTGCTTCCTTTCTGTAAGCAATCTTATGTGTGCAAGTGTACATCTTCCAAAAGGTCGTGTGAAGGAGAACTTACAAAAATGGAATGTCGTCAATGTGTACTTCCGTGTGTTACCCCGAGCTGTCGTATGGACCGCGCGTCACACACCAGTAGCGTTGCGCGCACTCTTTATTGAGTTGCCACGCATCCTGTGGAAGTTTTCCAAATACCTTTTCGTCGCGATTCATTCGGACGTCAGGGTACTTTGCGCAGTGGATGCATCGTTCGGCGCGGCAATGGGCTGGTATTTTGGAAACGCAATCATCGGCGCACTTCTCGGTGGCGCGCTCGGATTCTTGAATTACGCCATTGTTACGAAGAGGATATTACAGATCGTTCCTCGTTCGTGACTATTTTCAAGAAAATTAAGGCCCTCAGCATAAAAGCTGGGGGCTTTTCACGCACTGTTGACTTTTATATAAAGTTGTGATAATCGGTATATAGACTTGACCCCGTAAACGAACAACAAACAAAGGAAACGAAATGGCAGAAACTGATCAAATGAGGCAAATGGGGAAGGACTTGGACAATCTACAGAAAAACGCCACAGCCCTGGCGTCACTTCTTGAAGACCGACAAGTTGGATTGTCGTCATGGCATATGATGCTTCGCACCCGTATCGAAAACATGCACGAAACAACATCGCGCGTTTTGGGCAAATAACATAAACACACCCCCGTTTCATTTATGAAGCGGGGGATTTTTCTTGACAAAAACACGCTAGGGGACTCCTAGCATGTATCTAGCATGTATTGAGATACTTTATTTTTTTAAGTCTTGCATTATCTTATCTGATATATGATAATGCACTCTATGCGGTCGTAGCTCAATTTGGTTAGAGCGCTGCCCTGTCACGGCAGAGGTTGCGAGTTCAAGTCTCGTCGATCGCGCAAAATCAAAATTGTCCAGATTGTTTTCTGGGTAATTTTGATTTGTGGGTGAGAAGAAGCAAGCAAACTGCTTTGCTTGTGTCGAGACTTGAAAGCCGGAATATGTCGCTTTGCGACTATGAGGCGGGGTTGAGAGTGCTTAGTATATTTCGAGCGCAGCGAAGAAATATACTTAGCAACGCGTGACCAAGTCTCGTCGATCGCGCAAAATCAAAATTGTCTAAGAAGATACGAGAAAAATTTTATAAAAGATTAGTATCTTTTATAAAAGACCAAAATAATTCTCAGTTAAGTATCCATAAATTGTCTGGTAAATATGACGGACTGTGGAGTATAAATGTCACGGGTAATATACGAGCTATTGTTGACAGACAATACCAAAGCGTTTTCATTTTTGAAGCAATTGGCTCCCACAGCGAGCTGTATTCGTAGTCTCCTCCTCCTTTTTGCAAAAACCTACTAAATACACTACTATATTTGTATTGCCGTTGTAGCTCAGTTGGTAGAGCATTCCCATGGTAAGGGAAAGGTCTGCGGTTCAATCCCGCACAACGGCTCCAGAAGATGCCACCTTAGCTCAGTTGGTAGAGCATTACATTCGTAACGTAAAGGTCCGCGGTTCAATCCCGCGAGGTGGCTCAATGAAAAAAAATATCAAAGAAACAAAAGAACAAATAAAAAAACTTGAAGAGGAGATGTCCGCTCCGGACTTTTGGAGTGATAAAGACAGCGCGCAACAGACAATACAAAAATTGAACGAACTAAAGGCAGAGGCGGAGGGTGGAAG
>CAYZCN010000059.1:0-4086 GCA_964476975.1 uncultured Candidatus Saccharibacteria bacterium | reverse complement strand
ATAAAATATTTTTTATCAATATCATTTACACTAATTATATTTCTCCAGTCAAAATTAGAGTCTAACCTAACTAGTTTATATAAATTGCCGTCGTACTTTTGATAGCCAAAAGTATTTGTCAAACCATTTGATAATTTTTCTTTCTTTAAAAAACTTATTGTTGGAACCAAATATTCATCAACAAATATTGTATCATTGCTAAAAAAATTATTATTTGAATAATTTGCAACCGAGTCAAAGTATTCATCAAGTGTTCCCAAAACAACCGGCCACTCACCTTCGGTATCTACATTTATGGTATTTCTGTCAAATTGCGCTGTCCAGTTTTCATACGGACTTCCCATATCCAAAAGTGGCGGATGTGCGTCGTTTCGTGTATGGTCTGGTACTGTTGCGTCTTGTATGAGATGTATAGTGTGTCCGAGTGTGAGTAGCGCTCTTTCTTTGTCACCCCATGCATATTCATATATCGCTCGCTCCCATGAAAAGTCACTATCTCCTCCAAAAAACGACTTGAGACTACCCGCAAAGGTGCCGTCTACTATACCTGCTTGCCTTGTGGTATCTTGTGCCCATTCTTTTGATTTTTGCCACTCTTGACCCAAAATAAGACCTCTGTCATGCACTGGGTCATAGAAATGACGCATCCAGCGAATACCGTCATCCTCGTCTATGCTTCCCTGTATTACCAATTCTTTTTCTGTATCACTAAGCGTGTTTTCACCATAAAAGCTATTGAAGTATTTTACCGTTTCATCGGTGAGTGCAGGATGTGTCGTGCGGTCGCTATAGGCAGATACAAACAATGGGAATATAAAAAATATTCCCATTGTAATTAAAAAAGTATATAATTTTACATGTCTAGTATCTTCCATATGTTATTTTTAGTAACCGCCAAATCAATCTGTAAAATTAACTCTTTTTCATTATCAAAAAATTCAAAAATAAATCTATCGTTATTTCCCTCTACCAGCGGGTATTTGTCTCCTGAGTTTTCTAAAACTGAAATTAGTCTTTCTATAAGTTCTTTTTTTTGAATACCGACCAAATATTCCAGTTGTTCCTCTTGCTCATCAATCACAAAATACTTACTCGCCAATTCAATATCTCCTACCTCAAGAGCGGAGATGAAAAGTGCGATGGTTTCCTCTGGTGTACTTCCGCCATAGGTGTCATTCTCGTACTGTTCAGTAAGGTCATCCCAATACTCCTGCATTGCACGCTCCTCCTTCGCTTCTTGCGTCTGTGGGTCTATAAGACTGGTCCCAAACCACACCCCCAAGCTCACGATAATAAACATCACCGCAATACCTATAAGTTTAATACTTCTTGAATTAATCATAATATATGAAATTTTAAAATATTGTAGCACCCTTAATCCACTTTTCATATACATGTGCAACATCGGATGTCCAACATCCGATGTTGCACATGTGGTATCTCTAATATTTTGGCTTGTTTTTACTTACTTTGACTTTGAATACTTGCCTCTTGGGCACTTTTTTCGGCATTAAAATTCACCAAAAACACGATACCGAAGCTCATCGCTATAATACACAAAAAACCTAAAGAAAACTTAAAAAACGCACGATTAAAAAGTTTATTCATACACACCAGTATAACCTAAAACGTGGAGTATCGGAAGAACCCTATCCTCCTACCCCCATGTTCCAAGCCCGGCTTGGAACATGGGGGTTTATTATGGAGTCAAAAATAAATTTTCGGAGGTTCAACCTCGGACAGGTGGTTAAAAACACAAAAAGCACAACGAATTATGTCCACAATGAGTTAGGTTGGACCTAACTCATTCCAACATAGCACAATGAGTTAGGTCCAACCTAACTCATTGTGCTTTTTTCTAGTTTTTGCTCTACGCATTCTACTTTCTGTTTTCCATACTCACCTTCAGCTCTCTACCTTTCACCTTTCACCTTTCTCGCCGCAGCAGGGTGATCTATTCTCTACTTTAATACGTCAATGTCACGCTGAAAGAGGTCAGCACGTGCGGGGTCGCCGTCACTTTCAGCGGCGTCGCGCGCAAGAACGAGGTATTTGCGAGTATTTGCAACATCTCCTTTTTCTTGGTAGTACAAAGCGAACGTGGAGAAAATGTTTACGTTGTTTGGGCTTTGAATAAGTGCGTCATTTAATATGTCCACTGCGAGTGTAGTGTTTTGCCGATAAGAATACCGATACAGTTCGTGGAGCATGGCGTACGACTGGATGTATGTTGGGTCGTTTGCGATTGCGGTGCGGAAACTTTCTTCAGATTTTGAAAAATCTTTTAGATAGAAGTGATATAAATCACCAAGATTTAAAAAAGAAATGTTATTTGATGGCCGTATGGCACTTGTGTACTCCCAAACCTCACGCGCTCTGTCATAGTCTCCCACCTGCTTCCACAGTATGCCAAGTGAAAGCCAGCTACTAAACAAATCGTGATTTTCTTTTAATTCACTTCTTAAAGTTTCTATATTTTTTATAATTAATTCTTCAGCTTCTGGTGGAAAGTCATTATAAAATACAATGGGACTGTCTAGTGAAGGTGTGGGAATAGTAACTGTTGGAATTTCTTCTATAGGAACACGCTCAATGGTGTAATCACCAGTATTATCAACCGTCTCTGAGACTTCTTCTTGATTGTCTATTTCTATTAGGGTGGATGTTGGAGAAATAGCGCTGTATAAATAATATCCTCCTCCTAAAAGAATAAGTAAGGCGAGAACACTACCGAACAGTGTTGTTGATTGTATGTTTTTCATATAGCAAATTTTACCAAAAAAACAAAGTTATGCCAAATAGAAAAACCCCTCTCTTACGAGAGGGGTTTTTCTGCTAGCTATCCGACATTAGCGCCAGATATAGACCTAACTAGACTTACTTTATTGTGATAGCGTTTCAGCTGTCATGTTTGAAGTTGGGAGTCCGGATACTCCGTAACCGTTTGCCCAGTCTTCGTGATCAACACCTGATGTAGTGGTTGCGTTCGGTGACCAGATAAAGTCATCGTTCGTATCACCATCTGCGTCAGTTGTGCTCATCATAAAGTCGTCGTCATCAACCATGTAGGCAGTATCACCTTCAAGTTGTGTTGAGACAGATGCTCCTGATGCAGAGCCAGTAACAGTAGCTCGTACTTCAAAGTATCGAGAACCACCTGCTGGTACTTGAACTGCTGTGTTAACACTTCCTGAAGTTTGTGCAACGAAGTTAAGTTGTGTTGTGTTGCTTGCCCAGTTAGCTTCAAGGTCAAGATCAGTTACCAAGAATCCACCGTCAGTACTCAAGCCAGAACATACAGAAGCAAATCCAGAGTCAGTGTAACAATACACGTCAACTGTATCTACGGTTGCTGTTGTTGTAGCAATCTGAAGTGTGAACTTATGAATACCGACGTCACCTTTAGCATTAGCTGTTGCCTTGAATCGGAGCAATGTCTTTGTTCCGTTTGCAAGTGTGTTTGTTGGCACTGCAAGCTTCTCAAGCGTTGGAGTTGATCGGAATACTCGTAGACCGTTTGAAGCTGTGTCTGAAGTTGAGCCTGTGTTGATGTCAGCACCGGACGCAACACCTGTACCGTCGGTTGATGAAACGTCACCACCGTCGTAGTCAACTGTCACTAAGTGACCTTGTGTTCCTGCTTGTCCTGTTCCAATTTTGGCAAAGTCACCCTTTACAGTAATGATTTTGTAACTGTCTTTTGGAATCTGGACCGCGGTTGAAAATGTTGATGTTGCAAGTGTGTTTGAACCAGTGAAGATGGCTGTACCAACTTGTGTTGCTCCATCCCAAAGTGTCAATTGCGAAACATCGGAAGCAGAACTTGATGCAGTATTTGTCAACTGAAGTGCCATTCGCTTGAGGTTGATGGCTTCGTTAGTAGCTTCAACTCGAAGTACAGCGAGTGAGTTTCCAGTTGTATCTGCTGCTGCAAGTGCGTAAGAAGGACTTGACGAGTCAAGTGATACAGCTAGTGTACCGTTTGCTGTCAAAGTAATTGTTTGTCCTGCTGAAGTGTTTTCAGTAACAGTGATTGACTGTCCTGATGTAACTCCTGTTGCAGTTGGAGATGATGCAGAGTTGTAA
>CAYZCN010000058.1:0-4239 GCA_964476975.1 uncultured Candidatus Saccharibacteria bacterium | reverse complement strand
AAGAAAAGGTAAGCCGGAAGTGAAGCGTACAAAAACGTGTCGTGTGGATTCTTTTAAAAAGGTCAGAGTTGCTGCCGGTACATTTGACGCATTCATAATCAGATGTAAAGACAAGAGACTTGACCGACAGCTTCCTGCAAATGAGGAGTACTGGTACTCCCCATCTGTTGGACGAGATATCAAGTACCGGTCACCGGAATTTAAGTTCAACTTTGAGATGACTAAACTTATAACTCCGTAATAATAAATAACCCCGTGATACTTTCGCGGGGTTATACTTTTCATTAACTATGCACTATTTACCAACAAGAACACAGGACACAACGGATTCTGTTATTCCATCTATGTCTAATAATGTCTCAAGCGCCTTGTCATTGCTATTTTCCAAAACACTAAACCCCAACCCAAGCTCCGCAGATGTTTTGTATATATTTTGTACTACGTGACCGACCTCAAGTAATGTATATCTGTAACCACGTTCTCCGTGTAAACTTTTATGCTTTAACAAGCTGGCTGTAAGAACGAGAGCCACTGACACACCATCCAAAAACTTATCAGAAAATAGTTCATATTGCTCTTGTTTAGAAAAAGATCTTTTCCATAAGGTTTCAAGATGATGTTTTAGGTTGTAATGATAAAGTCCCTGCTCTACTTCTCCATCTTTTGACAAGACTATTGGGTATATTTCAACAGGGTAACAATTTCCAACCGATGGATACATTCTTTGATATTCTGTTTTAGTACTTTTTACAACACCACACGCGTTAAATAGAAGTGTGGATATTTCGAGCTTAGTAACAGACGCTCCTTTATATTTTGGTATCTCTTTAGGTGTGTAAACTATATTGTTACTGTTTTTATCACCCAAAGACACAACAGGAAACCGTGGGTATGATTTGTTTTCAACAACGCCTAAAACCTCCCCGGGAGTGTCGGGATCTCTTGTTTTCTTACTTAGTTGATGATACGCATCACTTAACAAATGATCATTCATTATGCCAGTGTAACATACTATATATCGCTTATTAGAACTTTATATTTAGTTCTCTGTAGGGAGTCCTGCTTCTTTCCATGCGTTTATACCGTCCTCTATACGCTGTATATTAGAAAAACCATAATGCTCAAGGTAACTATATCCAACACCTGACGCAGCCCCGCCGGTGCAAATAAGTACTATTTCTTTATCTTTTCTTGGTAAAATATCTTTTTCACCATAAAGAAGGTGCAGGGGTATATTTATTGATCCGCGTGCATGCTCTTTGTTATAAGCACTAGGAGGGCGAACGTCTATAAAAATAAAGGAATCAGAATTCTCACTGAACTGTTCGTAAAACGTTGATGGATCTACGTCATTTATTGTTGGCTCTATAAAATGTGTGTATCGAAGTGGTGTCGTATATATAGCTGAGGCTGTGATAATACCTCCTACAACAAATAAAATACACATACTGAGTAGTTTGCTTGTTTTCATAGAAAATTGTTGATTAGTTGTCTTTTAAAAAAGATTTTCGTCCCACCCTAAACCAATGAGCATATCTTTAAATCTGGGGTCAATTTGTGCAATCGATATCGCTATAAGTTTATGGTCTGGAAGAAGTTCAAGTCCTTCATTTACAGAAGTTAGAAAGGAATTTAAATTACCAGCTTCCGAATCAAACATAGGATCGAGTATGCTTCTGATAAATATTTTTCTTTCTGGATTTTCAGCTGCTAGAAATCCTGCAAATAAATATCGTGTCATCAAGACAAAAGTTCTAGATGCATAGTAAGTGTCATTGTCAAAAATTTCAATTGACTTTAGAAATGCTTCTTCTACCGGCAATATATCAGGCAGTTCGTTATTTTGATACAACGCTGCTAGAGCTAGTGCTTTATTTTGATATCCTACCGCTCTGTCAGCAAAGGATGATTTAACTGCACCAAATTCAACAAGCTCTGTTGCGCTTTCTCCTCTTAACAATCGCTCGCGTGCTAGTTCTGCATATTTTTTATGTGTTTCTGTATTGAGGTCAGTATAAAGACGTGAGGCATACCAAAGTGCAATCCAGTTCTCAGCAGTTGGTGTTGAGTGCAAGGTTGTAGACCATTCAAATCCTTTTCTTATAGCAGTGGAGTGGTTTCCTCCCTCTTGTAAGAAATCTTCCCACTGTTCACCAGTAAATATTTTATCTTGTGCATATTCTGTATTATTTAAATCAGCAAGATATGACGACAAGATATAGTTAATCGCCCACGCTCTTGAGATAGGTGGATACTCTTCATTAAGGGATACTTCTTTCAGTAGTGTCAATCCTCTGTCAACACTCCCTGCTGCATAATGTCCGAAAGCAAGATTAATTTTTATACGCGCTTCTTGATTTGCTGAATCAGAAACACTAAGTGCTTCCTCAAGTTTGTCTACTGATCCGTCTTTATTTTCTCGTAATAATCTTATTCCTGTATTTGATAATTCTTCACTCTTTGACAATGTGTCAAAGGCGGAATCTTGTTTATTTTTATTCATAAAAAATAAAAAACCAGCTGTCAATAATACGACACCTACAGTTATTACTACTAATTGTATTTTGTTGATATTCATAAGATAACTAAAATAGTGGGGGGTCGCACGTTGGATTAGGATCGTCTGCCGGTGATGGTGATCCCTCGCAAGCTTCTGGTCCTTCTGGTGGTCCTTCTGGGCCGGGAACGTCTGCGTACGCAATAGAAACACCAAACGTATCAGAGCTTTGTGTGTGATTATTAAAATTGCTTTCTTTCTTGTTGTCAAAAATAGATTCAACAAAATTTGTCGCAGAAATTGCAACACCTCCAATCAAAACTAACGAAAAAACAGTAACTTTTTTTATAATTGATATCATTATTTTATCTATCCCTTAATGCAAGGATACAGTAACTATACTACGGGTTATGTAACTTTTCTAGCGTGTTATCAACAGTTATTAAGCGAATAAGTACTAAGGAAACATATGCGGTAGTGGGTTGCACTTATCCAAAGGTTCAAATCCAATCTCTTTGGGGGCGCTTATCCTTCTGTTAGACTGGAGGGGGGCGCGGTCTTCCCTCAAATAAAGTGGAATAAGATTCGGAATAATCACTTTTACAGAAAAGTATCCGAGGTCTTTCAATACTTGATGCTTAGCATCATAATAATAGATTTCATAACCTTCACCTTTTTTTTTAAAACATTCAGTCACCCACCGCAACTCTTCCTTGTGTGAAGAAAAATGTTTCTCTTTTTTACTAAAATCATTGAATGACTCTTTCTTTCCTTCTAGAAAAAATTTAAATTTTGTAAATGAATCCGGTCTTCCCCACCACTGCAATCGTATTTTTTGATTTATTTTACTGTCCTTAAATGGGGGGTATTTCTCATTAAAGTAAGGAATTTCTTTTTCTTCTTCTGTATGTCTACATAACCATGTAATTATACTATGCGCCTCTTCAAACGAACGCACGAGAACGTCTTCTGCGCTCATACCTGTTCCAGCACCTATGGTCATTTTGGGGTAGTGGTTGTATTTATCTACAAGCACGCAAACACAAGACGGGACCTCTATGTCTGAAGTTATGTCTAAAAAAGTAACTTCATATCCGTATCGTTCTGCTTTAGCGATAAGCTTCTGCACCTTTTCACTATCTATAGTGCTATTGTCAATTACTGGTGGTGCTTTACAGTTCCACCAATATATAAAAAATGCATCACGTTGAATTGTTTCGTATAAACCAGACAAAAGTGCTTGTTCGTGAGTAAAATGCCCCCCTGCTCCGTTGGTGTTTATTTCTCGCAATAGTGGCTCGGTATTTTGAAAATGCTCACGATTATATGTCCAAAAAACAAGCTGGGCAGGTATCAAAAAGGTGCCTTTTTTCATGAGTGATTTTCCTTTTGCCCAAAAAAACATACTGTTGCTGTCATATTCTCGTTCGGGAAAATTTTGTTTTTGTTCGTCAGAAAACCCAACTGCCATACGTGGGTCTAAAAAATTTTTTCGTTTTTTTGTAAGATTAAATATTGATGCCCATACCAAATCTTTCTTTTTATAAAAAGAAAGAGGAAATCTTTCAAGAAATTCACCTATGACTTTGGAAATTGCTATTTCGTGATCCTGAGAGAAACCTCTGGCATACGTATATGTTTTTGGTTTATATCCATCTGTTGGCGTATTTGATGTCCCTGTTCCGTAGAAAGAGTACAGCGGCATAACATCATTAGGCACCTCTTCATAAACGATACCTTTA
>CAYZCN010000057.1:0-4378 GCA_964476975.1 uncultured Candidatus Saccharibacteria bacterium | reverse complement strand
TTGATTGATTTGGTACGAACGGAAACGCGCTTGGTCTGTACGTAGTGGCTCATCGCTCGGCACACCCGCATCTGAAATCGCGGTTTGTCTTTCTTTGTTTTTTGTTATCACACTCTCGTCATATGAAAGTCCGAGCCAATCAAAAAGTCGCTCAACTTCTTTAAAATCATCTGCAAATAAATCTTCATACCGCACAAGATATCCGTTGTCCCATTCTGCTATCGTGTAAGAATTGTTTACACACTCACACCACTCCTTTTTAAACTTTTCCAAAGGATACTCACCGCCATTCCTTTTTTCCAAAGATACGAAGACATCTCGCGGATCTCGTAATACACACACAATTTTAATGTTCCGTGCTATCCCACACGCTCTCAAAATCCTATCCGTACAACTCGGGGATTTAATCACACGTATACACGACGTCACATTAGGGCTCATCACCGACAAAAAACCAACTTCAAATGGTACATCGGTTACGTCGTTGTGATTGCCTATAATTTTGCGCAATATTGACGTTCCAGAATGATGAAAACCTGTAACAAATATTTTTATTTTTGAACGGCGAAAAAAAACGTGATGGATAAAAACAGCAATACTAAAAAAGAAGAAAACTATCTCGTAAAAGATTTTCTTCATCAACGCTCTTATGTATCTATAAAAGTTATGCATATATTTTTGAATAAAGCGTATCAAATGCCTTCACCACTTCGTCCACACTAGTTTCCTCCACTGCACGCTTACTTTCGGCGATATTTCCTGCAGGACGAAAAGCGAAAATGGTTGGCTCAATTCCCTGCGGTGGTCGCACAACAACGCTCGTTTCTCCGCGAGGCGCTTGTTCTGTCGGATCAACAGGACCGACAATATCTATGAGTGGTACACCAAGTCCGTCAGCGATATGCGTAACGCCTGTGTCCGCTGAAATAAAAATATCAAAATGCTGTATGAGAGACGGCTGTTCTTCTAAAGAAAAAGTGTCGGTGGAATTTATTCCCTTGTTGTCTATAACTTTATTCACTGTGTCTATCTCTTCCTTGTCGTTTGGCGAGCCGGTAAAAATAATTTTTGCATTATATTTTTTGATAAGTTCTTGTGCTAAAACACCAAATTTTGAAAGTCTCCACTCCTTTATCTTGTTTCCCGCAGTAACACTAAATCCGACAATAAGGTCATCCGGAGAAAGGTGATGTTCTTTTAAAAACGTCTCCGCCTTCACATTACTTTCTTGGGAAGTGAAAACTTCTTTGTTGATTTTCTTCGGCATCTCTATACCAACATATTTCAACGTAGTGAGATACAACTCTGGAAGATAGTCTCCGACCCTATAACAAACGGTGTCGGTATTCATCCAGTCAGTTATCTTTTCTGAAAAACTTCTCGGATTTCGCACAACCTTAATTCTCCTTGGTATCATTCCGTACACTGAAAGCATTGTGCCTGCAGACGCCCCTGACACACACACCGACACGTCAAAATGTTTTTCACGAATTCTTTTGAAGCGTCGAATAAGGCCAAAAAATTCTAAATATTCTTCGTCTTCCAGAATAAACACTTCATCAATATAAGGATTGTTTATAATAACTCCCGCAACTTTTTTGTTCACCGCAACAGATAAAAAACTTTTAGGATATTTTTTCTTAATTTCACCAAGGAGCGGGGTAGCGCACACCAAGTCACCAATTCGTGTAGATTGCGGGATAACCAATATCCGCGGTGTCTCTCCTATATTCTTTTTTGTACGAAAATACCACAACGGAAAGAAAAGTGTGGCGACAAATGCAAGAAGATATAACCGCAGATTGTCTAAACGTATTGTCATGAAATAAGTTTGAAGCTATTCGCGACACTTTTCTCGCGCGCGACATAATTTTTAATCAGTCCGTTTTCAAGTTTCTTTTTAAATTCTCTCACTATCTCTGGGGTAAAATGCTTCCGATAACAAAACGGTCGTATACCCTCCTTCCACTGTTCGTGCGACTGTATTGTTCCATTAAGTTTTTCCCCCACTGCCTTGATGAGCTTGTCGGTCCCTGCAATGATTGTCTTACACCCAATAGAGTGTTGGTTGTCGTCTTCTTCTATATCTGGTCGCGCATGATGAATTATCTCTCCTGTATCAATCCCCTTATCAAGAAAATGCACAGTTGCGCCAACGTACTCGGGCTCGTCATTGTAGAGCGCCCAGAAGTTCGTCCCAGAACCGCGATAGTATGGCGAGAGTCCGAGATGTAAGTTAATAATTTTCTCGGAAAACGCTTCAATGATATTGTCTTTAATGACTGACGTACCAAAAACAGCAATCGTGTCTGGGTTTATTTCTTGCAACCTTTTAAGTACAACGTCGCTAGAGAGATCACCGTATGCGCACGTTGTTTGTGGTATGTCATTAATTTCCTCCTTCGCAATGTCAAAAAAATATTTCTCTTCCATCTCATCCCGCAAATCAAAATGCCATGCGAGTATTTCTTCGTCTTCCGGTGTTTCGCCAATTTCGCGTGGCACATACGTTCTCTCCTCAAAAAAGATCTCCACCACACGATCTCCGAAAGTATCTACTAAACGCCGTGCGACATATCGGTGTCGCAAATGATTAGATGTGAAAATAACAATTTTTCCTTCTGATGTCATTTTGTTTTTTATATTTCTAAAGTAGTCAGCGCAGTATTCGCATACGTATCATTTACCGCAACGCCAATCTTTTTCACTTTTGCTGTGTCACAAGAAAACCTCCACTTCGTTTCTGTTAATTTCTGCACGTCCACGCGCTCATTCTCACCATCATCATACTCAAACACCACATACGGCATCTCACCAAAAATAGCGTAATTACTATTTATTATAAACTCCTCTACACCCTTTTTTGTTACTGAAGCTTTTATTGCCATTTTTACCGAAAGCGTCAGCGGTGCACAAGGCGCAAGTGCCATACTCTTCCGCAGAGCATCACGCGCATTCTCATACACCCACGCAACATCAGGATATTCTTTCTCAACTTTTTTTATCAACGCATATGCAGTCTTAAATTCCTCGCTCGCACTCTTGTAGTAGTCATGCGTACTAAACGACAAAATAGGTCGTTCGCCCCTCTTTGCACACTCAAACGCTTCTCGCACATCTTTTTCAGTCAATGTGTTGGAGCCCCCCTTAGCACACACCGGCAACGAACGCGCAACGACTCTATTCATATCTCCTTCAGACTGATAATCGTCCTTACTCGGATGATACGGAGTCCACGCCCGTGGTGCATGTTGCCAATCGTACGCGTCTTTTTTAAATGCTGGTGCATTGTTTGAATAATCAAACGGAATCCATCGCTCAAGCCACGCCGACGCATCATTGTCCTGCACATATCCTCCCGCACGAAAAACCGAAGGGAAAAAATCTCTCTCTAATATCTTTTTATTCAACACCTTCTCATACCAAAGAGAGTCGCTCCAGTTTCGATTCCACCCCCACGCACCACTTTTTGGCGGATGATGATAATGCCAATACAGTCCGTCGCCACTTTCCTTAAGCACGCTTTCGCTCGTAATACCTACTCTATATTTATCAAAAATATGATGAAACCCCACATCTTGTTCCCGCGCCTTAAACACCGCGTCATCCGCATCATACCCCACCCAATCAAGCAAAAACCAATTAAAGAGCATTGGACGCCCATACGAGTCAGGACATTCGTGACGCATCTTCTCTGTCATATCTCTCATTGCATCCATCAAGTCCGGCCAGTTGTTATGCATATCATCACGACCAGACGATGGACCTTCGGTATCAAGCTCCGGCACCACGTACATTATTTTTTTCTCTTTTATATCATCATTCATATTACACAAACTTTTTTATAATATCGGCAACACGCTTACTCGCCTGCCCGTCCATTTTGAAACATTGCTCCTCCACAATAACCGCCCGTTCTTTTTGTTTTTCTTCGGGATGCAAAAGTGCATTACTAATACTTTCAATAAGCTCATCTTTATTTTTTGACATCACTGTTCCTCCCGTTCGTATGAGATGTTGCATGTGATTAAAATCATAAATATGTACATAACTCTCACGATACGCTTTTTCTTGCTTGCCTTCAAAGCCGAGGAAGATAATGGGCTTATCAAACGCCGCCGCGTCTATCGCCATCGTAGAAGGACCGGTCAACATTGCGCTACTGTAGTGTATAGAGTTGGCGAGATGCAGGAGGTCGTCATACGTCATTTCATTTGCCTTTCGGTGAAGCTCGCCAAACCCTCGCCCCGGTTTATCAAACAAAATACACGAACGCTTCCTAAACCCAGACATCTCTATCGTGTCTCCTGGCGGCAACCGCACAAGTACCTCTAAATCGCTCGGCAATTCACCACTCTCTATCGCCTCCCCAAGTATA
>CAYZCN010000056.1:0-4387 GCA_964476975.1 uncultured Candidatus Saccharibacteria bacterium | reverse complement strand
CTCTTCATCAAGGTTTTCAAACATTGAAACAATTGTTTTGATTCCCATTTTGTTTGCAAGGTCTGCCTCTTCTTGTGACGGTTCTATCCCGAGTACTGCGACGCCAAGTTGTTTCTTGAATGCGTGCAAGATACCACCGGCGCTTGAGCCGACATCTATCGTGAGTCCAGCTCGCACGTACGAGCCGATACGCTCTAGAAAAAGCTCACCTCGCTTCACAGCTTGTTCAAACTGATACTCATCCGTGTAGTCATTCGTTCTGTCGTCCCCCTTGAAACGCGCCATCTGTTCTCGGTACTCTTTTTCGTAATACTTCTCATACCACTCTTTTTTCATTCGTGGGTTGATATATATGAGACCGCACTGTGTGCATATTACCGACTGCACAGGGAGTCCGTTACGGTCTTTCTTCGTAAGTACTTCAAAATCTGTCGCTTCGCAAAAGCTACAAGGAATTGTTTCGTATTCTGCTGTCTCGTATGGGAAGTTATTTTTTTGCATATTCTTTTTCTAAAATCTCTTCAAGAAACCCCACATTGCGCTTATACGAATAGCCGTCTGTTGGCTCAACAAAACGCTTAACTATCATTGCACGCTCCGCAGTGTCTCGTGAAGGGTCTTTGAGATACATATTTATATACTTTTTGGTATCATCAATAGTTTCTGCAACGCGCGACGCACCAACCTCTACCAAGGGTGCGTAGTGCGGAAATTTCAAAATACCACTGTAGTGGTCAACGAAACCAAAGTTAATAACTGGCTTGTTAAAGATAAACGCTTCCAGAGTAAATGTTGACACAAGATTCAAACAGATATCACAATGTCGTATCGTATCTTTTTTGATGACCCAGTCTTTTGCCTCGGTCTCAATGTTGTTGCGTCCACTGACTGTGTTTGACTGTGGTGAACCGGACAAACTCACGATAACATTGGGAACATTCGCAAACTCTTTGTAATCATCTAATGTATCAAGTGGATGCACGCGAATAAAAAGATTAATTGGTTCAACAAATGCATCTTCTTTTTGCCATTTTATAAGCGTTTGTATGAATTCTTTAAAATAGGTACCGTGGGAGCGCGCGGCGTAGAGGACAGTCTTACGGTTCGGATCTAGTCTGTGTGATTTCAAAAACTCTTCGCGCGCTGTTTCTCCTTTGAGAGTTCGTAGGTAGTGGTCAAAACGTATCACTCCGCCGACAAAAACATTACCTTTTGCATAGTTGTGTAGATTGAATGCTTTTTCTTTCAAAAAGTTATTCCAACAAACAAGATACTTTGTCTTGCGAATGTGTCGTGGGTAACTGGTTAAATTATCCCACGAAAAGTTGAACGCAACAGTGGGAATTTTCATTTTGTGTGCACAACCAATCGCATAGGCATCAAAGGGAATGAACCCGGGAGTTGATACCAGTACAAGATGTGGTTTGTATTTTTTTGCATACGTTTTGAAAAGTGCGAAGTCCGGCATAAAATGTTTTTCCAAGAAAGAGAAGAATTCTACGCTGAAAAACTTTCGTGGGAATAGTCGTGCAATGTTGTGTAGGAATACGCGACGTTTGTCTGCTTTTCGTTTCCACTTGTCACGCCACTGAATAGGAATAGTGTGATCATGTCGTCGTACAAATTCATTTCGTAGAAGTACATCAAAAAGTGTCCAGAATTTTCCGCGGGGGTCTGGGAGTGTGTGGTATGACACGTTCTTATGTTGGTAATATTTGCTCGTATCTATTTTATTCTTCGAACCTTTTAATACGGGTAAGAAAACAAGCACGCGGTACTTTTTGGCGAGTTCATCTATGTAAGGTGTATGGAGCGCGTCAGAGATATAAATGCGCGTACTCAAGAATAAAAAAACTGTTTTCATACAAATAACTATAACAAACAATGGTACAAAATGGTTCTTAAGAGAAAATATCCAAAAACACGCCAAGATAAAACACGCTAGGAGAACACGCTAGGAGTCCCCTAGCGTGTTTTTGTCAAGAAAATCCCCCGCATCACTTCGTGATGCGGGGGCATATCGTAAGGTACTTATTCGGATTCGTTCCGAAACGCAGGTAACGGTGTGTCTTCCCAGTTATAGATCCAACCATTTTCTCCGTCCAAACTTGCGAAACGACCACGCATATAGTCAATATTCAAGATTTCTGCATGCGTTAGTTCACGTCGTTCCATCCCGACCAACGTTTCCCATTCAGGAACATCGGAATTCACCGTGATACGCTGTGTGTTTTGAGAAAGTTCAGTAAATCCAACAAGCTCTTTCAAAAGTTCGGGTGTCACAGACACGATGCCGTCCTTGCTCTGGTCAGCAGGCAAAATAGTGAAATGCCGTTCAATAAAATCTGCACCGAGCATAGACGCAACCTTTGATGCCTTAATACCGTCAACTTCCACGTTAGTATGGTCAGACCATCCGACCGAATGTGCTAAATTGCGAAGATAGTCCATTCGCGCCAAGTTGCACAAGTTGAGCGGGTTCGGATACAGCGACACACAATGCATGAGTGTAAGTTGTTTCCCTTTGTTATGTATGGTCGCCGCCGCTACTGCAATCTCTTCATCTGTTGCACCGCCGGTGGAGAGAATGATGTGATCAAATGCGTCCGCAAGCTCTTTCAAGAATGGAATGCTAATAACGTCAGGGCTTGCGACCTTCACAACACTTTCAGGAAGCGGGAGTGATTTTGCAAATGCAATGTCCTCACGTGTAAAAACAGTCATCAGTGGTTTAACACCATGGTCAATACAAATTTGTACGAATCCGCGCATTTCAAAAGGGGCAAGGTCCAAACCCATAAGGCGTGAGACTTCCGCTTGATACGGACGCGTGATTGTTTTCACAACACCGTTTGAAAGGACTTCACCATCTTCAAAACGTTCACGGTACGTGACATTGTCAGAAAAAATAATTTGCCCCTTCACATAGTCGGCGCCGTTTTGTGCGGCAGAGCGCACCATTTCCTTGAGAAGCTCAATGTCGCCATTATGGTTTTGACACAATTCAGCGATGATTTGTGTTCGTTGTCGTTTGGTTTGCATAGTTTTCTCCTTATGCTTTTTTGATTTCGGTTTCTTGTTGCTCTTGTTCTTCTGCCAATGAAAACAACCAGCGCCTGCCGATAGTTTCCTTTTATACTTTTAATCTGCTCAAACACTACCTATTTTCTCATAATTTGTCAATAAAAATTCCGGACGTTTGACGTCCGGAATTTCCCTATTTTATTTATTATCAATTAAATATTTAACTACAGGTAAGCCCGTAAGCAATCTCTCTTTCGTGTGGAATGAGCATGTAATGTATTAAGTACACTTCTTGCTCTTGTTGTTTTTGTTCAATTTCACTGTATGACTCCGTATGTGAATGTGTGTGGTTATCTATACCTTCTTTCTCAACTTCATTCATACTGTGTGAATGTGATTTAGAAAGGCCGATATGGAAGTGATCGAAAGATATTTTTTTCTTACGCGCCAAATTTTCTGCAGTCAGATCAATTCCTGATTGTTCAGGATCTCCAACGGGACGGTTTTTAATATCTGATATTTTAACTTCATATTCTACTGAAACGACACTGTATCCGAGTACCCCATACACAGGGCCTCCGTTTTTTAAATCTTCTTTAGTTGCGTAATGTCTCATAACAGCTCCGCCTTTTTCTTTTACAATCTCTTCATCTTCTGGGTGAGAAATAAACACGGCGTCCTCTGGTATCGTGGAAAAAGAAACACCTTTTACAAAATCACCATTTCTCTGTTCAATGAATATATACGAGCCCATTAAAACAAGAAGAGCAACTAAAATAATATTTAATCTATGTGCGTTATATTTTGTAAGAAAATCAAACTTCATATATATTTAGTATATCAATACTTACACAAGATTCATAAACCAAACACCTCAAATGGTGTATTTGAGGTGTTTGGTGCAAAAGGTCACGAAAGATGTGGAAAGTGTTCTTTTTTAGATTTTGGGCTAGATTTTGGTGTAAAAAACGGCTTTTCCGGTGTTTCCGACTTGTGTGATACGGTTTTCGTTCTCCAGAATGTCCAAGTATCGCACCGCGGTCGCGCTTGATACGCGGAGAAGTTTTTGTACGTCTGTGTTGGTGATTTGGGAGTTTGCTTCAAAAAGCGTTATGATTTTGTTCAGTTTTGTTCGTTTGCGTTGTTGGATGACCGCACGTGCTTTCACCAACAACTTTTGCACAATGTTTGGATCGGTTTTGTACACGATTTTTTCGGTAACAACCGATTCCACCCGCGCCGGCTCCGCCGGCGCGGGCACAGACGCAGGAGCAGAAACAGAAACATCCGCAACAGGTTCAATTTCAGATTCAGATTCAGACTCAACCACAACTTCAGGAACCGACTGCTCCGCAGCCGGTTC
>CAYZCN010000055.1:0-4705 GCA_964476975.1 uncultured Candidatus Saccharibacteria bacterium | reverse complement strand
CCGATAGATTTAGACTCTGTATATCAAGATCATCGAAAAATATTTCAGCTCAAATTATTGATGATAAAAAAAATATCACACTTATTTCGGCTTCATCAGTTGAAAAAGATATTAAAACTGGTTCTAAAGTAAACAAAACAGAGCTTTCAAAAGAGAAGCAAGATTTTATTGAACATGACCCTGATATCCGAAAAACGATGCATGTATTAAAATATATATAATATGTCTACATTGTTATTTAAGTTTTTTAGAAAAATAAGTAAGAGTATTTCAGGGAAAGGACTTTCTCGGCTACCTTTTGCAGTTTTTTTGTATCAGAGTGTGTACAAAAAGTTGAAACCAAAAGGTGTTACTACTATTTCTGCAGGAGACCATACGCTTTTTATTGATAGTCACGACACTGGCTCAGCGCCGTATTTGATTATGCACGGCGAGTGGGACCCGCCACAGACCGAGGTGATTGAGAGGTTGTTGCAAAAAGGAATGACGTTTATTGATATCGGTGCAAACGTTGGTTATTTTTCTCTGTGTGCAGCAAAGATTGTTGGAGAGGAGGGGGGTGTGTTTTCGTTTGAGCCGGACGAACATAATTATAAATTACTAGCAAGAAATGTGGAGAAAAATGGATACAACAATATCACCACAGTAAAGAAAGCTGTGTCTGACACTAACGGCCGCGCCACGTTTTATCTCAAAGAAGAAAACTTAAGTGCGCATAGCTTGGTGAAAGAGAAAAACACCACGGCAGTAGAGGTTGAGACGACGACTCTTGATGATTATTTGGACGGTCGCGATGCGGACGTTATTAAAATAGATGTTGAGGGAGCAGAGCCATTGGTGCTCAAAGGAATGCAGAAAACATTAGAGCAAAGTGAAAAAATTGCGGTGATTACTGAATTTTACCCCAATGCGATTGCTGAGCTTGGATATTCACCCGAGGAGTATCTTTTAAATCTTGTTGATATGGGGTTCGTGCTGTATCGGATTGGAGAGGAAAAGGGGAGTACGCCAACACGCATTACGAGAGATATGATAGCGGGTTTGAGTATTGTGAGTGAAGAAAAACGACTGATGAATATCGTATGTCTTAAAAATTGGGATTTGTAGGTCTGACCTGTGAACCTTTTTGATAGTTAGTTTGTTATAGTATATGTATGTATAAAGAACAAAATATTTTAGGTATTATCCCTGCGCGTGGTGGGTCTAAAGGTGTACCACGGAAGAATATCAAGCTCTTTTTGGGCAAGCCACTTATTGTGTGGGCTATTGAAGAGGCGAAAAAATCACAACATATTGACCGACTGATTGTTTCAACTGATGACGAAGAGATTGCCAAGATTGCAAAAGAGCATGGCGCGGAGGTCCCTTTCTTGCGTCCAAAAGAAATTGCGGGAGACACCGCAACTGATCTTGAGTTTTTTGAGCATGCACTTGCGTGGTTTAAGAAAGAAGAGGAGTATGAGCCGAATGTGGTACTTCGTCTTCCACCGACCTCCCCCATGCGAACAGCCACACATATTGATGAGGGGATAGAAATACTCGTGAATACACCGGACGCGGACTCGGTGCGACCGATGCAGTCTCCCGATAAGCATCCATATCGTATGTGGCAAGTTGCGGAGGGTGGTGATTTTGTTGAGCCGTTTCTTGGAGAAGAAATGACTGGAGTAAAAGATGCACACAGTATGCCGAGACAGAGTTATCCAGACGTGTATGCACAAACGGGCGTGCTTGACTGTATTCGTGCCAAAACTATTTTAGAACAGAAGTCTACAACAGGAAAAAAGATAGCGTACTTTTTTATGGAAACAGAAGATACGGTTAATATTGATAATCCACTTGATTTTTTTGTTGCTGAAGCATTGATGAATAGGCGGTTGGGGAATAAATAGTTTTTATATTACTATAATATTATGACAAAGTGGAAAACAGAATGTAATACTTTTATTGATAACAACATCACGGGAAAAGATATTTTAGATATAGGTTGTGGTGCGTATCCAAATGCAAAAGCAACAATGACACTTGATGTTGTGGATGAAATACGTGTACGCGGAAGAGTTTTTAGACCTGACGTGGTTGCTAATATAAATGAACGCATACCACTTCCCGATAACTCTGTTGACTGTATTATTATGAATAATGTTCTTGAACACATTCATACTCCACAAAAAGCACTTGATGAGTGTCATCGTGTTTTAAGGCAGGGGGGGGTATTGCTGGTCACAGTACCGTTTTTGATTAAGATACATCAAAAGCCGATTGATTATCACCGGTATACTTCGTATATGCTGGAACGTTTGTTTAAGAATTTCACGCATACAATTACACCATCACAATATACGCTTACTGATTTTTATAAAGAAACACAACGAAGCTTTTTTGGAATGATAGGAAAGAGAAAACCCGCTGCTTTTTTAATAAGTAGAATAATAATTCTTCTTTCTATTTTTCTTCCAAATATTTCTGAAGAGAGCTACAAGAAAGGGTACCTCGTCTTTGCGAGGAAATAATTGACATTTTTTATTTTCGTGGTAACTTTGCAGTAGATAGTGTTGTTTTAAAAAACAGATACATACAATTTTGAAAGGAGGACAATATGTCCAAAAAATCAAAAAAGCCAGAGCTTCGTAGCTCTGCGTGGTTTGAAGGTACAGCAACGAACAACTTCACTCATCGGAGCAGATTGCGGAATCAAGGTGTTCCTGACCATATGTTTGACGGTCGTCCGGTGATTGGTATTTGCAATACGTGGTCCGAATTGACCCCGTGCAATGCGCATTTGCGTGACATTGCGGAGCGAGTAAAGCGTGGCGTGTACGAGATGGGTGGTTACCCTCTTGAATTTCCCGTGATGTCGCTTGGTGAGACACTGATGCGTCCGACTGCAATGCTCTATCGCAATCTCGTCTCAATGGACGTTGAAGAGTCCATTCGTGCGAACCCACTTGATGGCGTTGTGCTTCTCGGCGGTTGCGACAAAACGACACCTGCACTTCTGATGGGAGCTGCGAGCTGTGACTTGCCGACGATTATGTTGACGGGAGGGCCGATGTTGAATGGTCGTTTCCGTGGAAAAGAAATCGGTGTCGGCACATACACATGGAAGTCCGAAGCTGCGGTGAAAGCTGGCGAGATGACGCTTGCTGACTTTATGCAAGCTGAAGCTGGTACGTCACGCTCTATCGGGCACTGCAACACTATGGGCACTGCCGCAACGATGGCGAGCATGGCAGAGGCACTTGGTGTCGCACTTCCGGGCAATGCTGATATTCCTGCAGCTGATGCAGGACGCAATGTCCTCGCGCACACTGCGGGGCGACGGATTGTTGAGATGGTCAAAGAAGATTTGCGGATGTCAAAAATATTGACATACGAGGCATTTACAAATGCAATTCGTACGAGCGCGGCGCTTGGTGGCTCTACCAACGCCGTCATTCACTTACTTGCTCTTGCGGGACGTGTTGGTATTTCTCTTTCGCTTGAAGACATTGACCGTCTTTCGCGCGATATTCCGTGTTTGGTAAATGTCATGCCGTCGGGTTCGTACTTGATGGAAGACTTTTGCTATGCAGGTGGTTTGTCTGTCGTGCTTCGTGAGCTTGGCGAGAACAAACTTCTTCACAAGTATGCACGGAGCGTGACCGGAAAGACTGTGTGGACAAATGTGAAAAATGCAGAATGTTTTAATACGGATGTGATTAAATCGTTTGCGTCTCCACACAAAGGATATGGCGGTGTTGTGGTGGTCAAAGGTAACCTTGCGCCGGAAGGTGCGGTCCTGAAGCCCTCTGCGGCGACACCGAAGCTCATGCAACACAAAGGTCCCGCGGTCGTCTTTGACAGTATTGAAGACTATCGTACCCGCATTGATGACCCCAACTTGGACATCAACGAGAACTCGGTCATGGTGCTTCGTAACTGTGGTCCGCGCGGGTACCCTGGCATGCCGGAAGTTGGAAACATGGCGTTACCGAAAAAGCTCTTGGAGCGTGGTGTGACTGACATGGTTCGTATTTCCGACGCGCGTATGAGCGGGACAGCGTACGGCACGGCAGTGCTTCATGTTTCTCCCGAGGCGCGCCTTGGTAGCATGCTTGCATATGTCAAAGACGGAGACATTATTGAGCTTGATGTTGCACAAAGACGTTTACACCTCCACATAGAAGAGGAGGAAAAACGGAAACGCACCATGGAGATAGCACAAAACATAAAAACAAGACCGCGCGTGCGTGGCTGGGAAGGTCTGTACTTTGACCGCGTAAATCAAGCACATCTCGGATGCGATCTTGACTTCTTGGTTGGTAAAAGTGGCGCTGATGTTCCGCGTGAGAGCCATTGATATCTGTTGATACCTGTTTAAAACTTCTAACGCCTGTGGGAAACCACAGGCGTTTTTTTGTATTTATAGTAATATGAATACTATTATGCAAACTATACTTATAACAGCGTTTGATAGACAACAGGTGAAGGATATCCTTCTCGGAGATGTCTATACCTCACTCTCAGAGAACGAGTCAGTGCGAGTGGTTTTTCTTGTGCCAGAGTATCGTGTTGATGAGTACAAAACCATATTTAAGAAAGAAAATATTTTTTTTGAAGGAGTTGAAACAAAGACGGCACGTCGTTCTCGTTCCGATACTTTCTTTGAACGTATTTCACGTTTTTATACAGACACACCGCAGACACGATTTTTGGTGAAACA
>CAYZCN010000054.1:0-4869 GCA_964476975.1 uncultured Candidatus Saccharibacteria bacterium | reverse complement strand
TTTTTAGATGAATTTCCTGAATTTGATAGACGGGTTATAGAGTCGCTTCGCCAACCTCTCGAAGAAAACACAGTGAGCATCTCACGTGCAAGAGGGTCTGCTGAATTCCCGGCTAATATAATTTTAGTCGCGGCAATGAATCCGTGCCCGTGTGGAAACTATGGATCACATAAAACATGTACGTGCTCAGCAGCCTCTTTTATGCGGTACCGACAAAAAATATCAGGTCCCATTATGGATCGTATTGATATGTGGATTGAAGTCTCACACATCTCTCACGACAAACTAAACCAAAAAAGAAACAGCGGGGAAACTGAAAAGATGCTACAGAAAGTTTGTGCGGCTCGACAAATACAAAAGAAACGTTTTATGAATACAAGCAAAAGCATCGAGAAGCGAATGTTTAAAAACAGCGACATGGGAAGTCGTGCGCTAGGACAGTATGTTCCACTCACGCCAGATGTTCAAAAAATACTCAATGCATCCGCCGCACAACTTGACCTTTCACCACGTGCATACCACCGCACAATAAAGCTCGCACGCACTATTGCTGATTTAGACAACAAAGAAGAAATAAACGAGGATCATATTCTTGAAGCAATACAATATCGACCTAAAAAGTTACTCTAACCAAAAACAACGACTCCTACGATAAGTCAATACTTTCAAATAGCGTTTTGCTATATAATAGTTCGCAGAATATAGTCAAACTGAAACAAAAAGGAGTTGTTGATGGCTAGAAACATCATTGGTGTTGCGGGAGAAATAGCAAGTGGTACAACCACGTTTGCGTCATACGCTGAAAAAAATTTTAATGCGAGCACGTATCGTTTCTCAAAACCTCTGCGAGATGTGGTTAACATCATAAAAAATACACCCTTGGACCATATACATACTGCTCGAAAACGTTTATATCTTCCAAGAGGTCAGAATACTTGGGATAAGATGTTTGACTGCATAGAAAATGAATTTGGTGAGAACTTTGTTGAAAGTATGCAAGAAGACCGCGATACGCTTCAACGACTCTCTACGGCCCTGCGACGCACGTTTGGAGAAAACTGTCTCGCACACACAATATTCAACGACCTTCAAAACGATCAAAGCACTTTGATTGTTTCTGAGGGAGCACGACGACATGACGATATAGAAATGTTGCGCAAACTTCCAAACTTCATCTTTGTGTATATTGACGCCAACTTTGAAACTCGTTTCAATCGAGTAGTGAGTAGGAAACAATATGGTGATGAAGTAGATATCACTCGTGACGAGTTTACAGTAATGTGCGGACAAGAGTCAGAGTCGCAAATACGTGATCTAAAAAAATATGCCAGTGTAACAATACATAATGACGACCTTCCTAAAGAAAGTGTACAACAAGGTCTCAAACGATATCACACAACAATAGAAAGAGTTATGTTGCAACTTCTTTCATCAAATATGTGACAATCCCCCGCCCTGTAACTACAGAGCGGGGGATTTTTATTTTTATTTCTATCAAAAATTACCAAGCAAAATGAGCGAATGCTTTGTTTGATTCTGCCATTTTGTGAGTATTTTCTCGTTTTTTTACAGCATCACCTTCATTGTTGTTTGCTGTTATAAGCTCGTCGGCAAGTCGTTTATGCATTGGTTTTCCTTGCATCTGCTGCTGAAATAATCCATCGCATAGAGAGAGCGAGGCGTCGCTCTGGTCGAACCTCTCGTGGTACTTGATAATTAGCACCACCCACACGTCGAGAACGCACCTCCATTGTCGGACCAACATTTTTTAACGCACCTTCAAAAACTTCTAAGGGGTCCGTACCTTTTGTCTTATTCTTTATTTCGTCAAGTGCGCGGTATACTACCTTACGAGCAGTATTTTTTTTACCATCACGCATTACATAATTTATAAACTTAGTGACGTTTACCGAGTCGTGAGCAACATCGGGTTGTAATATTCTTTTTTTCTTTAATGGTCTTCGCATGTTTTATTTATTGCTACCTTACTTAGACTTTTTAGTTCCGTACAAACTTCTACCGCGCTTTCGTCCACTTACTCCTTCAGTGTCCAACTTCCCTCGTACTATCGTATATCGCAACCCAACATCTTTCACTCTCCCTCCTCGCACCAAGACAACAGAGTGCTCTTGTAGGTTGTGTCCCATACCAGGAACATACGCAGTGATCTCCATTCCATTTGTTAAACGAACGCGCGCAATCTTTCTAATTGCTGAGTTTGGTTTTCGTGGTGTTTTAGTTGTTACCTTTACACACACACCTCTCTTAAACGAAGATGGGTAAAAAGTTGGTTTGTTTTTAAGTGTGTTAAAACCACGAGAAAGAGCAACGACCTTAATCTTTTTGGTCGCCGTTTTTCTCTTCTTCTTAACAAGTTGATTTATTGTTGACATAGTTTAACTTGCAGCTTATGACTTATAGTCCATAGGAACTTCCTAGCAACTAAAAACTAATAGGCTAACCAAACTACTTTACTATAAGTCTTTATAAAATGCAACAAAAAAACTCCTTAAAAAACATACACATTGCGCAATAAAATAAGTATATTTTTATTGAAAATAAAAGAAAAACGGGTTACTATGGGGTTGTATGCCATTATTTAATGAAAAAGGACAAAAAAAACAGATTGAGGAACTTCACAAACAAGAAGAGGAAAATTTAGCGCGCATTCTCTCCACAAAATACAACTTAAAATATATGGACCTCTCAATAGTTTCTATCAACACTGAGGCACTACGACTTATTTCAGAAAAAAACGCACGAGATGCAGAAGTTGCCGCCTTTGAAAAAACAGGGAAGAAAGTTTCTGTTGCACTTCGTTCTCCCAATAACAAAAAGGCTGTCGCAGCCATTCATACACTTGAAGAACGTGGATACATTATCACACAAGTGATGGTGTCTACAGGAAGCTTGGAGCGTGCTTGGTCAAGATATAAAGACCTTTCGTATACTATTGAAACGGAGGAGGGTATTTTAGATATTTCAGGAAACGACATTAAAAAAATAATCAAGGAAGTTATTTCGTTAGATGATGTTGGAGTGTTGATAGAAGATACATTAAAAATTAAGAAAACATACCGAATTTCACGAATTATAGAAACGATACTCGCAGGGGGTTTCTCACTTGGAGCATCTGATGTTCATATTGAACCTGAAGAAGAGTATGTGCGGCTACGTTACCGCTTAGACGGGGTACTCACGGATATTGCAAAACTTGACCGAAAAACGTACGGGCTCGTCATGTCTCGCATAAAACTTGTTTCAGGTTTGAAATTAAATATCAAAGACGCGGCACAAGATGGAAGATTTAGTGTGCGCTTGGACCAAATTGATGTTGAAATACGAACATCTATCCTGCCGGGGTCATACGGAGAGTCAGTTGTGCTTCGTATACTTAATCCGAAAACTATTGCACTTCCTATAGAAAAACTTGGTGTTGAAGACTATCTATTTACACTTCTTAAGAAAGAAATTAAAAAACCCAATGGAATGATTCTCACAACAGGACCAACAGGGTCGGGTAAAACAACAGCATTATATGCGTTCATGCGTCACATTCACACACCTGAAATAAAAATTATAACCATTGAAGACCCTGTTGAATACCACCTTGCTGGAATTGTACAAACACAAGTAAAAAAAGAAAAATATACATTTGCTAAGGGATTACGAAGTTCACTACGGCAAGACCCTGATGTTATTATGGTTGGTGAGATTCGTGACGAAGAGGTTGCAGAAACCGCAGTAAACGCAGCACTCACCGGACACCTTGTGTTTTCAACACTTCACACAAACACCGCAGCAGGGGCGTTTCCTCGACTTATTGACCTTGGCATCAATCCAAAAGTAATTAGCTCCGCCGTCAATATTGTCATGGCACAACGACTTGTGAGAGTATTGTGTTCAGAATGCAAAAAAGAAAAAAGTCTCTCTGAACCGGAAAAAGAACTTGTAGATAAAATTATTTTATCTATAGTTAGAAAAGATATTGTTCCTAAAAATACATCAACAGTTTGGGAAGCGGTCGGATGTAAGGAATGTAATAATAGTGGTTACAAAGGAAGGTTGGGTATTTTTGAAGCAATTTTGATGGATAAAAATATAGAAAAACTTGTTATGGACAGCGCAAGTGAACGAGAAATAAAAGACGGAGCAGTAACACAAGGTATTCTTAATATGCATCAAGACGGCATAATAAAAGTACTTAGCGGTACAACATCGCTAGAGGAGTTGGGTCGTGTAATAGATATTAACGACATTGAAATAAGGGGTTCCACACAATAAAATATAGTGTGTTCCAGAACATAAACCTCTAAGCAAGACTTTAAGTAGGTACGAAAAGTTGACGCATCTTCTAAGGATAGCTCGAGCAACACTCTAAAAAGAGAGAACAGAAACGTCCTCGGAGAGTTGTCGAAAACCAAGAGGTTTTATTGCTTAGAGGTTTATGACCTGGAGTGTAAATATCTAATGACAATCCTAGCATATATTAACTATTATGTCAAGTACTTCCAACGACACTAAAACAAACGAACCTGCGTCATTTTTAGACCAGACATTACGCCCAACTATATGGGGTGAGTATATTGGTCAAAAAAATATAAAGAAAAACTTAAATATTTTACTCACAGCAGCAAAGGAACGCTCACATGCGCCGGAACATATCTTATTTTATGGCCCTCCAGGTCTTGGAAAAACAACCCTCTCACACCTTATCGCTAAAGAACTTAACGGTCAGATGAAAACAACCTCAGGTCCTGCTATTGAAAAAGTTGGTGATCTTGCGGCACTCCTCACCAACCTCAACAAGGGCGACATTTTATTTGTCGACGAAATACACAGACTTAATAAAACGATAGAGGAGGTGCT
>CAYZCN010000053.1:0-4920 GCA_964476975.1 uncultured Candidatus Saccharibacteria bacterium | reverse complement strand
CAGCGATTCCAATGTCAACTTTTGAAAACATATGCAACTCACCGTCTTTATGCTTGGGGTCAGAGAAACAATAAAGTGCATTGAACTGTGGATACTCCTTACACGCACGCGTGAGTGCACGCATTGCACGCACCATCGGTTTTGCACTTTCTGTTGTCCAACTATTAACATCAGCGTCGTCAAAGAGTGATACCTGCCATTTACCTGAATTGTCTATGGCGTTTGCCATAGCACGTTGCGCAACGTCAAGTTTCCTCGTTGTTAACTTTTGTTCAGTCGGGCTCTGTGTTTGTGATTCTGTATCACAAGGCAATTCATACAACGGCATTTCAAATGCATTGAGTACATCTCTTTCAGTTACCACACCACCGACTCCCGTGGGAGTAACCTTAGAAATATCAATACCTTTCTCAAGAGCAAATTCACGTACCCGAGGTAGTGCTAAAACACCTTTTTCAATCATCGTGCATTCCTTTCTTTAAAATATATTATCTAACTACATAAGAACATATCTAATACCCATCCGTCAAGTTCGACTCCCCCCTCCACCTCTTTTATATTAAAAGCTTGGCTTTTAATTAAGCTTGACAGGATTTTTCCAATATGATAATATAGAGAAGTTGGAAGTTTTCGCACGCGAAGACAGTAGCAAGTGCGGGACGTAAGTACGACCCGAAACCTTGCTTCCAATAAGTTAGCAAAAGAGAGTAAAATACACACACCAAATGCCAAGACTTCGGTCTTGGCATTTATTTTGTTATTATTTTAGATATATATGATAAAAAGATTTAAAAATAGATATAATGGAAAAATGAAACAAAATCGAATCATCTTGTGGTTTTTAAAAGAAAAAGAGACTAATTCTCTCTATTTAATAAATTCAACTTATTTAATACTCCTAGGTATTTTTATAGTAATGCAAAGTTATTTTTCTGTTAAAGAAAACTGGGCAGTTGCTGAAAAAATTGGGAACTTAGCTATGTTGTCGCTTGGTATTTTTATTGCAAATTCTGTTATATATATACTAGTCAGTAAGATTTTTAAATTTAAATAAAATAAATTATAAAACAAAAAACCCTTGACGACAAGAATCGGATAGTATACACTGTTCACAACCTTTATAGCGTGAGAAAATTATTTTTGATAAAATAATACTAAGAGAGTTTGATACAGTTGTTAACTTTTGTGGGACTGAAAGTCAGGAAGGCTCTACTGCGGGGTGTGAGTAGTCCAGCTTGCTGGTAACCAAAACACTACGATGAGGGGTTGCCGTCCCTCCAGTTCCACAAAAGCTCATAACTGTTCAGATAACTTTCTTTTCTTAACCTGAAGGCTGTCGCGATAAATAATTCTCCATTTTCCACAACTTCTATTGAGCATAGGTACTCATTTTCTAACAATTTTTTTCTGAAACAAAAGTCTCCACGTTTGGGATCTTTGTTTTTGTATATTGTGTCAGGATGCATAACTATTTTATACAAATAATTAACTAGAAAATCGAACTCTTCTGCTGGTTTTTTATCATAAAGATGTTTCAAACATACTGATGTTATATATACTTTTTTATTTTCTTCTAACTTTATTCCACTCATTACTGCCAATGTCAGATTGCACAAAGAAACAGTTTTTTCAAACACGAAAGCTTTTTGCTCTGTGCCTCGTATATGCTCCTCGTATAAATTAAGAAGTGTTTTCCATTTGTATTTTTTAATTTTAGTCATTTTTTAATTCTAAATTATACAACGACAATAATCAATAGAATATTTTTGTTACAATATATTTCATATGACAAAAAACATTTCAAATTTAAAAACAATATTCTTCGGAACAGACGACTTCTCTGTCACAGTCTTTGACGCGCTTATGTCAGCGGGTATTGAGCCGGTACTCGCCATCACCCCTCCGGACAAGCCGGTCGGACGAAAACAAGTCATCACACCACCTCCTCTCAAAGTGTGGGCAGAGAAAAATGACTTTGACGTTTTACAACCAGAAAAATTGGACGACGACTTTGTAAGCGAGCTCGCAAATACCGAGTGGGACTTATTTATTGTCGTCTCATACGGAAAAATTATTCCCAAAAACATTCTTGACCTCCCAAAACACAAGACACTCAACGTGCATCCCTCACTCTTACCAAAGTTGCGCGGACCATCACCGATTCAATCCACAATCTTAAATGACGACAATGAAACAGGTGTGACGATTATGTTAATGGACGAAGAAGTAGATCATGGGCCAATCATTTCACAAGCACGTATTGCATTTGACCGTAGTTCAGGAGACGACAGCTGGCCACTCAAAGCAAGTACACTCCGTGAAATTCTCGCGGAGGCAAGTGGTGAAGTGCTCGCGGAGACTATACCCGAGTGGATTGCAGGCACCATAACACCAGAAGAGCAAAACCACGACAAAGCCACCTTCACTAAAATACTTACAAAAAAAGATGGTGAACTTGATATAGAAAACGGTGACGCATACCAAAACTTCCTTAAAATTCAAGCACTAGACGAGTGGCCGGGAACACATTTTTTTGTCACACCAAAAGACAAACAGATACGCGTCAAGATAACCGACGCCTCATTTGAAAAAGGTACGCTCACCGTTCATCGTGTCATTCCCGAAGGCAAAAACGAAATGGACTACCAAGATTTCCTCGTCAGAACCAAATAAAAAAACCCACTCGGGAGTCAAACTCCCAAGTGGGTTCAGCCATATTCCAAGCCATTTTAATTAACTCAACACGTTGAGTTAATCACATTTCAAACAATTTCAACGCCTCAACGGGGTTGAGGCGTTGAAAAGTCACAAAAAATCGGAAATCCGACTTCCGAATTCTTATTATTATGATAGTTTGTTCGCGCAATAACATAACAAAAAAAGCCCCGAGCAAAACTCGGGGCTTAAAATATTTTTTAGACACTATGCACTTCGTTCCAACTTAAAAAGCTTTTCAAGTCCTTGATAAAGAATTTTCGTTACCTCTGCTTCAGTAACACCAAAGCGTGCCATTGGAGAAATATCAGAAGTACCGTTATCATCCATCTTTGAGTGTTCACCCGCAAGACCTCTAGCTTGTAGATTAAGTTTCTTTGCAGCATTCTTCAGACGCTTTTCGTTTGTACCAGCTTCTGTTAGTTTTGGAAAACCAATAAGAACAGATTGGCGCTTCCCTGTGCCCATATTTGTAGGACAGGTCGTAATCGTGCCGTACGTTGAATGAGTTGCAAACGTAACACCAGCTTTTTCAAGAGCTTCCAAAAGGTCAGAGAGAGATTTATCTACAACACCGAGATCGTTTCCGTGCATGATTGAGATGATGCGAACATGGTCTTCTTCCCCTATCCAAATCATCTTTGTTTTGTCGTCACTCAACCAGATACCACGACCATGAGGCCAGTCTGATGCTATGCCACTACAGGTAAGATGGTTGTCGGTGGTCATATCGTTAAACAAGAAATGGTCATCGCGCATCTGCCCTATCAAATCAGAACCCATTTCATATATATGCCCCGGAGTCATACTCGTGTACTGACCTTTAAAGGGAAGAGATTCAAAAACTTTCTCCATTTCATCCTCAAAGCGCAGTCTTTCTTCTAAGTCCATAGCGCTTGGCATATTCCATCCAGCAACATTACGCGCAACTCGTGCACGCATAGAAACATTAGCAAGAGAAGAATCTATTGTATCAAGGAGATACTCACCAACAGGTATGTCCCAGTTGTGTTCTTGGCTCACCTCACCTTCAATTTTGTGATAATCACGGATAATTGGAGTGAGGTATTTTGCAAATATTTCAAGGTCTTCTGCATTGGATATATACACACCCACGTTTGAGTCTTCATTACAAAGACCGCCAAGCATTATATCCAATAGTCGTAATTGTAATTCGGAAGATAATGACATCGCCCAAGCTTTAATTTCGCTTGTGAAATGTTTATTGCTTAGAGATTCTTGTATTGACCGTAAGTGGTCGTAGCGTTGTTCAATTTTTTCCCAATCAACGTTTCCGTCATTTGTTAGAAAAAGCTTGCGCGCCGAGTCCTTGAATATGATAGTTCCTGGTTTTAGATTTTGCATAGTTGTCCTTTCATTAGTGTGTAAAGAGCTTATACTAATGAGAAATTCTAGCACATTTTCAGACAGAAACAACCTCCCCTAATCCAACCACGAAGACAAACGCAAGAACCTTATTTTAACGTATGAAATATATTCTGCACGATGTCAGTTAAATGATTTTGATTGTTGATAAGATCTACTCTCACAAGACTGTCTGTTTTGCCCGCTTTTTCTAAAACATCTAACTCGTCCTGTGTCACATCGTTCTCAAACCACAAAAACGGTTTACGGAAATCAATCCCTTCTGTTTTCTTTACATTCCACACCGTTGGTTTATATTCAAGCACATATTGAAACAGCTCCTGCGGGAGTAGTTTTTGAAGATGTTTTTGAGGGGTGTTAAGATTCCCATCTTTACAGTGAGTGGTGAGCCAATAGACTGGGTAGTCTTTCAAAACGTCTAGAAAATCATACAGATGTGCCGCGGGTTGATTGTATCTCTCAAGGTCTTCATGAAGAATAGTGCCATCTATGTCAAGATATATGTTGGTATCTTTGGAAATCATGTTTCTAGTATAACCCTAAACGGCTCAACGCGTTGAGCCGTTTGGGCATTTTAGCCTCATTTTAAAACATAATATACCGCAACACCTGTTTTTCCAATCTGTCGTACTTTTCCCTCCTTTTCCAACTCACTCATGTAGCGTGTAACAGTGGCATCGGAAACACCGAGCAACTTCTCTATGTCATTATTCACCACTTTTCCATTCTCGCGCAAAAACCCCAAAATCTTCCCCTTATTCTCCGCCTTTCTCTCCCCCTGCTCCGCAATCAATCCACCACCAACACCTCTACCCCAAC
>CAYZCN010000052.1:0-4981 GCA_964476975.1 uncultured Candidatus Saccharibacteria bacterium | reverse complement strand
TTCTGTTTTAATTTTTAAGGACATATGTAATGAGTTCTTTAGGAGACACGGTCGCAACACCCATCTTTCCAGAAACAATCCCTCCTGCAGAGTTTGCAAGAAATGCAACATCACGAAGCGGTGTTTTCGATGCAAGTGCAAGTGCTGCAGTTGCTGTCACGGTATCTCCTGCGCCAGTTGTCTCCACCACACCACCTGCAGTTGCGGGAAACGCATACGCACGAGAACCTGTAAAGAGTGACAGTCCATCGCTTCCACAAGTAAGCAGTACGTGACAACCAAGTTTTTTCTGTATCAGTCTTCCTGCTTTTTTCACATCTAACGTCTGCGCAACCTCAAATGCTTCTTTTTTATTTGGCGCAACAAGAGTAATATTTTTACAAAATGAAAACTGTGCTGGCTTAATATCTCCAATCACAGGAATTCCCTTTTTTCGCGCTTCCGCAATAACAGCGCGCACTAAAGGTTTTGTTACAACACCTTTTGCATAGTCAGAAATCACAACACCATCCCAATCAGCGATACACTCCTGAATATATGCAACCAAACAATCGTGCTCCTTATTACTATTCTCTTTTACCTCCTCTCTATCAACACGTACAATTTGTTGCCCATGAGCAACAATGCGTATTTTCTGTGTCGTGGGGCGCTTCTTTGATATCACAACTCCACTCGTATCAACATTCAATCTTTTACACTCTTTGAGTATTTTTTTTCCCGCGTCATCTTCTCCAAGTATTCCAAGAAGCGAAACCGCACCACCAAGTGCAACAACATTCGCCGCGACGTTCGCTGCCCCACCCAAAACTTCTGTTTCCTCTGAAGAGCACACAACCGGAATAGGTGCTTCAGGAGAAATGCGCTCAACGTCACCGACAATATAGTGGTCAAGCATAATATCACCAATCACACCGATGTGTTTGTTCTTGAAAGAATGTATAACTCCTTCACGTTTTTTATGTAAGTTGTTGGTCAATTTTTTCACAGATACTATGGATAAGTGTTATATGCACTTCTTGAATTCGTGGCGTATTATCACTTGGCACAACAAGAGCGTAATCGCACATCTCTTTCACCACACCACCGTCATTACCCAAAAGACAGACAGTGGTTAGTTTTTGCCTCTTTGCTTCCTTCACTGCTTCAATAATATTTTTTGAATTACCACTTGTTGAAATACCGACAAATACATCACCCTCTTTTCCAAGTGCTTCCACTTGTCGAGAAAAAATAGCATCAAACGAATAGTCATTCCCCACCGCAGTCAGTATTGACGTATCGGTAGTTAATGCAATAGCGGGATATCCCTTTCGTTCTTTTTTATATCTCCCAACAACCTCAGCAACAAAATGTTGTGCGTCAGCAGCACTTCCTCCATTTCCTGCAACAAGTAATTTTAAACCATTCCCAAGGCATGAAGTAATCTTTCCCGAAACATCGTCACACAATGTTAAAAAATGCTCGTCTTCAAGCATTTTGTTTCGTAGTACAACAGATTCTTCAAAATCAAGTTTTATCATAATTTTTTATTATACATCCAACTTTCCATACACTCCCTCAAGGAGGTCGAGGTCCTTTTTAGTTTTAGTAAGTAGATGAATATTCTTCTGTTCAAGTGCACGGAGAGCGTTCATTCCAAATTCGTTGCCAACATTTTCTCTATACATCTCAACAAATGTAGCATAGTCTTTTATAAAACAATGCCCCCCTGCACCACGCTCCCCGTCCCCACTTATTTCAGGACTCAACTGGTACGCGTCACCACCGAGGGTTCCGCTCTTATGGACAGGCGTCAAGTGGCTATACCCAATCCGCGGATCTTCAGACATTGCGTCTCGTATAGTATCCCATTTAGCTCCACTTTTTTGAGCTATATCATAAAGCATATTTACAAACATAATCTTAAAATAAAACCAATTATTTCCTCCGTACTTTATCAGCTCCGCCTCATTAGAGTGGCACACAAGTTCAAACGGTGCCTTAGGAAGTGTAGACAAAACTATATGTGCTTTTTCTTTGTACTCTTGTGATTCAATAGGAATACCAATAATATTTCTTTTCGGATTAGCTGCATCTTGTATGGCAGTCGCCTCACTTAAAAATTCAGGTGAATGGAAAACAAAAATGTCCGGATTCTCTTCTTGAATCTCTTGCGTCATACCAAGAGTTATTGTTGATTTTATAACAGCTACCTTGCCCTTTCCTATGTGCTTGAGAGTGTCTTTTAAAATAGACGAGTCAAAGTGTGTAACACGGTCGTTATCAGCAGATTTACCTGTTTTTTTGTGAGGGATAGTCGGAGTAGGTACGGCAATAAACACAACATCACATTCTGCGATTTTTTCTCTATTATTTCTATATGGCTCTTCAAGACCATATCGCACGACTTCATATCCACGATTTTCAAAATCGTCAGCATAACTACCACCAACAAAACCTTGCCCTATAACTCCAATTTTTTCTTTTGTTTTTTCTTTCGCTGTTTGCATCTTTAAATGTTTCGTTGTTTTAAATATTGAAATGTTTAAATGTTTAAATGTTTAAATCTTTTTCAAAAGCGCTTCCAATTCTTTCAAATCTTCCACCTCTAGACATCCTTTACAACTAGGTTCCAAACTTTTGGTTTCACCGATACGTTTAATACGAACAGCTGTAACTTCAGGACATTCCGCCACCACCGATTCAAGTTGATACGGTGTATCGTCAACAAACACTATCGGTTCCGCATGCCCATTTTCACCGTACAAACGCTTGATGGTTTCGCCTTTCAATTCACGTCCCGTGTACACCTCATGTTCAAAATGAGGCGAAATACTAGATCCCGAAACTTTCGCCCTTTGAAACTCCTTATTACCATACGTCATCAGAACTCGTGTCAAGTGCGTATGTGCTTCCAAAAAAGGGATTGTGTCGTCGTATATGTGTCGCGCAAGGTCACCATCTTTCCATAGCGACTTTTTTACAGCAACGGCATCTGAATACTCATTCTCAAATGCATCGGTGTGAAATATTGTTCTATCAAAATCTAAAATTAAAATCATATAAAGTTATTACAACAGTGAGATAATAATATCCGCAAGTTTGTCCGAATCATGCCGTATCAAACTTCGTTTCAACACATCTCCATCTGGTTTTTGTATCTCTTCAGACGCAAGAAAATCTCCCCGAATCACTTCACACGTTCCAAAAGTCTTACAATCATCATCAACAACAAATTCATTTTGCTTTTTATAACTCGCGAGTATTTCATCTGGAAGCACGGTGTCATTAACAATAACATAGTCTGCTTTTCGTTTCATATGTGACTCTACAACGTTCACATGACCTTGTGCGCTCAAATTATGTGTCTGTCCATATTTACTCATAAGGTTAACTACGTACACGATTTTACCTTGTGCGCTTTGCAACACCTCGGCAACACCTCCTACAAGAAGATTCGGAACCAAACTCGTATATACATCCCCTGGCCCCAACACAATCAAGTCCGCCCCCTGTATAGCCTTCTCCGACCGCGCCGATATACGCCCGACGGGGTCCAGCCACACTCGCGTTATTTTTTGTGTTCCGTCATGTTCCTTATTTGGTTCGTCAATTTCTGCCTCTCCACAGACCACCACACCATTTTCATACTCTGCATTAAGCGTCATACTTTCATTCGTAACAGGAATGACACTTCCACGCACACGTAATACCTTGGACGCAAATGCAAGCGCGTGTTCTTCAGATCCCAAAATATCCGTCATTGCGACGAGAAATAAGTTACCAAAGCTATGTCCGCGCAATCCTTTTTCTCCCTTATTAAAACGATACAAAAAAAGCTCGCGGAGCAAATTCTTACCTACCCTGTCGTCAGCAAG
Source organism: uncultured Candidatus Saccharibacteria bacterium (assembly GCA_964476975.1). GTDB lineage: Bacteria > Patescibacteriota > Minisyncoccia > Phycocordibacterales > CAYZCN01 > CAYZCN01. Next base: position 1,124 of record CAYZCN010000052.1, on the reverse strand, counting down.
CGCAGCGAGCGCCATACGAAAATCTCCAACGGGCAATGTTCCAAACTCATCTCGTAAACGCCCTGTACTTCCACCACTGTCGGACACAGAAATAACCGCATTCAAGGAAAGCTTTTTCTGTTTCGTATGTTTTTTAAGACCAGAAAGTACCGTATGAGTCCCTGTCCCACCACCAATCACCACTATATTTTTTACCCCAACACCTTTCATATTGCCTTAACTTTATTGTGCTATTAAAAATACAATAATTCTTTATTATAACGGTATATTGTAAAGTCAGTCAGTGTTACATATTAAAACAAGCTGAATGAACACATCACCTTTTATAACAGCACGAGGAAGCATAGAGTTACTCCCTCAAGAGACACTTTTCCATTCCCTCTTTAAACTTTACTAAATAGTCTTCTTTCGTACTCGTCACGAGCGTTTCAATATGCTCTTTCACGTTAAACTTAAAGAAAAGACGGTCTTCATTATGTTCAATAAAACTTCGCAACTTTTGTATAAAACATTCCGCATCATTCACGGGGCAGATAAATGCAGTTTCTTTATCTTTAAAAATACTCGCTGTAATACCAACCTTTGATGTCACGACAGGAATACCACACGCCGCCGCTTCAATAGGAGCACGTCCATACCCCTCGTAAGTTGAAGTCAGAAGGAAGAGATTTGCTGTTTTATAAAACGACACTACATCATTTTGCCACGGTTCAAAAACAACCCTGTCCGCCACACCAAGTTTCTTTGCCAACTTTTCCAAATTCGGTTGCTCATGACCTTCACCAACAATAATGAGACCGATTTTCGGATACGTCTTTGCGATATCTGCAAAAATCTCAATCGCAAACGAAACATTCTTTTCTTTCGTGAGGCGATTTACCATCAAAATAGTAAAGTTAAATTGCGGATACTTATCACGCACCGAGAACTTCGGCTCTGCATTTTGATAAAAAGGAATATCAATATAAACCGGCAACACATCAATACGTCCCACAAGCATCGGAAACTTAGCTTCAAGTTCGTCCTTCATAAAAGTAGAAACAACGCGCACACAGTGCGCATGTGGCAAAATACGCTTCGCCATCATTACCCGAATGACATTCAATGGTTCAACATCTTTAAAA
>CAYZCN010000051.1:0-4996 GCA_964476975.1 uncultured Candidatus Saccharibacteria bacterium | reverse complement strand
GTTTGAGTAGTTCAAGTTCTAGAAAATCAATCGGACAACGAGTGATAGTGATTTCAGAATTAGTGACTGCTGCAGTTGTGATAAAGAACATTGCGTCAGTTGGGTCTTCACTTACGGTGTATTCTACGTCTGCATTCATATCTTTTTTACCAGTTACGGAGAGTGTTGTTGTCCCAATTCCTTCTACTGTGACGCCGAGTTTTTCTAGAAAATAACATACATCTTGTACTTGGTAGTTTGCGGATGCAAAGTGAATAGTTGTTGTTTCGGGGATTTTGGCTGCCGCGAGGAGTGCGTTTACTGTAACTGTGTCTCCAGACTCGTAGAGTGTGATGTGAGATGCATTGAGGTCGTTGTGTGATATGCGGTATTCGTTTTCTTTGGTAATAATTGAGACACCGAGTTTTTCAAGAGCAAAAAAATGAGGTTTGACCGTACGGCTTCCGAGTTTACAACCGCCAGAGTGGGGGAGTGAGAATGAGCGAAGAGAGTGGATTAAAGGGCCGATGAACATAATAATACTTCGTGTTTTCTCTGCTGAATCTTTGCGGATTTTGGAAAGTGAATATTTTGAGGGCTGTGTGATGTGTACGTCGCCTCCGTGCCATTTTACCTTTACTCCAATACTTTGAAGGACTTCAATGATGCGGTACACCTCTTCTATTTTTGGCATATGTTTGAGTGTTGTTGTTCCTTTGTTGAGAAGAGAAGCACAGAGAAGTGCCACCGCGCCGTTCTTGGAGCTGTTGGTGACGATTGTGCCAGAGAGTTTTTTACCACCCTTTATTTCAAAACTCATTGTACCAGTACCAAGCTCTATGAGCTTGGTGTGGAGGGCACTACTCAAACGTTCCAACATATCGGTGCTTAGATTTTGTTCGCCACGCTCCATACGCGCGACTGCGCTTTGTGTGGTACCGATGCATATACCGAGCTCTTTTTGGGTCATTCCTCGTTTTTCGCGGAATGAGGTGATGAGTGTGCCTATTTGTTTTGAATTATTAGGGGTATTTTTTTTCATACTATAAGTATAGCATAGGAAGCATAGCACCTGTGCTATGCTTCCGTATCCAAACTAATGGACATCCGATGTCCATTAGTTATGCCTATTAGTTTTGCGAAGTTGCAAAATGTGGTGGGGTGGTGAATAATAGAGATAATTATGCAACTATTTATACCAAAATTAGGAATTGACCTTGGGACGACATATACGTTGGTGTATGTACCGAAGCGTGGCGTGGTTCTCAATGAGCCGTCTGTGGTGGCAGTGTCGGAGCATGACAATAAACTCCTTGCGGTAGGAAATGAGGCAAAGGAAATGATTGGGCGAACGCCGGACAGTATCGTTGCGTATCGTCCGATGAAAGACGGAGTGATTGCAGATTATCGTATTACCGAAGCGATGCTTCGATATTACATACGAAAGTCGCTTGGAAAATGGAATATGTTTAAGCCGGATATTATGGTCTCTGTTCCTGCTGGTGTTTCTTCAACCGAGAAGCGTGCAGTGATTGAGGCGACAATGAAAGCCGGTGCGCGGAGCGCATATGTGGTGAAGGAACCGATTTTGGCTGCTATTGGTGCAGGGATTCCGATACATGAAGCACGAGGAAATATGGTTATTGATATTGGAGGAGGAACTATTGACGTTGCGGTTATTTCGCTCGGTGGTATCGTAGCATCAACATCGGTGAAGTGTGCGGGCAATAGGATAGACCACGCGATTGCGGACTATATCAAAAAAACATTCAACCTTGCTATTGGAGACAAGACTGCAGAGAATATAAAAATAAATATAGGATCTGCGGTGTCTCTTGAAGAAGAACTTGTTATGGAAATAAAAGGACGAGATTTTCTTACAGGACTTCCTCGTTCAACGGAAATAAAATCAAATGAAATTGTAAAAGCAATTGGGAGGGAGTTACGTGAAATGATAAAAGCAATAAAAGATGTGTTACAAGAAACACCACCGGAGCTTTCTGCGGATATTATTGACCGTGGAATAATTATGACCGGCGGCTCGTCGCAACTTCGTCATTTTCCTGAACTCGTACTTAGACGTACAGGTGTAAAAGCACGTCTCGCAAAAGATGCACCTTTTTGTGTGGCTAAAGGTACTGGCATTGCACTTAATCACCTCGCTACTTACAAGAAAAGCATTATTGCGAAAAAATAATTTTGTATGCAATTTATAATCAAAATTATTATTTCCGCACTCATCATCGCAACAGTGTCTGAAATCGCCAAAAGATACACACTTTTTGCTGCTGTTGTGGCATCACTTCCACTAACTTCAATTTTGGCAATGGTGTGGCTGTATCGTGATACGAAAGATGTACAAAAGGTTGTAGACTTGTCGGCAGGTATATTTTGGGCTGTTTTGCCGTCGTTACTTTTTTTTATTGTGTTTCCTATACTTTTAAAAACCGAATTAGGATTTGTTTCTTCGTTGATTATTTCGTCACTAATAATGTTTGTAGGGTACAGTGTATATATTTTTGTTTTTAATACGCTGTAAAAAAGTATTGACCAAAAATAAGAGGGGAGTACAATAGTATAATATTCGCTTTGTAATAATAAACATGGAAAAAAGAACAATATATATTCTTATTACTGTTTGTGTTGCTCTTCTATTGCTTTGGTTTGGTGCACGAATGGGTGGTGATAAAGCTTCTGTTGAAGAAATTGTTTCAACAGATAATACAGAAGTTACGACGACAGGTTTAGAAGAAGATAATAAAAATGAAAATATCATTATGGATACTCAACAAGAAAATTCGCAAAAAAATCCAATAGCAACGTTACACACAAATAAGGGAGACATAGCGTTAGAACTTTTTCTAGATAGAATGCCAATTACCGCAGGAAACTTTTTGAAACTTGCTGAAAGTGGATATTACGACGGTATAAAATTCCATCGTGTAATTGACGGATTTATGATTCAAGGAGGTGACCCAAACTCAAAAGGTGATAATACGGCAACGTATGGTACAGGTGGGCCTGGATATGCAATAGAGGACGAATTTGTTGATGGAATTTCAAACGTTCGTGGAACTATTTCCATGGCAAACTCTGGACCAAACAGTGGAGGAAGTCAGTTTTTTATTAATTTAGTTAACAACACCAATCTTGATTTTGATAAACAACCACTTTCAAGTAAACATCCTGTATTTGGAAAGGTGGTAGGAAGTTTGGATGTAGTTGACTCAATTGGAGGAGTAGCTGTCGGTGCTCGAGATATTCCGGTTGATGCTGTGGTCATTGAAAACATAAGTGTCGCAAAATAAATGCGCTGTATTACATGACGACAGGGTGGGGAGTAGTTTTTCCTGTTACAAAAAGAACCCCACGACATTGTCGTGGGGTTTTGTGTATAGCTTAGTACAAACCAGGGAAAAGTTTGTACGGCGTTTGGTGAACAAGTGCATCCCACCTCAAACCAAATTTTTCTTTAAGCTCTCTTTCTTCTTTGTTGATTTGCCAGATGATGAACGGAATGGAGAGATAAACCAAAAATACAAACAGGCTGTCCAAGAGTATTTCTGAACCAATTGCCATTATGATTGCTCCAGTGTATATCGGATGTCGTATGATTTTATAATAAGAAGTGGTTGTGAGACTGGGTGGTGTTTTGTTTACAATCGCAGTATTATAATTTTTACCAAGTGCTTTATGTGCGCCTATAATAAATATTAAACCTGACATCATTGTAAGTGAACCACCAATAAGCTGAGGAATAGTTGGTTCGTTGATTCCAACATTAAAGACAATTTGACCGATAATGAGGAGTAAAAAAGGATGAGCTACACTTCTTACAAAACTCGTATGAATTGGTTGTTTGAGATAGAAAAAATTATGAACAATACGAAATCCGAAATAACCAAACCAAGTCCAGAAAACGAAAAAGATAGTCATAAAGATGTCTCCTTGTAGATTGATTTTCTGTGACTACTTTAGCATGACGATATAAAAAGTGCAATTATTGTGTATTTGAAATAAACAGCAAAAAAGTTCTTTATACGACTCTTTGGTCGGGCTGCGTATGTGTGTATGTGTGTATGGGGGTGTGAAAGTCAGAGAATGATACGTATTGTGTATAAATAGAGTCGCACAAGACATAAAGGTGCGTTATTGTTTGTTAATGGGGAAGAGGAGGAAAAGTAAAGTGTCTTATACGACTCTTGTATATGTAACTCTTTTTTCTACTAAGTTTTTTTAAGCCCTTTCTAATGTACGGCCTTCTTTTAAATGTACGGTTTAAATAAATATGTGGTTTAAAAAGTGGTTGGTAAGGAAAAAATAAAAAAATGACGAGGATAATAATGAGTAGTGTAACAAGGAAATACTCACCTTGTGTGAAAAATAAATTAAAGATAGTACATCTTATAAAATGTAGACTATGACAAATGTTCGAAAACAACGAGGAGGTAAACAAAGAGGATGGTCACTTGAAGAGTTGAGACTGGGATTTTCAAAGTTTAACAAATTGTACGGACATTATCCCGCAGCACATGAAATTGACGTATTTGAATTTTTACCTTCATCACGATCTATTCAACGAAGATTCGGTGGTCTAGTTGAGCTTCGTCACACTCTTGAGTTAAAAAGTGATGTTGATTTACGGAAAGGAGAACATAGCTCGAAAAGAGCGATAAAAATTAACGCACGAGCACATACTGTCGAAAAAAAAGTGTACGAATATCTTGTAAAAAAGTTTGGTATAGAATTTGTTCACCGAGAGTACTTTTTTACTGATGACAAAAGAACGCGAACAGATTTTTTTATATACTATAAAACGGGTAACTTTGCTGTTGATGTTTTTTACCCAAGCAGTAGACACAACTTGCTTGGCTGTTTGAATAGTAAAATGCGTACATATGGTAGTGAGATCCTGCTTCAATATCCAGTCATTTTTTTACAGATGAATGAGGACATTTCGAGCGATGAAATTGTAAATATCTTAAATGGAATAGGAGTAAATCCTGCTGTGAAAATA
>CAYZCN010000050.1:0-5055 GCA_964476975.1 uncultured Candidatus Saccharibacteria bacterium | reverse complement strand
CCTACCAATAAGGTATTTTTTTGGGTCTTCATCCATGTCAATAAAGTCGTCAGCAACTTCTCGCAAAAGTGATGAGGATGACTTCCCAAAAGAAATAACTTCAACTTGACACCCCTGCATTTTAAGATATTCTGCAAGCGGTACAAAATCACCATCTCCTGCTGCAATTACTACAGTATCTAGTTTTGGTGCCATCTTAATAGCATCAACTGCAATACCAACATCCCAGTCTGCTTTTTTGGCTCCTCCATGAAAGACCTGTAGGTCTTTTGTTTTTGTTTCAATACCAATTTTTGTAAGCGCCTCAAAAAACCCCTGCTCTTCTCCTGACTCTGTGGTAATAACGTAAGCGATCGCGCGCACTAAAAGACGTCCTGACAAAGACTCTTTTACTACATTCGCAAAATTTACCTTAGACTGATATAAATTTTTTGCACTATGATAAAGATTTTGTGTATCTATAAAAATACCTACGCGTTGATTTTTGTGTTTTACTACTGCCATACAATGTTAAAAAATTATAAAAAATATTTAAAATTTTCGACTTCTCTTTTAAAGATAACCTAAAAAGTAGCCGATGGCTACTTTTTATTTTTTTAACTCAAGTTTTTTTACTAATGCATTGTATCGTGCTTTGCTTTTCTTTTCTAGATACTTTAAATGCTTTCGCCTATCAGCAACCATCTGCAACAAACCTCGTCGTGAGTGCTTGTCTTTGTTGTTTTTCTTTAAATGTGATGCGAGTTCACTGATTCGTTTCGTTAAAATAGAAACCTGAACTTCTGGAGACCCTGTGTCTGTTTCATGAACTTGCGTGTCTCGCACTGCATTTTGTTTTTTTCGTTTTGTTAACATTCTCCAATACTAACATGTTTGACAAAAAATTGCAAGTGTGATATCTTTCTTATAGAAACAATCGAAAATATTGAAAAATAAGGAGAGAAACCATGTTTTCCTACATCGCAAAGGTTTTTACAGAGATGCGTCGGGTGCGCGGACTTAACCCCTGCCTTTCTCGACGACAGTTTTTTCTCGGAAAATGGCTTACTTGAGCCCTAACCCACCAAACATATTGTTTGGTGGGTTTTTTGCTTCCCGAGGTGTTACAATAAATATATGTCGCAAAATAATCAAAGTAGAATAAAGGAGTTAAAGCAGGAATTCCTAGAGTATCTTGAGATAGAGCGTGGACGGAGCTTAAAAACAATTGCGAACTACGACCAATATCTGAAGCGTTTTATTGTATTTTCGGAAGTCTTACAGCCAAAAGATATAACGGAAGAAACAATACGAACATATAGATTGTGGCTCAACCGACAATCAGCAGGAGTGTCATCAAACGGAGAGCAAAAAACACTTAAAAAGAAAACGCAAAATTACTATCTCATTGCACTACGGGCATTCCTTAAATACTTACAACGACGACGTGTAGAAGCATTGTCGCCCGAGTGTATTGAGCTTGCAAAGGTTGCCGAACGAAGCATTGACCTTATATCACACAATGAGCTTGAACGACTTATGGAAGCTCCGAGTGAAAACGATATAAAAAGTCTCCGCGACAAGGCAATGTTGGAACTTTTGTTTTCTACAGGACTTCGTGTGTCAGAGCTGTGCTCACTAAACACGGACATTGATCTCTCTAAAGATGAACTATCTGTTCGTGGAAAAGGAGATAAAATCCGAGTCGTATTTCTCTCACCTGCCGCGAAGACGGCAGTGAAAAAATATTTAGACAAGCGTGCTGATATGGACGAAGCACTTTTTATACAGTATGGCAGAAGTACAAAAAATAAGGAATCCCTTCGTCTTTCATCGCGTTCGGTTGAACGTATTGTAAAACACCACGCAATCAAAGCTGGTATTTCAAAAAAGGTAACACCACACGTTATTCGTCACAGCTTCGCCACTGATCTTCTTGAAAACGGAGCTGATCTCCGTTCGGTACAGGCGCTTCTTGGGCATGAAAATATTTCAACAACACAAGTATATACTCATGTCACCGACAAGCATTTAAAAGAAATTCACCAAGCATTCCACGGGAAGCAGCGCCAATAATACTGTTACAAATCTTTTGTATGTAACTCATCTACAGGAACAGTGTAATCTACATTCGGATGAATTTTATTTTTTTGATATAAAACCTTCAAACATATTTGTTACACCTTGAATTACGAAATAGATTTATTATTTTCATATATATCGTATAATATACACATGAGAGAGAGGGCGACCCAAAAGCAAAACATTTTAAATGAAACAGATGACGAAAAACCGCACAACAAAAAAGGGGGGCTTTTGTCTGTACTAAAAAAAAGAAAAAAAGAAACAGGAGAAACCATAATAGAAGAAGGGATACAGAAAACAAATCCATTAATGCAAACAAAAAATAGGCTCTTTGCTAAGTTGTCTAAAACGCCCAACGTAACTGTTCAGAAAGATTCCCTACCACCTGTTCAAGAAAACATAACCGAAAAAGAGGTGGTGCAAGATTTTTCCCAAACAACACAAACAAATAAAATTACGCAAACTAAACAACAAGATACGAAAACAACCGAGGTAATGACTCAGGGCACACCACTAGAACACAAAGAAGAAAAACACCCCGTACAACAACAAGTAAACTCTGTAATGAAGTTACAAAAAGATTTAATGCGTCCACTCCGAACATATAAAGACGATATCGTTGAAGCGGTAAGAAATAAAAAATCATCACTTATCTCAATCACTGCAGCAGAACAAAATGAACGTGCCAAAAGGGCTCCTTTTGCACCAACTCCCAAACCTCCTAAAAAAACAGTGCACAAAATTACTCTTATTTTATTGAGTTTTGGACTTATTATTGCTGGAATTTTGTTAGTAGTGTTTTTTTACACAACAAGTAATACGGAAACGGTGTCAAAAGATAATGTCGTGTCAAAACTTCTGTTTACAGAAACAGACGGTTCTTTTGAAATTGAAAGTCTCGTAGGTAAAAACCTGCTCACCGCACTAAACGACAACATACTACGCACAAACATTCAGTTTAATACTTTTAAAAATCTCCAAATTATCGAAAAAACACCTGTTGGAAAACACCCAGTGAGCGCTTCTGACTTTCTCACATCACTTAATACCAAAGCTCCAGGATCGCTTATCCGTTCACTAGAACCTAATTTTATGGTTGGAATACATTCAATAAAAGATAACGAACCTTTTTTTATATTAAAAACACGCTCATTTGATACAGCTTTTGCGGGTATGCTAAACTGGGAACAACACATGAGTGTTGATTTAAACCCCCTCTTTGGAACACCTGTGACAAACTCTCTCGTCAGTATACGAGAAAAAACTCAACAAGCTTCGCTCAACGCTCAGTTTGTAGATGTAATTATAAAAAGTAGAGACACTCGCGTACTTTTTAACGAACGTGGTGAAATTGCTATTTTGTACACCTTTCTCAACAAAGACACTCTTATTATCACCACAAACAAAAACACCTTTGAGGAGATATTCACCCGTATTTCATCAATCCAAATATCTCGATAGTGCATTGCATTAGAAACACGGTCTGTTATTATAAAAACAATATGGAACAACAAAATATACACAACTTTAAAGATCGGCTCTCCGAAGAAAAGAAAACTCTGGAGACGGAACTAGAAAAAATTGGGCAAAAAAATCCTTCAAACAAAGCAGACTGGGAAGCGAGACCTGATGCAACAGACATATCTCCTGCAGACAAAAACGAAATGGCAGACCACATAGAATCATATGAAGACAACACAGCAATTCTAAAAGAGCTTGAGGCGCGTTTTAACAACGTAACACTAGCACTGCAAAAGATAAAAGACGGTACATTTGGAATATGTGAAATTGGAAAAGAACAAATTGAAGCCAAACGTCTTGAAGCAAATCCAGCGGCGCGGACATGCGTAAAACATATCAATGACGATCTGGAATAGAATTCTTAAAAATAAAACAAACCACCTCTAGTATCTGCCTCACCGACGGACAAGTACTGGAGGTATTTTGTTTTATTTTATTTTTACGATATGTAGTATACTTGCATGGATGAACATTACTAACATAACCACAATGCTCGCGTATTTCTTTTTCGCCGAGGATTTCTAGCAGAATGAACTTTGCCAAAATATACAGCGCCCAAACAACATTCCTTAGAGGACGTATAATCTGTATTGAAGTTGATGTGTCACGAAAAACACTCCAAGCGTTCACTATTGTTGGACTTCCCGACAAGGCGGTTGAGGAATCTCGTGACAGGGTGTCTGCGGCGATTAAAAACTCTGGACACACCTCTCCAAAAAATAAAAATGAAAAAGTTGTCGTGTCGCTCGCACCTGCAGACATTAAAAAAGAAGGTCCAACATTTGATCTTGGTATTGCGCTTGCATATCTTACTGCATCAGGAGATATTTTTTTTGAGCATAAAAAAAAGATGTTCGTCGGTGAACTTTCACTTGATGGAAAACTGCGTCCAATATCAGGAGCGCTCGCGCTTGCTATTGAAGCGAAGCGTTGTGGTTTTGAAGAAATATATCTTCCCAAACCAAATGCAAAAGAAGCAGCACTTGTAGATGGTATCACTATATTCGGCGCAGAATCTTTATCTGATGTGATAAATCACTTACAACAAACACAAAAAAATGTAAACGAATTTAAACTAAAACCTCAAGAAAAAACGTCAATTTCTTACCAACCATCAACATCTTCCACAGATTTCGGAGATATAAAAGAGCAGGCAACAGCAAAACGAGGTCTTGAAATTGCAGCTGCAGGAGGCCACAACATAGCTCTATTTGGGCCACCAGGAACAGGTAAAACGATGCTCGCGCGAGCATTTTGTACCATTCTTCCCCAACTTTCATTTGATGAAGCTATTGAAACAACAACAATTCACTCAATTGCAAAGCAACTTAACCATGAGCTCATCACACGGCCACCATTCCGGTCTCCACACCACACAGCATCATATGTCTCAGTTGTAGGTGGTGGCACATACCCCAAACCTGGAGAAGTCACGCTCGCACACAACGGTGTACTCTTTTTAGATGAATT
>CAYZCN010000049.1:3149-5131 GCA_964476975.1 uncultured Candidatus Saccharibacteria bacterium | reverse complement strand
GTGTGCATTGGGTGAAATGCTGATGTTCCTCCGTTTACAATACGCACCAAGACTCGCTCCCCTTCTCTGACTTTAATTGGGTCAATAAAGGGAAAGATTTGACCGTTAATAGTGAATGTATTGAACTCCGGAACTGCACCTGGTGTTGCGGCTCCGTGAACGTGACCAACAGCTGGATTAACACCTCCTGGTAATATATTCCACTCATCAAGAAGGAGTGTGTATTCGCGATCGTAAGAAATCTTTTGTATTTTTGGTTCTGTTATAAATACTCCAGAAAGACCCATATCTACTTGTTGTGCAACAGTGATGTGGCTCTGTCCATGTGAGTGATACCATCGTGTCCCTTCTGAAATTGCGTCAAATTCATACACATATTTTTCACCCGATGCGATTGGTTTTTGAGTAAGACCAGGGACGCCGTCCGAACTCCAATTACCTTCTCCGAGATGTTGTCCATGCCAATGTACTGATGTGCCATTGTCTTTTGAAAGATTATTTTTTACAGTTACACGCACCTTATCTCCTTCTTGTACTCTGATTGTTGGACCTGGAATTTGACCATTGTATCCCCATGCATGTACATAACGTCCCGGTTCGTATTCCCACTGGAATTCGTCAACAGTGAGATTGAATTCTTTGACACCGTCGTTGAGTGTATAAGGAAGCTCGTCGATACGATCTGCAGGACCGCGTTTTGGAAGAGATGAAATCTCGCTCGTGCTTACCATCTGCATCACCATCACGGTGCCGTCTGGCATCACATGTGCGCCAGGGACTGTCTCGCCAGTACCAAGCATAATAGTGCCGTCCGGCATAACGTGTGCACCATCAGCGTTATCTCCTTGTTCGGTTATAACTGTACTGTCGTCTTGAACAACAGCTCCATCAAGTCCGAGTGGTATGTTGAGAGTATTACTTCCTGAAAGATGATCACCGTGTCCACCAACGTCTTTGCCAAGCATAAATGTCCAACCAGTTGCGTTGCCGACAAAAAAGATAATGACTGCGAACATAGTCAAAATAATTTTCAAATGTTTTCTGGATGGTTTCTTTTTAATAACAAAAGCGAGCATAGTCAGTGCAATGAGTCCGAGGAAAAAGAGATTTCCGTATTTAATAAAATCTTGTCCTGCTACGAGTTTGTGTTCGTGCTGTAAAATATTTTCAGTAAAATTGGAACCGCCTATTGTTCTGATGATTTCTTCCCATGAAGTGTGCGTACCTGAAAGGACAAACCAGTCGTGTCCGAAAAGTCCGAAAGTGAGAATAAATGCGCCGATAAATATCAATACCCAACCCATATATTTTTCAATCATTTCTTGTTTGCCGGCAACCTTACTTGTGGCGTTGATGCCGAGAATGCCAAGGATAGCGAGGAATATAAGCGGTACTGCTCGTCCTACGCCATGTATAAATCCAAGAAACCAGCCGTTAAAGAGATCTCCAACAGTCGCAATGTATCCCATAAGTACATAAAACGCTGGGTTTGGACAGCCGACGCCGGCGTTACCGAGAAAAAGTCCGAGAAGGAATGTTTTGATGTAATCGCCTTGTTTTTGTATAAAAGATGGAAATTTGCCGGAGTATGCAGGGAGGCGAAACTTGAGGAGACCGATTTCGGAAAGACCGAAAAAAAACGCGGCGCCACCACCTACCATAAGCATCACTTGAGTCGCCTTTGAAAGTCCGATGATTTTTCCTAGAAATGCAATGAACACTCCGTAGAAAGAAAGCGTTACTGCAAGCCCAAGTCCAAAAGACACTGCCATCAAAAAACCCTTTGTTGGATTTTTGCCGAGTGTCAACGGTACAATGACAAACGCCATCGGAAGTGTGCATGGAAGGAATATCATTGTGAGTCCCGCCAAGAAAGAAAGTGAAAGTCCTGGAGCGAGGTCAGGGCTTGCAAAAAGGAAGAAAAGTCCAATGACAAATGTGAGAAAAAGTGCGAACCCAACCATTGCAATACGGAAGCGTAC
>CAYZCN010000049.1:0-3049 GCA_964476975.1 uncultured Candidatus Saccharibacteria bacterium | reverse complement strand
CTGTACTTCACTGCTGTCTACTGTATTTGATGTCTGACTTTGTGTTTGGTTTTGGTCGTCCATAAATTTCTTCCTCTTATACCTATACTAAATACGCATACTTAGTTTGATAGTTCTTTGAGTTTTTCTATAAATTCATCTTTATTCACTCCTCCTGTTGAAAAAAGTTCACCGTTGAGTACGATGCCTGGAGATGCCATTATCATATATTTTGAAACAAGTTCTTGGCCTTCAGGAGTTGTGATACTTACCTCCTTGAACGCAACGTTTGGCCACTCTTTTTCTATTGAATGCCAAAACTCTTTAAAATCGGCACAGTGAGTACATCCCGGTGATGTTAATTCTGTTAATGTAATTGTTTCTGTCATTCTCTTTAGTATATCAAGCATACTATTTTTAGTCATAAGTAAGTTATCCACCTATATATACACTATCTCGACAAGGAATACTGGGTGCTTGTTTAATTCTAATAAATATGTTTAAATAATGTCAGAATAAAAACTCAAAAATACAAAGGAGACTGAAGATGCAAACTATTTCTTTGATGAAAACTATGTCTATTCTTACTGTTCTTGCGCTTGTTGGTGTATTTATCGCTACTCCGTCTTTTTCCGAACATACTGGTCAAATATACGTACTTGGTGAAACTTTTGATGTTTCAAATTCACCAAACTGTGAAAATTTAAAAGATTTACAGATTGCCAAAGACGCACTGGTATCAAATAATATTACTATGTGGGAAGAAGGACTTTCTCAAAAAGGATGTTACGAAGGGGGTGCTGTTACCGCTGTTCGACAAGTTGGTACTGAATTTTTAGATACCATTTCAACATATGGTGCTCCTTTGAAAATTCTTGAAGCTGTTCGTGAAGATAATGGAAAAACGGTGTTCGTACTTGTGCTAAATCAGATATTAACAAAAGAAGAATATCGTCTTGCTAATTCTACTGTTTTTGATAAAGAGTACACAGAACAAATGTCTTATTGTACATCTCTTGACGCGTCTAGAAATCTTCTAACTTCTTTTGGAGAAATTGATGATAAAAAAACATATGAGGAAAGTGCACGTTACGTTTGGGATGTGTTTGACAAAAATAAATGTATTGATGGAACGATTACATTCACTGTCACGGAAAATCTTTTAGAAGGAGACGATTTCACTGTTGCGGATTTTAATGGTAACAATTGGGGTATTTTGAAATTAAACCTCAATGACGGCACATTCGCATATGTTACTGTTTTAAGTGACAACACTCCTCTTATGAATGCTTTGGAATTTGCACAGCTTCAAGTAGTCGTTGACGAACAAAAACGCGCCCTTGAATTAGAAGGTCCTGCTCTTGATTAAGTTGTTCTTTTTTATTACCCCCGAATTTCGATTGCGAAATTCGGGGTTTTTCCTTACCCCTCCGCAACACTACAATAATCTGGTCAACACTGAGTGTCGGACAAAACGTCCGACACTCAGTGTTGACCAAAAGTGTTGACCAAAAGCTGACTAGAATTGGCCGAAAAGAAGGTATTTCTTTTAAGAGGTTGTTACATTGTTACTGACGGGTTGTTAATAGTAAATTATAAATTTTTTACCATTACTGTGGTATTCTTAAAATAATGGTAATTATTAAAAAACCGAACGTTATCCTTGACCCAAACACACCTCAACAAAACGAAGGTGGTATAGGTGTTTTTCCACCTGTACAACAAGAACAACAACAAACGACACAACCACAGACAACACCAGCGTATGTTCCTCGAGATTTTCCTATTCCTGCATCTCCTCCAACTCCACACGACGAACAGTCTGCTGCGATGGAAATCAGTATTGAAGAGTGGCTCAACAAACTCCTTGAAAAAGCGATTGCGAGCAGAGCGAGTGATATTCATCTTGAACCAGAACGAGGACAATTTTCTATACGCGCCCGTGTAGACGGACTTCTCCATACTATGGAGAGCTTGGACACACAATATCAAGAAGTTATTATTTCTCGCATCAAAGTCCTTGCGCAAATGGATATTACTAAACATCGTCTTCCACAAGATGGGGGTTTTGAATTTTCTTCACAAGGACGTATTTACAATATCCGCGTCTCAACATATCCAACAGTGTATGGCGAAACGGCAGTACTTCGTATTTTGGACCGAGAAGGTTCACTCTTAGCACTCTCTGACTTAGGTTTTAACGAACAACAACTCAAAGTATTAGACAAACTCATTCACACTTCCTACGGTATGATTCTTATCACTGGACCATCTGGTTCTGGAAAAACAACACAGATGTATTCTATGCTTAATGTTTTGAATAAACCCGAAAACAACATAATGACTATTGAAGACCCTGTGGAAGTACAAGTAAACAGTATCAGACAAGCACAAACAAACCGATATCAGGACTTCAACTTCCCTACTGCGCTTCGTGCTGTACTTCGACAAGATCCTGATATTGTGATGGTGGGAGAAATTAGAGACAAAGAAACCGCACAAATCTCTATTCAAGCAGCTCTCACTGGACGACTTATTTTTTCTACCTTTCACACACTAAATGTCTTTGCGGTTGTTACGCGATTTATTGAAATGGATATCCCACGCTCTGTTGTTGCGCACACCCTTGAAGGCATCATCTCATCACGACTTGTGAGAAAAATTTGCACACATTGTAAGATTGACCACAAAATAACTGACCACGAAAGACTTATCCTTGACGGTCAAATCCCAGAAAACCTAAAAACATTTGAGGGAAAAGGGTGTGATAAATGTATGAATACTGGCTACTACGGACGGACGGGTATTTTTCAAGTCATTGCATTTGATGATGACATACGAACAGCGATTCTTGATTCAAAATCATCAGTAGAAATAAATGCACTTATAAAAGAGAAAAAAATGGGGACACTAATGAGTAGTGCGTTGGAAAAAGCACAAGGTGGTATTACAACACTTGAGGAAGTGATTCGTGTAACAATGTGATATATAAAAAATACCCCCGCGCTCCAAATAGAGCGCGGGGGTT
Organism: uncultured Candidatus Saccharibacteria bacterium; assembly: GCA_964476975.1. GTDB lineage: Bacteria > Patescibacteriota > Minisyncoccia > Phycocordibacterales > CAYZCN01 > CAYZCN01. Next base: position 42 of record CAYZCN010000049.1, on the reverse strand, counting down.
TATCTTTAGCAATCTGTACACAACAAAAGGCTAAAAAAAGCG
>CAYZCN010000048.1:0-5365 GCA_964476975.1 uncultured Candidatus Saccharibacteria bacterium | reverse complement strand
TTTTTTTGTTTGTATGTGTTCGTATTGTTGTTTGAGTTGTGTGCAGTGGGTCATGACGTACTGTTATTATTATGTCTTGCAGTTTTCGTTCCAATACTCTTCCCATTTAGTAGATACGTTTCCATCAATTTCACTGGACACACTTTCAGTTACGTAGACAATCCGTCCTTTTTCTATATCTACCTTACTAAATGTTGCATGTAACTCTTCTTGATCTAGTTTCCCCACAATACCACCATCACTATCAACTGACTTACCTTCAACAATACCGGAAAAACTAAATTGTTTTTTATTTACAGTAAAAGTATCTTCTGGATTTATGACTATTTCGTCGTCTTGCCCTATGCGTAGTGTTAAAGGTGCTACGTCTACATTAATTCGCTCTCCACCTTCCAAAATAACCTGAACTGTCTCATAAATTGTACTACTTTCTAGCGTTGACACTGAAGATGAAGGTGTATTTTTTTTATCTACGTTAGCTTCATCAAGATATACAGGCCTCGGAACGCGTGGTGAAAGATATCCTATTTGTTTTGGTGTTACAGATGTTGCGCTTGATATGTCAGCAACAATATCATCTAAAAAATGAAAATGTTTAAAAATTGCTTGAATTTTTTCTTTATCCGCCTTATCTGCTTGTCTGATATATGTTTTGATTTTAAGGTCAAGCCACTCTTCTAATGTTTCGGTATGAAATTCTTGGTCTTGTTTTTGTCGTCGTTCGTTGTATCCTGACATCCAACTACTCAACTCACCAAGTGTGATAGTTGACGACGAGAGCGTGAGCACCTCTCCTCCTTCATCAGTTACTACCTCAATGACATCGTCAGAGTTTTCTCTAAAGCGCAAAAGTGTTTCGGGATACTCCTTTGCGTCCGAATTACCATATACAAAGCTTTCTTGTAGAGACTTTACGGCACCACAAAATCTCCACAATGCCCCATGATTACTGTCACTAATATCTGAAACTATTTCATCCTTGGCAACAATAACACTTCCGTTTTGTAAAACAGTTTTTTTGTCATCAGGAAGGTCAACTTTAGTGTATGCAGGCGCAAGCTCTTGATGTGAAACAGAAATGTGGTCGTTTTCATCAAATAATGCAGTCAGGGCAAATTCATATAGTTCGGGATTTTCTATGCTCATATCAGGGTAGTCAACTGATATTTCTGAAAGCTCTCTTCTCATAGCTGGATCAGGAGCGTGGCGGTCTGGATATCGTGGTCCGACTGGATTTGATGTCCAAATAGCACTCGCTCCAGGAAGTACGAGTCTGCCATAAAAATCATCACCCGCTTTTTGTTGACGTGCTTTCTTAATAATAGCATACGCCCTAGGACCAAGTCGTCCTGACTCATCAAATCGGACTATACGACCGTGTTTAAAATCAGGGCTTTCTTGTTTGGAGTCCTTAAAACCAGTAAAAGCTTGCATCAAAGATCCATATTTTTCATAACTCCCGCCGTCACGACCAATAGCAACGTCTTTTATAAGTTGTACTTCCCCTGTAACAGATTCACACTCAACTTCAGTGGGAAGTTCTCCTGTAAGCTCTTTTGCAGCAGCATCTGCCTGTTCTGACTTACCACTCCCTGCCTCTCCTATCAATACGGGCCAGCGATGGTTTAAAATAGAACTGACTGTTTGTTGATGTATGTCTAATCTTGAAGGTAGCCACACAAACCCGTCTTCAAGTTGGCTTTTGTACTCTTTTAATTTTTGAAACTGAAAAGCTGCAGCTACATCAGTATTTTCTCTTGTTCTTTCATACCCTCGCAACAAAGACAAGTCATTTCTCACAACGTCTAATTCTGATAAATCTCGCGCAAGCATTTTCATACGTGACTTTGCAGAAGAAATACTTCCTTTTCCAGAAATCTTACCCAAATGAAGTTCCTGTTCCAACATTTTAAATTCTGCACTCTTTTTAGAAAGCAAATCAGTAACTTTTTCCCAAGAAGTAGTTATGTCTGAATTTTGAAAATTTCGCGTATCAACCCTCGCTTCTCCATATGTATCCGGAATCATTTTTTGGACTTTTTTGTCGTTAAAAAGCACCTTTATTTCACTTATTAGGTGTTTGTCTGGAACATACGCAGACTCATTTTCTTGTTCCTCGTTTTCATCTGAAGCGTTTGACCACTCACGCTTATCAGATATATATGCCATTATTTTTACATAAAGTTCATCAGCGCGCTCCCTTGGAACAAGAGTATCGTAGTATTTTTTTATTTCTTCTTCGTCACTGATGTCAAGTGACTCACTGTTGGTTATTATTTTGTTAATATAACGAGAAATTGCTTCCGTCTTTAACTCTTGCGTTGATTTTTCTTTAAGAGCAGAATCGCTCTCTTGTGTATCAAAACCATCTTTTTCAAAGTTGTTCATATTATTTTAGAAATTATTTTTTATAATCAAATTTTTTTAATATTGTTAATACTGTTTGTTCTGTTCCTTTATGCATATGACTAGGAAATAGCTTCACTGCTTCTAATATAACATACTTTGCAATAACTACAGGTAAATCGCTGATGTCTTCCACAAAGTCACCACGACTAAAAGGTGGGTTTTCCATTACAACAGGCACTTGAAGTGCTGCGTCTGTAAGACCCACCCCAACAACAAGTGTATTTAGATCATGTAATGCTTCGGATAATGCTCTCATTTGCGACTCATCATTGACATATCCACCATCAGAACATGCAATGACCACACGAACGCGGTCGTCCTTTTTCTCACTTTCATTAATTTTTGAAACTTCATCCTTAATCTGTTCATAAATAACACTCAGTGCCTTTGAGTCACCATTTCCTCCACCAGCACCAGTTAAGCTGTTCCACAAATTAACCTTGTCTGCCGCTGAAAAACTTTTTGATAGCTCTTTATCAAAATCAATTTCTCTCATTGTTTCTCCTCTAAAAGATATTCCTTGTGTGCGTACTGAACGAACATTGTCTCCCTGAAGTTGTGCTCGCTCAAGATTTCTCTCAAAACGATGCAGGGCGGAAAAAATTAAGTATTCAGCTCGCCTCTGTATTTTCCAAAGTGATTCACCTTTGTCTGTTCTATTCATAGAACCCGACTTATCACCTATAACATACAAATCAAGTCCACTAAATTTTTTTTTGTGCTCAATATCTTCTGTTGGTTTTTCTCTGGAGGTTGGGTCGTTTTCTCCAGATAAAACACCTATTTTGTGACGGACTATGTCTTGAATTACTTCACCCCCCTCTCTGCGACGCACTGGTCCATCGTAATCTACTGATGTATTTTTTAGTGATTCAACGATATTATTAAATAACTGTGACAAAACGTCAGTTACGCGTTCACCGTTTGGCAGCGTGGTCATTTCTGCTTTGTGTATCTCTTCAACAATTTTACGTGCTTCCTTTAATTCTATACCTGCCGATTCTGCAATCTCTCGCTCTTCTCTTGTGTAACTTAATTCTTCCTTTAGTTGAGACAATTTTTCTCTTAATTCCTCTAACTCTTCATCGGTTGGGGCGACGACTTCTACTCCGTAGTCCCCGGGAGTGTATTCGCCGTCTTTCTCTTCTTCATCCTCCTCCAACTGACTGTCGCCCGGTGGTGTTGCGTCTACTCTTTTCCATTCCTGAGTAATTTCATTCCAAACTTCACTCCATCCATGCCCAGTGCCTGAGTTGATGTGAGATGACCCTTTTTCGTCTTTCCCTTTTACGCTATGCCCGACACAGTGTCTCACCGGAATATCAATACTTGCGCACAGTGCAGCAAAATATGTGTTAGCGACATCACAATCTGCTTCTTTTATTTCGTCAACCGCACCAGCAAAACCATTTTTGTGTGTATTATAAAAATTATTGTAGTAATCACCTTCCGCTCTATCTTTTGGCGCAAGATATTTTATTCGTCGTTGCACATAAGATGAAATGGCTTCAGCGCGCTCAATGTTACCTCTCTTGTCTTTTTTTATTTTTTTTAATATGTCATTAGTTTCTTCAGAAAATTTGGAGGGCATGTTTGGCACCTTTACTTTTTCTAATTTAGTGGTAAATTTTTTATTAAATTGAGGTGCTAAGGTAAGTGTTAGATTTGCTTTACCACTACCTTTTACCATGACAACAACGTCACCGTTGTGATCTGTTTTTACCACACACTCCCCATCATCAGATTCAACCTTATGCAAACCATGTGTATACGGTATAGGTACTGATATCCATTTTTCAGCAAAAATACTTGCGCGTATCGTTATATTTAATTCTCCTGTTTTTGGATTTTCATCAGAGCACAGTGGAATAAAAGAAATATCATCATAGGAAACTTTTTTTTCTGTCCATGTATTTTTTTCACTATTCCATTCTGAAAATGACTGTTCTTTAAAATATCCACCATATGCTGGATTGATGGACCATAAAGACGGTGCCTGTTCTCCATCCTTTAATCTTTCCATTGGATCTACTCCAGGTTTTGATTCGTCGCTTTTTTCAGGTGGGTTTTCAGATAACTTTTCAAGTTCTCCTTCTCTCCACTTTCTTACATCATCATCCATTTTGTTACCTTCACGTTTATCCAATGCTCGCGCTCCAGATAAATAATTAGCTAGTCGTTTTTCAACACGGTTTAACTTTAAATCCCAAGAAACATTTGGAGAAAAGAGTAAATCTAAATCTCCACCTTGTTCAAGCTCTTTGAATTTTTCCAATGTCATTGCATAGGACGGTTCATAAGATTCACCTTTTATTTTTGACAACATACTTAGGTACAAGTCCGCTACTCTCGGTGAAAAACTTGCAGATTTTTTTTCAAATACATTAACAACATATTGAATACGGTCTTCTCTCTCTTCGTCAGAAAGTGGTAATCTACGAATCAACGACACCTCCTCAATCACTGTGTGAAATCCTGCAAATTGAGTACCTTGTAATTTATTTCTAAATTCTTGCAAGTCTTCTATTTCTTGTAAGCCTTCCGACACACCTTCAAAAGTATCATTTGAGAGCATACTTTCATTTAAACATTCTATGTTAGAGAAGCTTATGCTTTTTTCAGGTTTTTCTTCTGTTACTTTAAATTTTTCCATTATTTTTTCTTATTATACTGCCAAGTATATTATATATAACAAATAAATACATCATCTAATACCGATAAAAGCAAGGTGTATACGTTTACAACTCAATAAGTGAGTTGCGCGGACCCTTTTCTCGTTTGGCATTTACTTCATATATTGCGGTCATTCCTGTTACAAGACTAGCGTTATTAAAAATACCTTGAGCGACACTGTCATTACTTGCACCACTTTTGAACATAGCACCCTTACGCAACTCTCTACGCATCTCCACTGCTTCAGGAGTAGAGACGCCGGCGAGGCTTCGTGCGATGTATC
>CAYZCN010000047.1:2152-5742 GCA_964476975.1 uncultured Candidatus Saccharibacteria bacterium | reverse complement strand
TGTTCGTATTGTTGTTTGAGTTGTGTGCAGTGGGTCATGTTGAGTTATTGTATCATTTTTTGTTGTTATGTGTGTGATAATGTTTTTGTAATAAAAAAGTTATTTTATTAAATTTAATAAAACGGATTTTTTATTACAAACACTTCACAAGCTCAACAACATCACGCGCCATTTTTTCCCAACTAATGGTGTCGGCAAATGCTTTACCATTTTTCTGCAACTTCTCTCGCAAAGCTTCATCCGACGCCACACGCTCCATCCCCAAAGCAATACGCTTTACGCTATACGGATCCACCAAAAGCGCAGACTCGGTTTCTTTAAGTTCGTACGATGTTTCAGTGTCAGACGTAATAACTGCCGTACCACAATCCATAGCTTCCAATACTGGCATACCAAACGACCCCTCAACAAGCGTAACAAACACAAACGCTTCAGCGTGCGTATGCACGAACGCCGCCTCACTATCACTAATATACCCAAGAAAATCAATGTATTTTTCCATTCCTTTTTCAGCAATATACGCACACACTTCCTCATAATATTCTCCACTATTATTTCCAGCAATCAAAAGCTTGTGCTCACTCCCCGTCTGTTCTTTAAAAAGAATAAACGCCTTCACAAGATTCAATACATTTTTTCGTTTCTTTATTTGACCAATGAAAAAAAAGTATCGCGATGGCACATCAACCACCGTATGAGGTAATTTGCATATCCGCGTAAAACCCATGTGAATCACTTTTATTTTTTCCTCCGCAATACCAAAAAGTCGTATGCAATCATTTTTAGTCGCATACGAAGATGCAACGACACGCCACGCACGCTTCATTGAAAGCTGATGATACCAAAAAGTGAATTTGCTCTGTATCCAATATTTGAGTGACGGTGCACGCAACTTTTTATATGCAAAATCAAGAGCAATGACAACTGACTTTTTAGGCTTAAAGAAAAAAGGCATCACCGGAGTACAAAACAAATGCACATCCACACTCTTTTCCTTTTTAAGAACATTGTCAATCCAAAACATTCCCCCCTCTCCTACAACAACCCTCCAATTAGTACCTGGAAACGACGGCAACACACTCGGCTTATTTTTCAAAAAAAGCACGTGCTCATTTTCTGTATCACATTTGAGCATATTGTTCACCAACTCAAAAACATACCGCCCGAGTCCTGACGGTTTTACTTCATCATACGGATGCACAATAATTCCTATTTTCATTTTTACTTTTTACTTTTTATAACCTCAAGTTCCCATGTGAGACATTCTGTTGGAAACAGGTGCGAAAGATACATATCATAAAAATCAGGGAACCGATGGGTAAAGTTTTTTATCATCTGTCGCAATGGGTTTTTTGATTTATGTGGCCACCCATACCAAAACCCAAGTTTTTTGAAACGCACAGGAATATAATTATATTTTGTGTAATTTTCTCCTTCAATAAAATAGTCAAGTGAGCGTGAAGTGAAGAAGTGACGATGCGTCGGGTCAACGTATGCGTCAAGACAGCGAAAATGTGGCACTTGAATAACAATACGCGCACCATTCTTTGATATACGATGTACTTCAGAAAGAGTATCGAGAACGTCAACAACGTGCTCCAATGAGTGATTCATAAATACAACGTCAAATTCGTTATCATTAAACGGCCACGGCGTTTGTGCAATATTGTGTACAAAATCAACCGCAGAAGACGGCACAATATCAAGACCAATGGCTCCTGGAAGCTTTCTACTTCCACAGCCAACATCAAGTGCCTTTTTACCATTAAGTACGTCTTCTTTTACAAAACCATACGAAGTATATATTTGTGGTGCTAAAAGTTTCATTGTTTTTATAGTGTTTCTATTATATTTTTTTTAATTTTTTGAGCACGTGTACTCCATGAGTATTGCTCTGCGAGTTTTAAAACAACCGCTACCTTTTTCTTACACTCATCTGTCTGTTGTAGCACGTTTTCAAGTACCCGTACAAGGTCACTGGCATCATCAGGAGTATGGAAAAATACATGCTCATCACCAACAATCTGCTCAATTGCGTGAGTCCTGCTTGCAACAATAGGTACACCAGACGCCATGTATTCAAATAATTTCATTGGCGATGTGTGCAAAGAAGAGTATTTATTTTTCCTTGTTCCAGTAGCCAGCAATATATCTGCACTCACCTGCCAAAGAGGAATCTCTTTCCAGTCACGATGTCCGACACACTTCACATTTGAGGATACATGCATCGTCCGCAACAATGTTTCTACTTCTCTTTCTGAACCACCAACTAAATAAAAAGTTATGTTTGGCACACTGTTAGCTGCGGCAACTATAGTCTCTATTCCCTTCCAATCTTGAAAGCTTCCTGTATACACCGCGCATATATCATCAACAGATACTCCAAGCTTGTTCCGAACACCAGTTTTGTTGAGTGTTGCATATTTAAACACATCAACACCATTAGGACATACGAGTATTTTATTTTTTAAAACAGGAAACGTTTTTGCCAAATTTTCTTGAATCTCTTTATTAATAGCGATAACTCCATTTACTTTTTGAAACAATAGCCGATGTATCAATGTGTTGTGTTTCGGAGCATGCATCTCAATAAAAAACGACTTTTTAATTAAACGGCGTACGAGCGCAATACCAACATACGAAACGTGGTCCATGTCCACAGAATAGAACACGTCGTATTTTCTCCCACGAAATAAAAGATACAAAAAAGATGACAACGCGAAAGAGAGTGAAGAGAGACGGAATCCAAATGATGTAGATGGAAAAACATTAATGCTCCACAGTCTCTTCACATAAAGAGACTGTTTTAAATCATAAAATAACTGTGCATCAGTTGTCTCATTTTTCCTACTTGGAACAACAAGTGTGAGGTCAATATCAAGGTCAGCAAATGCTTCGCACATTTTTGCAATCTGAATACCGTGAGCTTTTTCTGTTGGAAAGCGCGCATTCGCAACATACACACATTTTACTTTTTTATTACCCATATATATTACAACAAACTACTTATGGTGTATGTTACAGTTCTATTATGTAATAGTTTCAAAGATACCATCCATCAAGCGCGCCAAGCTGTGTTCCTGCACAACAGTTTCGCGCAACTGTTCGCCAATCTTATCTCGCTGTTCCTGCCGAAGCGACATCAAAAGTTCAAGTGCGAATGAAAGGTCGTGCACATCACCCTCCTTAAATAAAAGCTCCGGAGGCAATATTTCCCGAAACGATTCATTACACACAAGCGGTATCGTCCCACACGCCATTGCTTCAAGAATAGACTTATCAAAACTCCCTTTTGGCGTCGCATTGATAAAAATATCGTGCGCGGTATATATCGACGGCGCCTCATAATTCGGCACTCCTTTATTGAAAACCACCTTTCCTTTCTTTTCCGAATCCACCGCAAGTCGTCGTACCTTTTTGTAATAATCAACATCACGGTCAGTCGTATTTCCATAAATACGAGCAACGAAATTAACGTTCTTCTTTTCTAAAAGGTCGAGAGCTTTCACCATCACTACAACATCTTTAACAGGAGATATTCTCCCAAGACTCAATACTGTATAACATGAACGTTCATTGGAACGTTCATT
>CAYZCN010000047.1:0-2052 GCA_964476975.1 uncultured Candidatus Saccharibacteria bacterium | reverse complement strand
GAACGTTCATTGGAACGTTCATTAGTAAACAATTCGGTATCAATTCCTGCGGGCATAATGCGCGATTTTTTAAACCGTTTTGCATACGCATATGTAGATGTATAAAAAATAGTTTGCGCGAACAATGCCGCAAAACGTACCTTCAAACCGCCTTTTGCGTGGTTATACCACAATGCTGTTTTCTTCCCCCATAGTCGCCACAACCACCCCCCAAGCACCATATATTCAGGATTCATATGCACAAACACCACGTCGTAGTCCCTACGAAATGCCACGGCATACCGCACAAAACGCCACGCATACACTAAACGCCTTCCAAAATTATTGGACGCCGAGTGTTCAATAACTTTTTCCTTTCCTAGAGAGTGCACCGCAACATTCTCCGGTAAACTATGCACACCTTCCTCTAGACAAATAACCGTCACTTTTTCATATTTTTCCGCAAATACCTCAACCCACCGATGCATAAAACCAAGCACATCGTCCTCCCTATCCATTTTTTGAGTTGTAATTAAAAGATTCATTCCGATATAAGTTATGGTCGATATCCTTTTTCATATTTTAGCTCTAAATAATTCTGCACATAGTCTTGCACCCCTTCTTCCAAGTTTTTAAACGACTGCGAATACCCCACACTTCGCAGTCTTGAAATATCCGCCTGTGTAAAATATTGAAACTGTTCTCGTATTTCTTTCGGCATTTCATTAAACGAAATATTCGGTTTTTTTCCACACGCCATAAACACCGCTTCGGCAAGTTCATAAAAAGACTGTGCGTTACCTGTCCCCACATTAAAGATACCCGAAACGTCGGCGTGTTCCAAAAAAAATAACATTACTGACACAATATCTTTCACATACACAAAGTCCCTCCGCGCCCCACCGTCCGGCACCCCTTTTTTGTACGACTTAAACACCGCTATCTCACCCTCATCTTTAACCTTAAAAAAGCCGTGATGTACCATTGAAGCCATAAACCCTTTTTGATATTCATACTGACCATACACATTAAAAAACTTCAACCCCTCTCATTGTGGTGGTCGCACTTTGTTGTCTCGCACCCACTCATCAAAAAGATGCTTAGAAAGTCCATAGAGATTCATCGGCTCCAAGTCCCTGTTTTTGTCATCAAAGCCACGACTACCATCGCCATACGTCGCTGCAGACGATGCATAGACAAACTGGCAATCATTTTTCTCACAGTACTCATATAAACGTTTACTGTATTCAATATTATTCTGCTTAATATATTCTTCGTTACGTTCAGTTGTATCAGAACACGCCCCAAGATGCACAATAGCGCCCACATCCTCCAACGCCCCACGCTTCACATCACTCAAAAAGTTCTTGCAATCCTGATACGCACATCCCTCAAGTACCTCTGCGTTATGTTTCGGTGCGTCCCCAACATCCACCGCAAGAATATTTTCATACCCCGCTTCCCGCAAACCAACCACCATATTCGCACCGATAAAGCCATCGGCACCAGTAACAACAATTTTTTTATCTTTTATATTTTTCACATTTGTAATTTCTAACTCATTCGTATATTGGTATCAATTCGTATCATTTGTACACATTCGTATATTGATATCTTTGTTTACGTACTTTTTATTCTTTCAATAATATCCGTCGTAGAGTTCGTACGATAATCAATAAAATGAAAACGTCCTCCATAAAAATCCACCGTCTCCTTTTCAATACACTCTTCCTTGTATTCAATACCATTACAATATACGTCCGGTTTCAAGAGTCCTAAAATACGTATCGGATTTTCGTCATCAAACACCATCACATAGTCAACCGCAGACAGTGCTGAAAGAACAATCGCCCGCCTCTCTTGCGAGAGTACGGGACGATCCTTACTTTTATATTTCTTTATTGACGCATCACTATTTAAAAGCACGACGAGCACATCACCTTCTTTTTTGGCCAATTCCAAAAAACCGATATGCCCATCATGAATAAGGTCAAATGCACCCGAGAGTGCAACGACACTCTTGCCCGACTTCTGCAATTCATCGACGCAAGACACGATTTCATTTTCTGTTTT
>CAYZCN010000046.1:0-5904 GCA_964476975.1 uncultured Candidatus Saccharibacteria bacterium | reverse complement strand
CAACAATCCAGAAAAGAAAAATATATGGGTACGCAAGTGGCTTATTTTTTTGACTATATTCGGTTCAGCAATAGCGCTTGTCATAGACCTCATTGTGCTTATTAACACCTTTCTTGCTGGAGAAGAACTTACCACAGCGTTTCTTCTCAAGATAGCAGTTGCTTTCATTGTATTTGGCGGAGTATTCTACTACTATCTGCAAGATGTTCGTGGTGTATGGGAACAAAACGAACAAAAATCAAAATTTATCGGAATGACTGTTTCAGCTATTGTTATCATTTCCATTATTTCCGGCTTCTTTATAATGGGTTCACCACAAACACAGCGACTTCTACGATATGACGACCAACGAATAAATGACTTAAAAAATATTCAGGCTCAAGTAACAGAATATTATCGAACAAAAGAAGAACTTCCTGAATTTCTAGAATCTCTAGAAGACCCACTCGTTATGGGTTATTACATAGAAAGTGATCCAGAAACAGGAGAGGATTACGAATATTCAGTCATAGACTCACTAACCTTTGAGCTTTGCGCAACATTTAGTCTACCACTTACGGTAGTTGATGAAACAAAAGCAGATAAAAGCGATTGGCGTGTACGTGACCTTCAACAAACAGCGCGAGATTGGACACACGAAGGTGGACTAACATGCTTTGAGAGAACCATTGACCCCGAGCGATATCCAGAATTAATTTATCCTTTACATGAAAAAGTACGATCATAATAAAATAGAGCTCAAATGGCAGAAGAAGTGGCAGAAAGACAAGATACACGAAGTCAAAGAAGATTCCTCAAAAGAAAAACAGTATCTTCTTGTAGAGTTTCCATATCCGTCAGGTGACGGCATACACATTGGACATGTCCGTGGCTATACTGCTATGGATATTCTCGCTCGCAAAAAACGAGCCGAAGGCAAAAACGTACTTTACCCAATGGGATGGGACGCTTTTGGATTACCTACAGAAAATCATGCAATTAAAAAAGGGATACATCCAACAAAGATAGTAAAAGAAAATACTGATAATTTTAGAAAACAACTACAATCAATTGGTCTTTCTTTTGATTGGTCCCGAGAAATAGATACAACTGACCCGAGCTACTACAAGTGGACGCAGTGGATATTCCTAGAAATGTTTAAAAAAGGATTGGCATATAAGAAATGTATGCCGATTAATTGGTGCATAGACTGTAAAATAGGACTTGCAAATGAAGAAGTGATAGATGGGGGGTGTGAACGTTGTGATGGTGAAGTGGAACAGCGCGACAAAGAACAATGGATGCTCGCTATTACAAAATATGCAAACAGACTTCATGACGACTTAGATGGTGTTGACTATCCAGAAAAAGTCAAAATACAACAGCGCAACTGGATAGGGCGTAGCGAGGGAGCAGAAATAGATTTTTCTATTAAAAATAGTAAAGAAAAAATAAAAATCTTCACAACTCGACCTGACACTATTTTTGGTGCTACATATGTGGTGTTGGCACCAGAGCACAAACTTGTAACAACGTTATCAGGCAGTATCGAAAACAAAACTGAAGTTCAAAAATATATTGAAAAAACACAAAAGACAAAAGAAGCTGACAGACTAGATGCAACAAAAGAAAAAACAGGAGTAGAGCTCAACGGTATAAGGGCAATAAATCCTGCAAACAATGAGGAAATTCCGATATATATAGCCGACTACGTCCTCGCGCACTACGGTACTGGGGCGATAATGGCAGTACCTGCACACGATGAACGTGATAATGTATTCGCGAACACATTCAGTATTCCCGTTAAAGAAGTAGTGATACCGCGCTGTATTGACGAAAGTAATCCTCATGCAGAAGGAAAGGAAGTTATTTTTAGAAAAATTATAATCGGTATTGTACGAAATCCAAAAACAGGAAAATACCTCTGCCTTAAATGGAAGAAGCAGTCATGGACAACCTTTATTACCGGAGCAATAGAAGAAAATGAAACTCCCGAAGAAGCAGCGCGTCGTGAAATTAAAGAAGAAACAGGATACACAAATTTAATATTTAAAAAAATTATATGTGGCCCTGTTCAGTCTGAGTTTTTTGCAAAGCATAAAGATGTAAATAGGGTAGCGCACTCATGGACTATTTTATTTGAACTAAAAAATGAAGAACGAGAAAATATATCTTCAGAAGAAATTGAAAAACACGAAGCTGTTTGGCTTGACCCTTCAGAAATTGCTCCAGAAAAAATGCAACATGCAGAACTTGGGATTATACAAAAAAACATTGATACTGAAAAAACTGAAATTTTTACTGAAGATGGCATATTAGTGGACTCAGGAGAATTTAACGGACTTACAAGTAATGATGCAAGGCAGAAAATAACAAAATCTGTAGGAGGAACAGTAAAAACAACCTATAAGCTTCGCGATTGGATATTCTCACGACAGCGATACTGGGGAGAACCAATACCGATGATACACTGCGAAAAATGCGGATGGATACCAGTTCCCGAAAAAGATCTTCCTGTCACACTTCCAAATGTGGAAAAATACACACCGACTGAGACCGGCGAATCACCACTTGCTAATATAGATGAATGGGTAAACACCCTGTGCCCTAAGTGTAAAGGAAACGCAAAACGCGAAACAGACACTATGCCCAATTGGGCGGGCTCTAGTTGGTATTACCTTCGCTACACAGATCCACATAATACGAAAGAATTTGCAAACAAAAAAGCACTTGAGTATTGGACACCAGTAGATTGGTACAACGGTGGAATGGAGCACACCACACTTCATCTACTCTATTCTCGTTTCTGGCACAAATTTTTATATGATATTAAAAAAGTGAAAGATATAGAGCCGTATCAAAAGCGTACATCTCATGGAATGATACTCGCAGAAGATGGTATAAAGATGTCAAAATCAAAAGGAAACGTTGTGAATCCTGATGATATGGTAGAACGATTTGGTGCGGACACACTTCGTGTGTATGAAATGTTTATGGGACCATACGAACAGACTGTTGCATGGAGTGTAGATAATATGATTGGCTCACGACGATTCTTAGAAAAGATATGGCGACTTCAAGATAGAGTCATAGAGCGTGGAACAGAGAATACAAATAAGGAAGTTGAAAAGAAATTTCATCAAACAATAAAAAAAGTAAGTGACGATATCGAAAAAATGAAATTTAATACTGCAATTAGTGCATTAATGGTTCTAGCCAATGAGCTTGAAAAAGAAAAAGAAATTTCCAAAACACACTACGAAACACTCCTTGTTCTTTTATGTCCGTTTGCTCCACATATGACAGAAGAGCTGTGGAGTATGTTGGGTAACAAAAAATCTGTCCACACAGAATCGTGGCCTCACTTTGATGAATCATTTGCTGTTGAAGAAACATATACTATTGCTATCCAAGTCAACGGCAAAGTACGAGCGACCTTAGACATAGAAAAAGAAATGTCTGAAAAAGACATCATAGAGAAAGCATTAGAAATTGAAAACATACAAAAGTGGACACGAGATGTAGAGGTAAAGAATACATTTTACGTACCAGAAAAAGTTTTGAATATCGTGGTGTAATTACGATATTTCATATTGACAAAAAACGCTTGCATTTTAAAAACATATATTGTACTATTAATTTTATTCAATTAGTTGACTTTTTTATCCTATAATGTTACAAATTATACAACAATGAAAAAATTGACATTTAAACCAAAACAGGTAACAAAACAGCTATTAAACACATTGCCTACACGAGCTAATGAGGTTCTTTCTGCACGTTACGGTTTGGGTAAAAGTTCTGACAAAATGACCCTTGAAGCGATTGGAAACAAGTATGGTATTACCCGAGAACGTGTACGTCAGATTGAAAGCGCTGCTTTACAGAGTATACGAAAATCAGACGAATTTACTGAATCAACCGCTATTTTTGATGAATTAGCGAAAATAATGAATGTAATGGGTGGCATTCTTCTAGAAGAAGAATTACTTCAGTCATTCGCCAAAGATGCAAGTACACAAAACCATGTTTACTTTTTACTTGTACTTGGAAATAGTTTTAAACAAAAAAAAGAAGATTTGGAATTCAAACGTCGCTGGTATGTAGATGAAGGACACGCAAACGCTGTTCATTCGGCACTTAAGAGACTATATGAAGGACTTTCTGATGAAGATCTTATTTCTGAAGCAAAACTTATTGATACATTTCTCATAGAACTTAAGGGCATCAACCAACAGTTTTATAACGAAGAAATTGCACGACGTTGGCTTTCACTTTCAAAAAAAATTGATATAAATCCATTGGGGGAGTGGGGTGTTGCGCATTCTTCAAATGTACGCACCAAAGGTATGCGTGATTATGCATATCTTACTATCAAACGACATGGTTCCCCGATGCACTTTAGTGAGGTTGCGAAGACAATTACACAGCTTTTTAAACGACAAGCACATATTGCAACGTGTCACAACGAACTTATTAAAGACAAGCGTTTTGTACTTGTTGGACGAGGACTCTACGCACTTTCAGAATGGGGTTACTCAAAAGGAGTAGTAAAAGATGTTATCTCTGATATTCTTGGAAAAGACAATCCGCTTACTCGAGATGAGATTATTGAACGCGTACAAAAAGAACGATACGTCAAAAACAACACTATCTTGGTAAATCTTCAAGACTCTTCTTGCTTCAAGAGAGACAAAAACGGACGATATTCTCTTATATAAAAATATCGTCAAAGTACTATATAATTAATTACACACAATACACTCTCGTATATTGTGTGTAATTTGTTTATGATATATAGATATGGCTATATTAAATTCACTTGAAGAACATTCTGGAATCCCTTTTTATTTTATACTTCTCGTTATCATAGCGATATTTTTAGGCGTTCTCTATCAAGTGTCGTCTTCTTTTTTGTTTGATGTTATTCGTATGGTTCTTATTACCATTCCGGTTTGGCTTCCGCCAGTTTTAATCATTTCACTATGGCGACTTTGGATGACCTACGCACGTGCATCAACATTTGAAAAAGAGTCGTATACATTACTTGAGATTCGTTTACCGCGAGAAATCACAAAATCACCACTTGCAATGGAAGCTGTATTAAACGGTATGCACTTGAGTCCGGGAGAGGGAACGTGGTGGGATAAATATGTGAAAGGGAAAACACGTCCGTGGTTTTCGTTAGAACTTGTTTCTATTGGAGGAGAGATTAGATTTTTTATTTGGACGCGAACTTTTTTTAAAGATATCATAGAGGCACAAATTTATGCACAATATCCAGAAATTGAAATCTATGAAGTAGACGACTATACACAGGGAGTATTTTTTGAAAAAGGAAAAACGGCAGTATGGGGGTGTGATTTCAAACTTACTAAAGCAGATCCGTACCCAATAAAAACATATGTTGATTACGGACTTGATAAAGATCCCAAAGAAGAACAAAAAATTGACCCGCTTTCAAATGTTCTTGAGTTTTTAGGACATCTACAAGCAGGACACCAAGTATGGATGCAAATTTTAATACGTGTAAATAAAAACGAACGACATAAAAAGGGAACGTGGTTTGGAAAAACAGGATGGAAAAATGAAGCAAAAGATGAAATGAATAAAATTATTGACGGAGCTACTCCTCCAGGAGGTAATCGTTCAATGTTCAACTTAACCAAAGGACAAACTGATGTGGTTAATGCACTAGAGCGAAGCGTTTCAAAACATGGATTTGATTGTGGAATACGGGGCATCTATATCGCTGATGATGATAAGTTTCAAGGAAATAACATAGCAGGAATGTTGGGTACATTTAAACAGTTTAGCTCAAACAGTCTCAATGGAATTATGCCGGCCCGCTGGCTTACAATTTTCGACTACCCATGGCAAGACTACAAAGACATGCGTCAAAATAGTATAAAAACGAAAATAATA
>CAYZCN010000045.1:0-6085 GCA_964476975.1 uncultured Candidatus Saccharibacteria bacterium | reverse complement strand
CCATTTCTCCGACCCTGGTAGGTGTATTTGTACCTACCAACATTTGATTTAAAAACAAATGTCGTGCCGACCTTAATTGTTGGCCGTTGAACTGTCGGTGCAGCTGATGTCATTGTGGCTGCGAGGGCTAAAATGAACGAAAAGATGATAGCTTTCATTACAGAATCCTTCTCCGGTTGTCGTAGAGCTGTCTTAGATTTTCTATCTGATACTATAACATATTTTACATATTATGCAATACAAGGTATTCAATGTGCGTACATATTGTTTATATGCCACTATGATTACAAAACCTTACGATTTATCGTAAGGTTTTGTAATCATAGTGGCATATATTAAAAACAAACAGCTCAACACGCTTGAGTTAATAGATGTGAGTTTAATTTATTGACTTAAATATGCATTAAAAAATAAGTTGTCACGGACTATGTTGAATGCAGTATTGTAAAACTCAACATCTCCCTTCCTGACTTCATCGACTTGTTTTTTTAATAGAGAAACCGCCTTATCCCTTGTAAACCAAACAACATGCAGATCGTTTTTTTTCTCCTCTTCTGTTCGCGTATCTTTTTCTAACTCTTTTATTGTTTTGACTACAAAACAAACTGTTTCGTACTCTTTTGCATTCCTGTTTCTATATTCACGCATTCTGCCAACTTCCCTGACAACTTCAACGTCAAAGTTAATTTCTTCATCACATTCACGTCGTATTTCTTTTTCAAGATCGTTACTTTCAGACCCACCTCCCGCAAGGAGACAGAAATTATGTATGGGATTTGTTACAAATCCAAACTCACCGCCATCGTTAAGAACAACAGCTTTGACTGTTGTTCTTTTTTCAAAAAACTTCGGCTTTTTAAATTCTGGATTTTTAAAAATATCCTCGTCAGTAATTGTTTTTAAATACCGCATTTTTTCTATTATACAACAAAAAATCTCCAAGCATATTGACTAGTTGTCAAAAAACTTGGAGATATTTAGATTTCAAAATCTATTTTTGGAAGAGGTTGGTCTAAAACATTACCCAGATTTGTTATATTTAAGGTAGCCACATAACAGTTTGGTGGGTTAGAAAGATGTCGAAACTCCTCGTTATTCATTGAAAGAAATGCTTTCGCAAGTACTCGTAACGCAAATCCGTGAGTGAATATTATAATACATTCCGCATGTTTCTCGTCACGCCCCCTGTCGGTCACGATACTCACCAAGCTTTCAATTTTTTTAACAAACTCTGGGGTATTGTCTCCACCAGGAAATTGAAATTCGAGAACGCCAACACGATATCTTTCTTTTTCAACTTCTCTTATTGAATGTTTATCGACGTTTCCCCAATTAAGATTTCTGATACATTCTTCGTGCGTGATTTTAAAGTCGATATCTTGAAAATAAGAACAAAACAAAGTCATCGTTTGATATGCACGATTAGAGGACGATGTTATTATATTTATTTTTTTATACCGCTTTATTTTGGGGTATAAAAGTTTTGCTATACCAGCAATCTGTGTTTTTCCCAAAGTAGTAATACCGATTTCTTTGTCTTGCATCGCGTCTCGTATATTGGGATTGATATCTTCTTCTGATTGAGCATGTCTTACAAGAAGTACCTGTTTTAACATTGTTAATGGTCCCCGTACTGTTTTTTGGTATATCTATCTATATAAACACAGATAGAACGAACAAGGTTTCTCTCAAGATCGGATCGTTCTCTTACAATCTCCCAACAAGACCCGTTTTTTTTAAAAAAGAATGCTGACTTTTCAAGTGCATATTGACCAAAACTAAGAAATTGAAACTCAAGAATATAAAATTTCCCATTTTTTGTAGCAATGTCAAACGATGCAAAGGGAACACTAAAGAAAATGAATATTTTTTCAGCAAAGTCCAACAAGCCATCAGGTAGCTTTTCAGGAAATGAAAAAAGACCACTACCACTTGCTCTAAAATCTTTTTTTCTGTTCTTTCTTTTCAGAACATACCATCTATCTGAATAGACTAAAATTTTATAATCACAAGACAGCCCACTTATAAAATCTTGAATAATAAATTTGTTTCTGAAATTTGAAATTGGTTTGTACCCCTTACCACTTAGTGTACCCTTAATCAGTCTTTTGAGATTTATAAACGAGAAACTAAAAGATGTTTTTTTGGCCAAACGAAGTGTTTGGTTTTCGGTATTACTAAGGAAGATACCGCGACTACGAGAGCCTGATGCGGGCTTTATAACTGCTGGAAGGTTAATACTCCCGATACTTTTTTTCAGTTCTTCAAGTGTGCCAAATTTTTTAGAAGAGATATTTTGTATGAGACGAAAGTCACTCACGTCTCTTAAAATCTCCATAAAGTTTTTATTGTGATGCGCTCTAAATTTATAAAAGTCAGGAATTAAAATAGCACCACGCATTTCAAGTCCGAGCAGAACGTCTTCTATATAATCCTTATATTTGATGTTGGGATCTTCGGACGACTGATAGAGGATGAATGAATTTTTATATTTTGTAGACTTAAGATCTACTTCAGAAAACCTCTCAATAGAAACATCATAATTTCGTTTCTTAAACAACGTCCTTAGTTTCTCAGTGTCCATACTCCCCGCCACCTCTTTAGTAGAGGAGTAAAATGTGTCACGATAGTCTATCAGTATAAATATTTTATTATTTTTCATGAAAATACTAAATAATAAGCATGGTGACATATATTTTATTAGTCAGCAAGTTCTAAAGAAATAAAACACCTAGCTTAATACAAAAACAAACGGCTCAACCTGTTGAGCCGTTTGTTTAAAAGTGAAAATTGGCGGAGAGGGTGGGATTCGAACCCACGGTCCAGTTGCCCGGACTTTGGTTTTCAAGACCAACGCCTTCGACCACTCAGCCACCTCTCCTATGTTTTGAAATGTAAAAGCTTAATTACTTTTGCTTTCGTACAATACAAAAGATATAGAAAATTTCAAGAATAGCAAGGGTATTTAAAATGAGTATCGCAATGAACCATTTTTTGTGATTAAGTCGTGAAGCATGCCACAGAGCATATCCCTTCCATGGTAGTGACCACAAGGCCATAACGAGCAGTACCCAAGCGTTTTGTTCTAAAAACTGTTCCATTAGTAAGAAGTATAATATAAAAAATATAATATAGAAAGTAAGTCGTGCTATGTACTAGGTACTAAATATTATATACTGGGTATATGAAATATCTCGGTATAGATTATGGTTCAAAAAAGGTAGGAATTGCACTCTCGGACGACGAAGGTAACATTGCATTTCCAAAGTGTGTTATAGAAAACAGCAATACGTTACTTGAATCAGTCAAGCAAACAATTTTAGATGAACAAGTAGAAACAGTAGTGCTTGGAGCATCTCTGAACTACAAAGGCGAAGATAATCCAATAATGAAAGACATTAAAAAGTTTAAGCAGTTGCTTGAGGAGACCTCTGATGTCCCGATACATTTTGAGTCTGAAGTTATGACGTCGGCTCAGACACGTCTTCAACCACATGCATCTGATGAACCACGGAGCAGAAAGAAAAAGCCGCAAAATCAAACAGACGATGTTGCCGCTGCTTTTATTTTACAAAGTTATTTAGATAAAAAATAAATTATGGAAGATACATCAAAAAAAATTTCATACGACGACTTTAAAAAGGTTGAAATAAAAATAGGAGAGATTTTGTCTGTAGAGAAAGTTCCTGATACTGACCGCCTTCTCCGACTTTCAGTGGATGTCGGAGAAGACAACCCAAGACAGATTATTTCGGGGATTGCGGAATATTTTGAAGATATACAAAATTTAGTCGGGACACGTTGTACATTCGTCACTAATCTTGAACCACGAAAAATACGCGGATTTGAAAGTGATGGAATGATTTTAGCTGTTTCTACGGATGATGGAAATTTTTCTCTTTTGACGCCAAACGACACTATTCCAACAGGTATACAGGTCTCATAAGAGCTACAACAATGCAAAGATTTTTTAATTGTATAGAAGAATATAAGGTGAAATCAGGCACGTGGTTTAGGGAGCGTGCTCATGGTACACACGCACGTATGTGGCTTGTCATACTTGCATTTAGCGAGTCTTCGTTTTTTTTAATACCACCTGATATTTTACTCGTTGCAATTTTAATGGCAGGAGCACGAAGGTGGGTATACTATGCAACCATCACGACGATAGCAGCAGTTTGCGGAAGCATCTTCGGATATGTTGTTGGGCTTTTGTTTTTTAACACTGTTGGTATTAATATTGTTGAGTGGTACGGACTAACTGACCAGATGATTGAAGTTGGGCGTATTTATGACAACAATACTTTTTGGGTTATTTTTATGGCAGCATTTACACCAATACCGTACAAAGTTTTTGTATTGTTGGCAGGCTTTTTCAAGGTCAACTTTTTTTATTTTATTCTCGCCTCCATTTTAGGTAGGGGCTTACGGTATTTTACGGTTGCATACATTACAAAATTGTTCGGAGAAGAAATGGTACGAATTCTCTTTCGTTATTTCAATATCATTACGTTTACTGTTGCGTCATTGCTTGTTTTGTTTTTGATGTGGTAATTCAAAGTGTGATATAATACATGTTATGAGTACGACATTTTCACATCGTAAGAAAAATATTCTTACTTTTTTCCCTACACCCAAAATTTTCACAATGCCTGCAGTCGGTATTGACATTTCAGATAGTTCAGTCAAATTTTTAAGGCTGCAAGATGGAGAAAATGGGAAAGAAATTGAACTTTATGGGGAGAAAGAAATTCCTGCGAATGTAGTTTTAAATGGTGAAATTAAAAACCCTGATGCACTTATTCAAGTATTGAGTATGATTCAAAAAGAAAATGATATTCATTTTATACGAGCTTCACTCCCAGAAGAAGAGGCATATATTTTTAAAACGTTAGTTCCTAAAGGACTTAAAGACGGGGAGGTAAAAAATCTGATCGATCTCAAATTAGAAGAAAATGTACCACTTGCTTCCGGAGAGGCTGTTTTTGACTACGACATTCCTCTTAAAGAAGATTCGTCTATACAACAAAGAGAGGTTAGTGTGACGGTATATCCGAACAAAACTATTGAACAGTACACCGAGGTGTTTCGCAAAGCTCATCTCACACCTCTGTCGTTTGAGATTGAGGCGCAAGCCATAGCTCGGGCAGTGGTGCAAAAAGGAGACGATGGAACATATATGATTGTTGATTTTGGGAAAATGCGCACTGGTATTGCTGTGGTGAGTAATGGTTTGTTGTCGTTTGCTTCAACACTTGATGTTGTAGGAGACACACTCACTGAAGCTGTCGCTGAACATTTTTCTGTTTCAATACTTGAAGCGGAAAAAATTAAAAATGAAAGTGATTTTATTCAGAACAAAGATAACAGTGAATTGTTCGAGACATTAATGGTAACGATTTCACGATTAAAAGACGAGATTGAGAGACATTTTAGATATTGGAACAGTAGAACAGACAAGAAAGGGAAGAAGGTTCCTCAGATTGAAAAAATAATTTTATGTGGCGGAAGTTCTAATGTTGTCGGACTGCGCGAGTATCTTTCTGGTAGTTTAGAGGCTCGAGCGGAGCGGGCGAACGTGTGGAAAAATGTTTTTTCGTTTAATGAAACAATACCAAATATTGTGTATGAACAATCACTCGGATACGCTACTGCAGTAGGACTCGCACTGCGGTCAGGTTTTTAATTTTTATTATAAAAGGTAATGCGTAATTTATTACAGAATCAAGACAAAAGAGCAATTCGTACCGAGTATCTGTTACGAGTACTTGGAGTGGGGCTTATTTTTTTATTTTTTTCAATTTGTATTGGAGTAGTCTCTCTTTTGCCGTCGTATTTTTTTTCAAAGGTTAAAAAAGAGGGGGCAGTCGATCAGGTTACAATTATTAGAGAATCTGTTTTAAAAAGAGAACAAGAAGCTTCCACTTCAGTGTTAGGTGAGGTGCGTCAAAAACTAGATTTACTTGTTTTGGATAAAAGTGTCATATCTATTACGGATGTATTTACTACTATAGTCAACGCAAAATCTGAAGACGTGTATCTACACACATTGTCGTTTCGGGAAGGTGGTGATAAGGATGGAGAA
>CAYZCN010000044.1:0-6104 GCA_964476975.1 uncultured Candidatus Saccharibacteria bacterium | reverse complement strand
ATAAAATCCGTTTGCCCATATCCGCACCAACTCTTTTATAAAAATCTTCTTTTGAAGAACGCGGTTCATTAGTATACGGGTCAAAGTGTGGCATACCAACAACAAAAACGTCTCTTTCTTTCATATCGGCATATTTCACTGCTTCTTCTTTTATAATGTTGTTGTGCACTATCATTGTGTCAGGACACACGCGCACAACTCCTTTAGCAGTAAGGTAGTCCCACGAGCGCACCATACTCACTGTTTTTACTCCACGTTTTTTCGCTTCAATTAAAAGTGCCGTATCAAGTATGTGTTTGCTATCGGTTGAAAAAATCAAATCGGGCGAATACGTGTCAAAATATCTTGTAAAAATTGGCGAACCCGCAAAGTAATAATTTACTGCACGGAACAACTTCCTTCCCAACTTCATATTTCCAAAAATTCCAGAAAATAAATCTACTGCTAAATATTTGTGTGGTGTATGCATATATCCGCGGTGTGACCGACGAATAATCCGCATAGTTTTAGTGTGGAGCAAAAAGAAAGAAAGCTGATGAAAGAAATACGAACGACGTGGCACCGCGCTCATACTCACACCCTCAATAGACACATTATCCAGACGTCCAAACGTCTCAACAAAATACTCTTTTTTAAAATCAGGTACGAGCAATACAATACGCACAGAAGAGTCCTCACGGAGGTACTTCAACACACCACTTTCCAACACACGAGACACGAGACCGTGAAAGCTTGTAATAAAAATTGTTTTTTGTTTTTGTTTTTGAATATTTTCTGACATATATATAACTCTACATACCTACAATGAACGCGTGAGATATTTTGCGAATATTTCTCGGATATGAGTACGCATTATTACAAACGCTCGCGTCATAAATTTCTTATCCTCCTCATCAAACGTAAACATTGTTTTCCACGAAACATCCAAAACGTTGCATCTCAACATATACCCATACATAACCACCCCAATAATAATCGTTGAAACGACCCTCTCTAGCGCCATACCGACAAGACCAAAGAAATAAAGAAACGCGACCGGAAGCACAATTCGTATGATTATTTTTACAATACTGATAAAGAACATCGCCCTCTGTTTTCGCAGTGCAACAAGAAACTTTGATGCCATACTTTGAAAATTAACCAGAGGAAGCGCAGGAAGAAGTATGAGGAAAAGAGGGATGGAAGCGAGATATTGCGGAAGTACGAGCTTAATAACAAGAGGAGCGACAAAAAATCCAGCAGTCGCGAGAATCAAACTAAACAATACAAGATACTTTGTGCCTCGTAATAAAATGTATGACCTTCGGCTCTTGTCTGACATTTCGCGAGGAAAGAGTGCGGAAAGTGTTGAGTTAGGAATAAATGTTTTAATACCGCCAAACAAGCTCTGTGCTATAGAGAAAATCGCAACCGCCTCCGTGTTTATGAACAGCTGAACAAGCCACGGGCGTATATTCGTGGTAACACTTGAGACCATTGTACTGAACACCGACCACTTACCGTGCGTCTTAACAACCGACAAGAAAACGGATTCCTTTGCAGGTGAAACCATATTCCACGACCGATACAATTTTGCATACAAGGGAATAAACATAAAAACGACAATAAAAAGAGCAACGACATGTGCGAGCATTGCTTCAGTGATATTCAATTGCGCAAAAAACAAAAAGCCGAGAAGAAAGAGGAGTTTGATACACCGATACAACACATCTCTAAAAATCAAAAAGGTAAAACGTAAATGCACCTGAAACAAAATACGTACCGAGGTATAAAACGCATCGGCAACAAACACAAAAGAAAGAATGCGGAACAGTATCGCGACATCCTCTCCATAAAAACGCGCGATGACGTCAGCGCCAAAGAAAACCCCAAGAAATAAAAAAACAGCGATGGACATTCTTATAAAAAAGTTTTCCAAAAAAAGTTTTTTGGCCTTGTCTACCCTTCCTTCTGTATTGAAACGTGCAATATCATTGAAAATCACTTGCGACATAGGACGCAGAGTAACGCTCGTTACCAGAGAATAAAAAGCAAAGATAAGCACATAGAGACCGTAGCGATACACATCAAGTTGCGAAATTATCAAAAGTGCATTTACGCCAACAAGTCCTTTTGACACAAAACCCCAAAATCCAAACGCAACCTCGCCGTGTATGTACGAGCGTAGGAAGGAATATTTTTTATTGGAATTGTCCATAAGGATATGCTTGCAACTTACACAAGCTGTATACGAAATGTATCATCTTCGTATGCATTCCCCTTACGATCAAACGTCGTGATATCTAATATCGTCGCCTTCGTAAGTGCTTTATATGCGTGTGCGGTATGCGTCGGTATTGTAGTTAATGTTCCTTTGTCAATAATATACTTTCGCTTTTTCTTTCCTTTTGTGTCAGCAATAGTGAGTTCAATTTTTCCTTCAAGCACATACGAGTACTGTACCGATTTTTTGTGGTAGTGATTCGCGCGTACTACTCCTTTAGCAAAAGTAATAATACCAATGTGTCCAACCGGCTCTTCAAGAATATCCGAAATACTTCCACGCTTGTCAGTAAACGCTGGTTTTATTTTTTTATTACTAAAACGAAGTTTTGCCTTTGTCATATTTTTTAATTACTTAATCACCGGCTTTGGTATCGGTATAATAAACTTTCCTCCTCTCTTCCTAAATTCCTCCATATTTTTTATAATCTCATCTGCAAAGTTCCACGCAAGAATAAGCGCATAGTCCGGCATGTCTTCAAGAATTTTTTCGTCAGCATGAATCGGAATGTGTGTCCCTGGTGTAAATTTGTCAACCTTAAGTGCGTTTTTCTCCGTTGCATAGTCTATGTGTGTCGTATCAACGTTGCAATAGTTAAGAAGCGTATTTCCTTTCGCGGGAGTTGAAACACAAACAACTCTCTTTCCTTTCTTTTTGAGTGAAAGCAACAAGTCCAAAAGCGCAACTCGCTGTTCAACGACATCTGACGCAAAACGACTAAGACGTTCCTTAGAGTACAGACCAAAATCTTCTTCTTTTCGTAAATATTCCGGAATCGCAGGAGCAATCTCGTGCGCACCAGTGTGTCCAATATAGTATCGCAGTGTCCCACCGTGAATTGATGCTGGTTTCACGTCAAAAAGCTCTAAATCAAAACGTTTAAAATATTCCTGCATTGGCTTTACCGAAAGATACCCGACGTGCTGGTGATAAATCGTGTCGTATTCCAAATGTTCAATAAGAGGAATAGCGTACGGCGCCTCAATAGCAATCACACCATCGTCTGATAAAAGCTCTTTCATCCCCTCTACCGCACTATCAATTTCGTGCAAATGCGCGAACACGTTTGTTCCTGTTATCACACGCGCAGGACCATGTTTCTTTTTTATTTCCCCCGCAGTCTCACGCATAAAATAATCAACAATTGTTGGAATACCATTGTCTATTGCCTTTTGCGCAGGGATCTCGGCAGGGTCAACACCAAGTACGTCCATACCCACATCCTTAAACCCCTGTAAAAGCACGCCAACATTACTCCCCACATCAATCGCTAAATCTCCTTTTGAAAGAGAGAAGGTATCAAAGATATCACGCGCCATGTTTGCGTAGTGTTCGCGTCCTGTTTTTGTTGTAGAAGATTCATAGACATAATTCGTCCGATAAAGAATATCAGGGTTTACCAAGTAATCAATCTGAAGAAGTCCACAGTCACGACACGAAACAAGACGAAGCGGAAAAGAGTACATCTCTCCTCGCAAACGTTCTGGTTCCACAAAATCATCCGAGTGCGGATGATGACCCAAATCAAGAACGAGTTCAAGATTTTTCTTCTTACACATATGACACTGTGTGACCGCTTTTCCTTTTTGCATATTATCCATGTGGAACGTATCCTACATACTTCTGTCCCTTCTTCTCCATTTCAATATCAGAATCGAGAAGTATTTTTACTAATTCTTTAAACGTAACCTGAGGACTCCATCCGAGTTCTTTTTTTGCTTTTGTGGGGTTACCAATCAATATGTCGGCTTCGGCAGGTCGGAACAATTCTTTCTTAATTTCTACATACTTTTTCCAGTCTAACCCAGCGTGTCCAAATGCCTCTTCTAGAAATTCTTGCACCGTATGTGTTTCACCTGTTGCGAGAACATAGTCATCAGGTTTGTCTTGTTGAAGCATCCGCCACATTGCTTCAACATACTCTGGTGCATATCCCCAGTCACGTTTTGCTTCCAAGTTACCAAGATAAATCTTTTTTTGTTTTCCTTCTAATATTTTTGCAACACCACGCGTAATCTTTCGTGTAACAAAGTTCGGACCTCTCCGTGGAGACTCATGGTTAAATAAAATACCACTTGAAATAAACATACCGTAGCTCTCACGATAATTTTTACAAATCCAATGCGCGTAGAGCTTACTCACCGCATACGGACTTCTCGGATAAAAAGGGGTTGTTTCTGTCTGCGGAACCTCCTGCACCTTCCCAAACATTTCAGATGTTGACCCTTGATAAATTTTTGTATTTGTAAGTCCGCAATTCCGTACCGCCTCAAGTACGCGAAGTGTCCCGAGTCCTGTCACATCCCCTGTATAATTCGGAATATCAAAACTCACACGCACATCACTCATCGCACCCAAATTGTATACTTCATCCGGTTGCACCTCGCTCATAATCCTTTTAATAGAACTAAAATCGCTTAAATCACCATAGTGAAGAAAGAGTTTTCTTTTTTTCTTTGATGCTTCATCAGTAAATACCCCTTCGTCTTGATGTAAAATGTTTTGACTAGAACGACGAACAAGACCATGTACTTCATAACCCTTTTCCAACAAAAGCTCTGCGAGATACGAACCATCTTGTCCTGTGATACCTGTGATAAAAGCTACTTTTTTATTTACTTTCTTATTTATAGCCTTTTTAGCTGTTTTAGCTTTCTTAGCTTTCTTGGTTTTAGTTGTGTTTTTTTTCTTTACTGCCATAACTATATATACTAACAAAACACCATATAAGTTGCTACTATTCTACCGCGATGATACTATGTCAAATATACAAAATATGTCAAAAATTACACAAAAAAAACAACAAGGCACAATTATACTCGTCACGGGTGCAGGTGGTGGTATTGGACAAGCAATTTGTCTCGCACTTGCCGACAAAAACACAACAATTCTTGCAGTAGAACGCACAGCAACGAGGTGCTCATCACTCAAAAAAGAGATAGGAAAGCATGGAGGAGTATGTGAGGTCTACATCGCCGATCTATCAAAACACTCCAATATACAAAAACTTTTCAAAAATATCCGCAAAAAGTACAAAACAATTAACTGGATAGTACAATCCGTTGGATTTTTAGATAAAAAAGAATCACATAAAAGTCTACAACAGACATTTGCAATAAACACATTTTCACTCATCTCTTTTGCAAACCTATTCACTCCTCATATCAAACGTGGCGGTTTTATTCACATCTCCTCAACAGCAGGTATTTGGGGTAATCCTTCGTTTCCAATTTATTCTGCTTCCAAAGGTGCAGTAAACACTTTTTCACAATCTCTTGCAAAAAAAATCGCATCCAAAAAACTCTCGTGCATCACACTCTGCCCCGGTCCGACAAATACAAAAATGTTACCGAGAGGGATCAAGACATATCAAAAACCCGAAGCAGTAGCAAATGTTATACAAAAAATAGTCAACAAAAAAAGCACCTACAAAAACGGTGACATTATTATTGTCCGTGATGGCAAAAGTAAAACATATCAACGGTTATAATATTCTGTATTAAGGTGATGCGTGAGTCGTTGTAACAACAGTGCCATACTACAACTCAATAAGTGAGTTGTGTTGACCCTTTTCTCGTTTGGCATTTGCTTCATATATTGCGGTCATTCCTGTTACAAGTCTAGCGTTATTAAAAATACCTTGAGCGACACTGCCATTGCTTGCACCACTTTTGAACATACCACCCTTACGCAACTCTCTACGCATCTCCATTGCCTCAGGAGTAGAGACGCCAGCGAGGCCTTGTGCGATGTAGTCTTTGTTTACGTCACCATCATTGATGAGGTCTCTGCGTATCTCCATTGCCTCAGGAGTAGAGACGCCGGCGAGACCTTCTGCGAT
>CAYZCN010000043.1:3767-6502 GCA_964476975.1 uncultured Candidatus Saccharibacteria bacterium | reverse complement strand
AAAATCACCGAGGCACGAGAAAAAATTGTTGAAAAATTAAAAAAGAAAGGTCTGCTCGTAAAGACAGACGACGCATACACGCACAATATCGCCACATCAGAACGCACGGGGGCAATAGTTGAACCTCAAATAATGAACCAATGGTTTATAGCAGTTGATAAACCTTTCGAACTTCCTCATTCTGAAATCCCCGGAATTAAAAGTGGCGACACAATTACACTAAAACAAGTAATGCGCACAGCAGTAGAAAGTGGTGCGATAGATATGCCTCAAAATCGCTTCAAGAAAACATACTTCCACTGGGTAGACAACCTTCACGACTGGTGCATCTCACGACAAATCTGGTTCGGACATCGCATTCCTGTGTGGTATCACGAAAACAAATGCATCCCAATCCCCGGCAAAGAAGGTGAGGTATCAAAGTGTGAAATGACTGTCGTTTCAAAAATAAAACCAAAATGTGAACACTGTGATGCTGTATACGAACAAGACACCGACGTACTTGATACGTGGTTTTCTTCGGCGCTGTGGACGTTTTCAACACTTGGATGGCCTGACGAAACAACAGACCTTAAAACATTCCATCCGACGTCATTTATGTCTCCCGCATACGAAATACTTCCTCTGTGGATATCTCGTATGATTTTGATGAGTGGTTTTCACTTAGGACAAGTTCCTTTCAAAACAGTTATGATACACGGCTTGGTGCGAGCAAAAGACGGAAGAAAATTTAGTAAATCGCTCGGCAATGGTGTAGACCCACTTATCTTAATTGAAAAATACGGTGCTGATGCAATACGTATGGGGCTCTTGGTGGGAACCGCGATTGGGAACGACGTGAAGTTTGATGAAAGTAAAATAAAGGGATACAAACATTTTGCGAATAAACCATGGAACATCACACGTTTTGTACTAGACAATATAGACGAGGAATATGTTGAGAAAAAACCAACACTCACAAAAGATGACGAGAAAATTATATCAGAACTACAAACAACTATTACAGATATCACAGACGACATGGAACACCATCGCTTATATCTCGCGGCTGAAAAAATATATCACTTCATATGGCATCGTCTTGCAGACGAAATCATTGAAGAGAGTAAGTCAATACTTACCGACCCAGACGACGACGCAAAACAATCACGACAGTGGACACTCTATCATATACTCACAACGTCTCTTAAATTACTTCATCCGTTTATGCCGTTTGTAACAGAGGAAATATGGCAATCTCTACCTAATGCGAATAACAAAGAGAATTCATTAAAAGATAATGATATACTTATGGTATCGTCGTGGCCAAAATAAGTATATGTATATAGTATAAGTATATGTATAAAAAAATTATTTAACGGCACCGACCCTTCTTTATACATATATTCGTTCCCTTATACTAATTATTATGGTCTCTCCTCACATATTACTCTACGCGCTTCTTGGTGGTATATTGCCCGCACTACTGTGGCTATGGTTTTGGCTCAAAGAAGACAATGCGCGTCCCGAGCCGCGCGGACTTATTTTACTTGCTTTTATTGCAGGTATGCTCACGGTACCACTCGTACTTCCATTCCAAAAACTAGCCGCGACAATGCTCGGTGCAACGTCTGTAATAATAGCGTGGGCTGCAGTTGAAGAGCTTTTTAAGTACGTGGTAGCGTACTTTGCCGTACTTCGCAAAAAGGACATGGACGAGCCGATTGACGCTGTAATATATATGATTACTGTCGCACTTGGTTTCGCAGCACTTGAAAATACTTTTTTTCTCTTAAACCCACTCTCTGACGGCAACATTACAGGGACAATCCTCACAGGAAATTTACGCTTCCTCGGCGCAATGCTCTTGCACGTTCTTTCGTCAGCAACAATAGGAATCGCAATCGCACTTTCGTTTAGTAAAAATATCTCGGTGCGACGACTATTCATTGGCGCGGGAGTTATCCTCTCTATTGTATTGCATACTTTGTTCAATCTTTTTATAATAAATAGTAACGGAGAGAAAGCGTTGATAGTTTTTATATTCGTATGGATAGGTATCATTTTGCTCATTCTCTTTTTTGAAAAATTAAAACGCATGAAAATAAACCGCATGCGATAAAGAACAAACTATTATGTTAAAAGAAAAACGATCATTTTTTGAACGACTTACTGGCACCGTCAGTCTAGAAGACAACGAGTTTCAACACGAGTATGACGCTCCTGAAGAAGAGGCGCAACCTGTGGAAGACCACGAAGAAAAAGCATTGTGGGAAAATGATACAGAGCCTGAAGAGGGGCAACTCACAGTGGATGTGCATCAAACCGCAGACACTATTGTTATCAAAACTCTTGTTGCGGGTGTTAAACCAGAAAACTTAGACGTTTCTATAACGCGCGACATGGTCACTATTCGTGGACATCGTGAAAATGACGAGGAAGTATCTGACGAAAACTACTTTTACCGCGAACTATACTGGGGAGCATTTGCACGAACTATTATGCTTCCACAAGAAATTGAAGTTGAAGCATCAACTGCTGCAGAAAAACACGGACTTCTCGTACTCACCCTTCCTAAAATAAATAAAGAAAAACAAACAAAACTGAAAGTACGCGTTGGATAATGTAAAAAAACTTCAACCCCCGCGGACTTCGTCCGCGGGGGTTTTGTGTTCGTTCGTGTGCTCGGGGGTAGACTCGAGGTCAAGTCGCTAAGTTCAGACGACGTCCTTCGGACTTGTCTTCACTAAGCGCTT
>CAYZCN010000043.1:0-3667 GCA_964476975.1 uncultured Candidatus Saccharibacteria bacterium | reverse complement strand
CCCTGAGCAAACAAAACGCCACAAAGGCGTTTTTTTGTGCTCGGGGGCAGACTCGGGGTCAAGTCGCTAAGTTCAGACGACGTCCTTCGGACTTGTCTTCACTAAGCGCTTCCTCCCCGGACTCGCCTGTCGTACTCGCTTTGCTCCGTGCGACATGGCTCCGTCTTTCGAGTCTGCACGAACAGTGCGTCGGCACTGTTCTCCCTGAGCAAACAAAACGCCACAAAGGCGTTTTTTTGTGCTCGGGGGCAGACTCGAACTGCCGACACCTGGTTCTTCAAACCAGTGCTCTAACCAACTGAGCTACCCGAGCAAATAAATATAATATACGACACATTGTATCGTTGTTTGAACTAAAAAACAACAACTATCTATTCCACTCCACCAGATCCTCCACCCAAGAAAAAGTCAATAATCGGAGTATTTTTGATATCTTCTATTCCTCCGCCAATTTGTGCATATGTGTCAGTAACTTGGCTAATATATGGTTGTAGTACATAGTAATACAATACGACCGGCAAACCAATAATAACAGCGAACCACACCAATTTAAAGATACCACCGATGACCGCATTCCTTCGTATTTTGCGCAAAAGCCGATTATTGTCTTTAGTAAGCGCGAGATTTTTCTTAAGCATTGATTTTATCTCGTCATGATTCTCTTCTTCATTCATATATATAGTATATCAGAAAATATTTCTATACACACCAATCTTTTTATATTATGCCCCCGCCATGAGTCGAACATGGATCTAGAACTTAGGAGGTTCTTGTTCTATCCGTTGAACTACGGGGGCTGTTATTTAAAAGTATTATATTAGCATAATTTTAAAAACGCTACCTCACTGCAAGGTGCGGTAGCGTTTTTTATGCAAGTAAAACAAAGTTTTAGAGACCAAGTGCTGTGGTGAGTTTTGCTTCGTCAAAACCAACAAACATCTCGTCATCAATAAAAATAACCGGCACCCCCATTTGCTTGCTTTTCTCAATCATCTCTTGACGCTTCTCTGCATCCTGCGACACATCGTAGTCGGTGTACTCTACATTATTCTTTGTAAAAAACTCTTTTGCAAGCTGACAAAAATGACATGTCGGTGTACTATAAATGATAACTGTTTTCATATTTTTTATATGTTAACTAATAAATACCTCTCAAGTATACCACAGATAAAACATCTTCTATTTGAGAGCTCGACTCCCAAGTGGAGAGTTCAACGCGTAAAAATACCAAAAAAGTTTGACCAAAATCCCCCCTTACTGCGACTAGATGTGTCCGTGTCGTCTTCTTCTGGATTAACAATAACCATAACGCTCTCTCCGTCTTTAGAAACTTCAAACTTACTTCGTATCTCCTCTTCTACACCCTGCGGTGTTGAGAGTCGCTCAATTTCTGCTCGAAGCTGTGCTTCCTGCACTTCCAGAGTTGCAATTTCGCGTTCTAACTTTTTTCTTTCTAGTCGTGTATCTCTGTGTTTGAAATAAATATTCCACACACTATTTGCAAGCAAAAGCACTATGATAAATAAAATAATATAGGTTACTTTAGAATAAAGTAACTGTCGTAATTTTCTTTTTTCGTGGAAGTCAAACATGGATTAGTTTTTAGCCACTAGTGACTAGTTATTAGGAAAAACTTAGTATATAATATCATAGTAATATTACTAGTGGCTACCAACTAATTCACCTCGCTGTGACGGGGCAGGTTACATACATGTTTGATAAAAAAACAAAAAAAGCAATAAAATACATTTGGATTGCATTGAGTATCCTTATTATTATCAGTATGACAATGCTCTACACTCCTCTCTTTTAAAGTTTCCACCCCTAAAAACCACTCGCTCGAGTGTCAGACATCTGAGTGAGTGGTTTTGCTATACTTGCTCATCTATTACTCACTTTTAACCACCTTTAAAAACACTTCGTGTGGGATATTCACCCTTCCTCGCGCTTTCATCTTTTTCTTTCCTTTCTTTTGTTTTTCCCACAACTTTCGTTTTCGTGTAATGTCTCCTCCATAGAGATGTCCGGTAACATCTTTCTTGAGCGCAGCGAGTTTGCGAGCCGAAATAATACGTCCAAGCGCCCTTGCTTGAATACTTGTTACAAACATTTGTTTTGGCAATGTATCAAATATCTTTTTAACAATCGCTTTTGATTCTTCCTCAATACGTTTGCGAGAAATTATTTTTGAAAACGCAGGAACAATCTCATCTGCAATTAGCACATCTAACCGCACAACATCAGCTGGGCGCTTATCCTTAATAACATACGATACTGACGCAAAACCAGACGAAACATTTTTTATTTTATCAAAAAAGTTACGCATTAGTTCACGGAGTGGCATCATACACGAAAGCGATATTCGATTATCACCAAAGTTGTGCGACTCCCCAACATCTGCCTCATGCTCATGCAAGAGTTGCATCACCGAACTTAAGTAATCGTTAGGTGTAATTATCGTAATATTTACCCACGGCTCTTGTACGGTCACGTCGTCACCGTGCTCAGGAAACCGTGGTGGGGAATACACCGTCTCAACTTTACCGTCTTTATAATGTACGTCATACGGAACTGTCGGAGTTGTAACAATAAGTTCAAGGTCAAACTCTCTACGCAAACGCTCAGTAACAATCTCCAAATGTAACATACCCAAAAAACCACACCGATACCCCCTTCCCAAAGACAACGACGACTCCTCCTCAAAAGAGAGGGATGCGTCTGAAAGTTGTAATTTTAGCAATGCTTGCTTTAAAACTTCAAAGTCATCTTGGCTCTCGGGGTACACTGACGCCCAAATAACAGAACGCGGCTCTTGGTAGCCTGAAAGCGGTTCCGTATTTGACCCCTGTGACACAATAGTATCTCCCACAGAGACAATTCCGGGCTTCTTAATGCCTGTTACGATATACCCTATTTCACCTGCATTAAGCGCTGTTTTTGGTGTCTCTTCAGGAGAGAATATACCGACTTCAAGCGCAGTGAATTTCTCTCCTGCAACACTAAAGGCGAGTCGTTGATTTTTAAAAATCGATCCTTCAAAGTTTCGTACATACACAATGATACCTTTGTGATTTGAATACTGAAAATCAAATACAAGAGCGCGCGGATTTTCACCCCCAGACTCCTGTGGGGGAGTTATATTTTTTATAACTTTCTGCAACAACTCTTTCACCCCCTCACCTGTCTTTCCTGATGTTTCAATAATATCTCCCTCCTCACATGACAAAAGCTCTACGACTTCTTGTTTAACTTCAGACACGCGCGCAAGAGGCGAATCAACCTTACTCAATACAGGAATGATGGTGAGGTTGAGATCTTGCGCCATATAAAGTGTGGATAGTGTCTGTGCCTGCACACCTTGTGTACTATCTACTAAAAGCAAAACACCTTCAACTGCATTAAGAGACCGGGAAACTTCGTAATAAAAGTCTATATGACCGGGGGTGTCTATTAAGTTGAGCACATATTCCGTACCCTCATTTTGATACTCCATACGTGCTGGTTGCATTTTTATTGTAATACCTCGCTCACGCTCAAGCTCCATAGAGTCAAGTACCTGCGCCTTCATTTTGCGCTCAGGAATTGTATTTGTTACCTCCAACATCCTATCAGCAAGTGTAGACTTACCATGGTCAATGTGGGCAATGATACTAAAATTTCTAATATT
>CAYZCN010000042.1:0-6829 GCA_964476975.1 uncultured Candidatus Saccharibacteria bacterium | reverse complement strand
TTTTCACCACCTATTTCTGTGAGTTCCTCCTGAAATTCACCTATCTCCTTTTCAAGTTCTTGTATTTTATTATTACGATCAGAAATTTTTTGTTGAAGTTCATTCACCGATTGAGCGTGCACCACAGTAGCGCTGATAGTGACAATCACTACGATACAAACAAAAACAATATGTAGAAAAACACGGTACATATACATAATTGTATTATAGCAAATTATACGGATGTTTTTTGGAGTTTTTGAATTGCAGTTGTAATCCTTTCCAAGGTTTCTTTTTTGCCGATAGTGTAAGAAATTGAAAATGGGTCAGGTGACTTATCTTTTCCAGACAATGCGAAACGAAGAGGCCAGAGGACCGCACCTCGTCCTTTTTCTTCAGCATATTCCCATATCGCTTTTTTAACTGCATCTGGAGAAAAACTTGCAGACGGAATTTGTCCTAAAAGTGTTATTATTGTTTCTAGATGTTTTTTCGTTTCTTCTTTACTTATCTCACCTTCTTTTTGGTATTTCCAAAGTAGCTTTGTGGTCTCGTATTCAGGTTTTATAAAGTAGTAATCTAATTCACCGCTTTCTGCAAGGCCTTTCAACTCTTCAAGAGATTTTACTTTCTCTCGCAATACAACTGTTAACCTATCACGTATTTTTTCACTATAGGTAGGTAATGTAGTAAGACGTTCTGGAAATGATGTATGTATTAGTTTTTTAAATTGGTATTCTGGGATATCTTTTAAGTATTGCTTATTAAACCATTTAAGTTTCTCTGTAGAAAATATTGCCCCTCCTCGTCCTATTTGTTTGATATCAAAAGTTTTTATAAGATCTTCAAGAGAGAAAAGTTCTTGTGATGTTCCGGGATTCCACCCAAGAAGAGCGAGGTAGTTAATAACCGCTGTTGGAAGGTACCCTTTTTCTTTTAAATCTTTTATGTGCGCTGACTCACCGCCACGTTTAGACATTTTGGAGCGATCTGAAGCCAGAATAAGAGGAATATGGGCATAATGTGGTCGTGGTATATTGAGCGCTTCTTGTATAAGGATTTGTCGTGGTGTGTTTGAAATGTGGTCTTCTCCACGAATAATATGGGTTACTTTCATCTCATAGTCATCAATGACAACTGCTAGATGGTAGAGTGGTTCGGTAATGCTTCGCGCTATGACGAAATCTCCCAACTCTGTGGTATCAAAAATAATTTCACCTCGCACCATATCGTTAAAAACAATTTTTCGGTTAGGATTTTTTAGTCTAACTATTTCTATCACTTCATTTGGATTTTGCTTACTTTCTTCTTTAGAAAGATACGCTTGGCCACTTTTTAGTAAGGTGTCTATGTACGATGTATATATTTCCGTACGCTCTGACTGTCTATATAATGCATCATATTTTATACCAAGCCATTCAAGACTTCCGAGGATGTCTTTTTCATATTCTTTTTTACTTCGTTTCGTATCAGTATCTTCTATGCGTACAATGAACGTACCCTTCTTGTTGCGAGCAAACAAAAAATTAAAAAGAGCGCTTCGTGCAGTACCTATGTGAAGATGTCCCGTGGGGCTTGGAGCAATGCGTGTAACAACTGGACCTGTTACGTATACAGTATTCAATGATTTTGCTTTTTGGGTGTCTATTGTTTTTTTGAAAAGTGAACTAAGATCCATAATAGATTTTTTATATTTAAAATAATGTTACCGTTCATGCTTTAGTGCTATACCAAGTATGGCTTTTGCAATTACAGTTGAAGCATCTGGGCGGGCAAATTCTCGCGCTGATGCACTCATTTTTGTTTGTAATTCTTTATCTTTTATAATGCGTGTGATTTCAGACATAAGAACATTTGGAGTAAGATTTTTTTCTTTTATAACAACAGCACCTCCAGCTCGAGCATACGAAAAGGCGTTTTTGTTTTGGTGGTCTGCATTTGATTTAGTAATAGGAACTAAAATACTCGGTGTTTCCCAGAGCGCTATTTCGGCAATTGCCCCTGCTCCTGCTCGACTGACAATAATATCTGCTGCACCTGCGGCCATTCGTGTTGTTAGTGTATTTAAATAAGCAATAGGAAGGTAACGTTCTTTGTGTGCACTTTTTTCTAAAATAACTCCCGCAGTTGTTTGTATGTATTTGAGATGTTTTTTACCTGTTTGATGTATAACTTGATACTTCTCTACCAGTTGAGGTAATGCACCGAGAACGTTTTCATTAATGAGTTGTGCTCCTTGGGAACCACCAATAATAAGTATTGTAGGAATGTTACTGTCGAACTTAAAAAAATCTGCACCCCCGGTACGAATTATTTTGTGGAGTTCACGACGAACAGGATTACCACTATAAGCTACTTTTTCTTTTTTAAAATATTGAGCTACTTCTGGGTATGCTACTGCAATTTTCTCCGCAAATTTTCCTGACCACGTGTTAACCCTACCTGGTGCAGCGTCAGACTCGTGAATTACAACTGGAATACGAAGAAGTCTCGCAGCAAACAGTGTCGGGAAGCTCGCATATCCGCCCTTGCTAAAAATAACGTCAGGGTAGATAGAAAAAAGTAAAGGAATTGTTCTTAAAATACCGATAAGTGTTTTAAATATGTCAAAGAAGTTGAGGAGTGAGAAGTAACCCCGAGCTTTTCCTGCAGGGCTTTTTTTGAAGGTTATATCTAACTCAAACAACGCGCGTTTATCGTATGGGTGAGGTGCTATATAGAAAAGCTTGGGAGCAATTAATTTTCGCTCCTTGCTTATTTTTTGAATTTCTTGGGCAACTGCAATAATTGGATAAAAATGCCCACCTGAACCACCGCCTGTAAATACAATTTTCATAATATATTTTGTTAATGAATGTGAGTGATAACGAATATGAATGCAATTTTGTAATATAACTCTCAAAAAAAGGGTTTAAGAAAATATAGTCGTTCGCTATTACTCACTCCTTATTTTCTACAATATTTAGAGATATTTAATATAATTCCTATTTCCGCCAAAGCAAATAACAAGGCGGTCCCACCATGACTAATAAAAAGAAGCGGGAGCCCAGTCAGTGGTAATACACCAAGCATCGCGCCAATATTCGTAAATGACTGGAATACTATAAGTATAACAATTCCTACAACAAGTAGTCCACCAAAATAATCAGGACTCTTTTTTGCTATTTTAAGCCCACGGAAACATAAAAACAGAAAAAGTCCTATTATAATAAAAGCGCCGATAAATCCGAATTCTTCTGCGGCGACTGCAAAAATTGAGTCCCCTACTGGCTCAGGTAAGAAATTAAATTTTTGTACACTTTGTCCAAATCCTCGTCCAGAAATTTGTCCCGAACCGATTGCTATGAGTGATTGTTGAATTTGATAACTTGTGCCAAGAGGATCTATTGATGGGTCTAAAAAAGTGAGAATACGTGCTTTCACATAAGGTCTGAAGTACGCTAGCACTACTAAACCAAGTGCAGACATACTACCAAGTAGAAATATATCCCTCCATCGCGCTCCTGCGGTAAAATACATAGCCAATCCAGTCGCAAAAATAATCATAAATGTTCCTGTGTCTGGTTGAAGAAGAAGTGTGCCTCCAACAACACCAAGGAGTAAGAGAAATGGAACGAGTCCGTATTGTAATTTATGTAACTGAGTTCGTACTCCAGAAAGCCATGAAGCGAAGTAGACAACGAAACCAAGTTTTAATAATTCTGCTGGCTGAAAAGAAAAAAGGCCGAGATCAAGCCAGCGTTTTGCTCCCCCATACTCATAACCGATACCGGGAACAAAAACGAGTAGTGTCATACCAAGAGAAAAAAGGAAAAAATAAAGTGCGTATTTTCTCCACCACTTGTAATTTATGTTTAATGTTGTGAGTAAGGCAAGAGAACCTAAAAAAATGCCGAAAAAGAATTGATTAAACGCAATTGAGCTAAAACGTGCTCCTTCTCTAGCGAGAAGTCCTAGAGATGCGGATGTAAATATAAAAAAACCAAAAATCACTAAAGTGACTACGGTGACAAGGAATGGTCTATCTACTTTTTTGTGCATAAAGCTAACACCTAAAAGCTAGTTAATAAGAGCTACAATAATACCGATGGTTGCAAAGATAATACTGATAATCCAGTAACGCATAGTGACTTTATATCGTGGCCAGCCAAGTGCTTCAAAGTGATGATGGAGAGGTGCGACTAAAAATACTTTCTTTCCTTTCCGTAATCTTTTTGAGGTAATTTGTATTACATCTGACAAAACTGTCACAACAAGTGGAAACGCAATAATGGGAAGTACAAAAATACCGATTCCTCCACCAAGAGAGTCGGTCATAAACGCAACTACAGCAAGTGTGATGGTGAGTCCCATAGTACCTGTCTCTGTCATATAAAAACGAGCAGGCGGAATGTTGAACCAGAGGAATGCGAGAAGGGCTCCGACAAGCATTGCGCAGAATGCAGCGAGATTGATTTGATCTTGGTAAAAAGCGATGACTGCGTACGCTGAAAAAATAGTGGCGAATACCCCACCAGAAAGACCATCTATGCCATCAATAACACCACTGGCATACAGTGAAAGTGTGACGAATATAAAAAACGGTATAAAAAAGAAACCAATGTTGATATCTCCAAGAATCGGCATACCGATCGTACTGACATCTAACTTAAAAGAAAACCATAGTGCAACAAAAAGCGCTATACCACCAACTATGCAAAGTCGTTTTCGCAACGAAAGACCTCCTGCGACATAACTTTTTGAGCCAACTATTTCAAAAAAATCATCAATAAGACCAATCAATGAACCCATAATAAGTGTGAAAAGAGGTATCCATGTTTGATCTCTACTTAAAAAATCAATTTTGGTCATGGTCTCTGTGGGAAATAACTTTGCAACCACCCAGATACTTGTGATAGTTATGAGTGAGCTTGCCCAAATGACAATACCGCCCATTCGTGGTGTTCCCACGTCCTTACTTTTATGTAATGCATTACGGATCGGTGTGTCATTACCATCCATGTCGGTTTTGCCTGCTTTTTTCTTCCACATCTTGTGTTTGTAGAGGTAATGGGTAAGAAGTGGGGTGAGTGCAATGCCGATAAAAAAAGCGAATGTCGCCGGAAGTGCAATTTTTACTATATCAATAATCATTAAATTAGGTGTTAGGTTTTAGGTGTTAGGTTTTAGGTTTTAGGAAAAATAGTTATAAACTCCTAAAAACTATAAGCTAACAGCTGAAAACTCTTTGTATTGTAGCTTTTTTGACACTTTCTCGCAAAAAAGTTATACAGTACAAAAATGGTCAACACTCGGTGTCGGACAAAATGGCTAACACTCGGTGTTGACCAAAAGTTGACCAAAACATAAAAAACAACCCCTACTCCATATGGTGTTACAAAAAATGTGCTAGGGGGCTCCTAGCACATTAGAATAAATGAAAAATCCCCCAACTCCATTGTGAGTTGGGGGTTGTTCGAGATTGAACCTCGAACAAGGGGTGTGCAACGCTCAGCGTTGCACAGTTGCAGAGAACTCCTAACACATTAAAAGGAGTGCGAAATACCCCAACTCCATTGTGAGTTGGGGGTTGTTCAAGGTTGAACCTCGAACAAATATCAAGTTTTTTTGATTAAAAATAGCGCCTTTTGTTGGCCTTGTGTTGTTCAAATGTTTCGCTATAGTGCATTTCTCCTTCTAGGTCTGATAGATAAAAGAAGTAGTCTGTTTCAATAGGAGT
The DNA here is from genome assembly GCA_964476975.1 of uncultured Candidatus Saccharibacteria bacterium. Lineage (GTDB taxonomy): Bacteria > Patescibacteriota > Minisyncoccia > Phycocordibacterales > CAYZCN01 > CAYZCN01. Next base: position 1,131 of record CAYZCN010000042.1, on the reverse strand, counting down.
TACTGCACTTTTGAGTGAATCAAGGCCAGGGCTTGCTATTGGTCCCACAGGAAGTCCTTTGTATTTATAGGTATTGTAAGGAGAATCTATTTTGAGGTCATCTAGTGTAAGTTGGAATGTTCCCTTACCAAGTATATATCCAAAAACCGCATCAACTTGGAGTGGCATACCAATAGAAAGACGTTTCCATAAAATACCCGCAATAATGCGTCGTGATTCTGTTGTGCGAGCTTCTTTTTCTAAAATTGATGCCATAATAACCACATCTTCAACAGGTTTTCCAAATGCATTCACTTCTGCTTCTATTCCAAGAATTCTTTCACGGAACGTATTTTCAAGTTTTTCTATAACCTCTTCCGCTTCTGCGTTAGGGAGAAATTTATATGTATCAGGAAATAAAAACCCTTCTTTTACTTTTGCTTTTTCTAAAAATAGCTCTCTATCAAATGATGGGAGTCGTGTACCGAAAATAATCGCCATATCATCTATTGTTGCTCCTTCAGCAACAGTTATTTTAACGGGAGTAAGATCAAAACTTCCTGTAGTTATAATGTGTGCAACTTGAAATACGTTCTTTTTACTCTTAAAAAAGTAATCCCCTGAAAATACATTTTGCGCATTGCCTAAAATGGTTACAAGACCTTTCAGTGCAGTTGAGGAGCGGATAATATTTTGATACTCTAATTTGTCCACAACTTCAGAGAGTGTTGCGCCATCGTCCACCGTAAATACTACCTTGGTAGGAAAATCATTTGGTGCTTGAATAAAAGAAACATACAGCATCAAAAGAGCGAATATAAAAGTGATAAAGGTCTTTTTGCGTGTTGCAATAAAGGTCATCAAACCCATAACGTGCGGTGAGTCTTGTATTTTTTCTAAATATGTTTTTGTTGGTGGAGGAGTTTCTTCTGTCATATCTATTCACTGTCATCCGTAGGAAGATTAATAGGCGCTTCAGCTTTTTTGGATGAAACTCTGCTCATTGTTGGAGTTTGCACAACACCACCTGGAAAATGGAAAATGGTTGCGAGCTCTTCGGTATTAAGTACAAAGTACGGTGTTTTGTATGGTGCGTGGAACCACGAGCGACGTTTGTATGCATCTATTATTTTCTTTTTCATACTATTTTGA
>CAYZCN010000041.1:0-7029 GCA_964476975.1 uncultured Candidatus Saccharibacteria bacterium | reverse complement strand
TTCGTCGCACAAGTTTTTAATTTAGGATATGACAACTTTCTTGGACGTCTTGCGGTGGCGCGTATTTATAACGGAACGTTGAAAGACAAGGCTGCGGTATTTGTAAAGAAGCCAACAGGAGAAATGCGATCAGGTAAAATCACTAAGTTATTTGGCTTTCGTGGAACAGCACGTGAGGAGCTTGTTGGGGCGGAGGTAGGAGACATTGTGCTTATCGCAGGGCTTCCGGATATTTTTATTGGTGAGACTATTATGACAACAGAAAGCGTTGAGCCGATGCCTGCGATTACTATTGATGAGCCGACGATTACACTTGATTTTCTTGTGAATAACTCACCATTTGCAGGTAATGAGGGGAAATTTGTTACAGGACGACAGATAGGCGACCGTCTTAAAAAAGAACTTGAAATAAATGTTGGACTACATGTTGATTTTTCGGATGGTGCGTCTTTCGCAGTGTCGGGACGTGGGGAACTCCATGTTGCAGTCCTGCTTGAAAATATGCGAAGAGAAGGATATGAGCTTCAAGTATCGCAACCGCGTATTATTATTAAAGAAGAAGATGGTAAGAAACTCGAACCGTTTGAGGAAGTGACTATTGATGTGCCGAGCGAATATCAAGGCGCTATTATTGAGCGACTTGGCAAGAGGAAGGCAGTACTTCAAAATGTCGTAACACATGAAAATTCTGCACGTCTTATTTTTGAGATACCGACGCGAGGGCTTTTGGGATATCGCGGTCAGTTTACTATTGATACAAAAGGTGAGGGGATTATTTCAAGTCGAGTGATTGGATTTAAAGAGTTTGCGGGAGAAATCCAAAAACGAAAAGCAGGTTCCATGACATCAATGATTGCAGGTAAGGCACTTGCATTTCCGCTTGCGAATTTACAAAGTCGTGGGGAGTTGTATATCGGAGCAAATACAGAGGTGTATGAAGGAATGGTTATCGGCAACACTTCAAAGGGCGATGAGATGGTAGTGAATCCTGTAAAAGGAAAACAACTTACAAATATGCGTGCATCGGGATCTGATGATGCCGTGCAACTTGTTCCGCCAAAAGATATGACAATTGAGGTAGGACTTGAGACGATGGTGGGGGATGAATATCTTGAGATAACACCGCTGTCGGTGCGTTTGCGTAAAAAACATTTGACTGAAAATGCGCGCGTGAAGGCAAACAAACAAAAATAAAAAATGGACGTCCGACGTCCATTTTTTTATTTCTTTTTTGTTGTTTTTGCGGCGCGTTTAGCGAGCATCTCGTGTTTTATTGCGAGACGTTTCTTGGTCTTTTTTGAGCGCGATGTTTTTCTTTTTTCTATTCCTGTGCTTCGTTTTGCCATGTTTTTAATTAGTTTAAATATGTAAAGATATATAGAGAATACACGTTATTTGTGTGTATTGCAATACAGAAACAAAAAAGCTCCACGATCGTATCGTGAAGCCCCCTTTTGAAAATTGCTCGTTGCAATTCCTACGGCTCTGATGCACCGCTTGGGTAATGGTTTCTTGACCACTGGCGGCAGTTTTGGCTACTTTGAATCATCAATTTGTTTTATTGATGGACGGGGACAAGACCGTATTACTCAAGATTACTCGTGTAACCCTCTGTGTAACCTCCTAATTTCATACTATCATATTTGAATAATATTGTCAAGCTTTTTGGTGTAATTCCCTATAAAGTTAAACATTTTCTCCGGCGACGTGGCCGGTGGTCCAGCAGAGTTGGAGTGAGTATCCGCCGGAGGGTCTGTTGATGCCAAGCATATCACCTACGAAAAAGAGGTTGTTGTGTCGCTTTGAGCGCATTGTTTTTGTGTCTACGTCTTCAAGTTGTATTCCACCACAGGAGACCACAGCCCTGTCCATTCCCATAAGTCCTTCTATAGAGAGTGGAAAACCTTTCATTAGACGCACGAGACATTTGCGTTCGTCTTTTGAAATGCTGTGTACTTTAGTGATGACCTCGGGAACAATGTGAAACTCTATGAGCGTGTTACCCATGCCTTGAGGCGCGATATCGCCTACAACATTTCTAAAATCTTTGTTTTTGTTTTTATCAAAAATCTTTAATACTCTTTTTTCAAGCGCGCCGATGTCGGTGTCAGGGAAGGCATCTATCTCTGCTGTGACCCCACCTTCGTGGAGAAGGTCTGCGACTTCGCTCGCGGAATTTAATATGAGTGGTCCGGATAAACCGAAATGGGTAAAGAGGAGTTTACCTTTTTTTGAAAATGCCTTTTTTCCGTTTACAAAAAATGTAATTTTCATAAATGAAAGCGAGGTGCCAGAGAGGTCTTTCACCCACTTGTCATTTGAGCGGAGGGGAACGATACTTGGATTTGGTTCTTGTATTTTGTATCCGAGATTTTGGAGCCATTTGAAGCCATCTCCAGTGGAGCCGGTTTCGGGGTGCGACACGCCACCGGTTGCGATAACGTAACTTTTTGCAGTGTAGGTTTGTTTTTTTGTCTTTATCCCGACAATGGCACCATCTGTTTCTAATATTTTTTTGACAGGTTCGTTGGTGAGGACTGTAATGTTTTTTGTGTCAATAAATCTGCGCATTGTTTTAAATACATCCATTGCTTTTTGTGTTTTGGGAAATGCTCGCTTCCGTGCTTCTGTTACTAATGGTAGTTTCTTTGATTCAAAAAAAGTGAATGTGTCTTTAACTCCAAACTGTGAAAATGGTGAGAAAAGGAATTGTTCGGCTTTTCCAAAATGTTTTAAGAGTTTTCTCGTATCATATTCGGCGTTAGTGATATTGCATCGTCCGCCGCCGGTAATTTTGAGTTTTTCTCCGAGATCTTTGTTTTTTTCAAGCAAAAGAACACGCTTGTTGCGCTTACTTGCTACTCCTGCGGTCATCATGCCGGCAGGGCCTCCGCCGATTACGATGACATCGTATTGTTCTGTTTGTTTGGAATTCATTTTAATTAAAAAGTGTGCAACGCTCGGCGTTGCACACTTTGGGGTGAAAAGACAAAAAGGTTACTGCACGTCTCGCATGTTTGTTCTGTCTTGTTCGGTCAAGGGGCGGTCCGCGATTCCAAAACCATGATGGCTCATTTGGCCGTCAGGTGTTTTTGTGTGGACTTTTATCCAAACAACCATTTCCGGACTAGGTCTGCGACCCATACCCTCGGAACCTTGGTAGTTCTCGTATTCTTCAACAACTTCAATTTCTGTGAAGGTGCCATCAAGAGGTTGGAAACATATGTGTCCATGGAATCCAGAGCCGTAATCTGTCCTTAATGCATTGGTTAGCAGATATTTCCACCTACGTTTTGCGTCGGGAGGGAACTTGTAGTTGTCACCACTGTAGGTGACAGCAATTTCAAAATGTTCGTCAACGCCGATGTTTTTGTAGGGTGTACCATCCGGTGAATCTTTCGGACGGCTCTGTAAAACACAGCCGCTTTTGCGGGTAATACTTGTCTTAAATCCAGAAACATGAGACTTTATTTTAGGGAGTTTTTTTTGAAGCTTTTTTACACCCCTTTCATTTTCCTCGTCTTTTTCGAGTATTTTCACCATTTGTCTGACTAGTGACATCGCAGATTTCCTTTGTTTTTCACTGTTTAATTCTGTGTACACTATACACTAATGTATAAATATGTCAATGTTTTACATAAGAGAATAACACCACTTTTTCCAAATGAAAAAAGTGGTGTTTTTAGAGATTATTTACGAACTCGTGATGTGACTCCGCATTTGGAGTAGGAGGTACTTCCGTCAGGGTGTGTAATGTGAATGTTTACCCATACGATGTATTCTTGTTTACTCCTGCCCATCATTCCCATATTGCGATAATTTTCAAGTTCTTCAATTACTTCAACTTTTGTAAAAGTGTCACCGAATGGTTGATAGTGAACTCGTTTAATGAATCCGGACTTAGTGTAATCTCGTAACTCGTTGGTAAGAATAAAGCTCCAAGGACCTTCCACTTCGTATGCACCTATAAAATTATCAGAACATGTTACTGTTACTTCGAAATGTCCCTCCACACCGTAGTCGGTAAATGGAGTTTCATCTGGAGAATCTGCTGGTCGACCCTTTATTACGCACCCGTACTTACGTTTTATTTTTATAGAAAAACCTGGAACGTCTGACTTGGTTCTCGGGAGTTTTGATTGCAGTTTCTTAATGTTGTTGTGGTTAGCCTTAGGCATTCTAAACCCTCTCTTGTATTTGTTTTTCTGATTGAATAGTACGTTAGTGGTATAAAAAAGTAAACACAACAAAAAACACCCTCGCAGGTGCTTTTTGTTGTGTTCTAAATTAAGTCAAACCGTGCTTTGTTTTCTACCATCCATCTTTCCATATCTTCCTTTGTTTTGCTGGAGTCGTTCATTATGTCGGCGTGTGTCTCCATGTAGTGAGGCATAAGAGCTTTCATCCACGCTTCAAATGTTTCGCCTTGTGCTTCGTGGTCGCAGAGGTCGCATTTTAGAGTTTTGGTCATAATGTGTTTGTGTTAGTGGTTAGTATTTTTAAAAAATAATGTGTGCTGAAATCATAACAATGACCATTGCGACGATATATCCCGCTTCAACACCAATTGCGCATTTGCTTTTTCCGCAAAAGAATCCGTTTGCTTTTACGAGCGTTGCAGTGGTGAGAGAGACGAGAATTGCAAAAGCAAGAGAGTCGGTGGTTTCGGTGACGCCGAGGACCCATGCCAAGAGAAATGTTCCGACCGCTTGTGTGATCATTGCGTGTGTCATTGATGTTTTGCTCTCTGATGTGAGACCGACACCGACCATCCATTTGTTCCCAAACATTTTTGGTGAGAACCAGAGCCAACCGAGGCCATAGGCGACTATCGCACCAACGCATACGGCGAGCCAGTTAATATTTACAATAAGTTCTTCAAACATATTTTTAACTATTACTAATATATATTTATGATAGCATGGGATTTTGTATGTTGACAAACACGCATTAAGTGTGTTAGTATCTTTGTAGAGTAACAGTTTTTCATATATCAAAAAACGGAAGGAAAATGAGATGGCTGAAAGAATAGTAAAATCAGTGGCGGGCGGTACGATTTACGGATACGCTGAAAAAATGATTACTGTTTGGGAGTTTCAGGCAGATAATTTTGAAAATGGCGACGCGATGGAGGTTCATGGTGTATTTAACGATGTTATGTTGACGTGCGGAAGGGGTTCAACACCAGCTTCTATTGTTGAAGACTTTTTTAACGAAAAAAACAAGTAGTCGTTTCGGTAGTATTACATGTAACAAGTGCGGACGTTCTCGTAATGAGAACGTCCTATTTTTTGTTAAAAAATAAAATCCCAGCCGGAGCTGGGACTTTTTGATGCGACTTAGTCGTCGGTTTTACCTGGTTAAGCAAGAGAAACTTTTCTTATGTACAGACTACGCGACAATCTTCCTATCGCGTACTCCTTTTTGTGAAAAAACAACTCTGTAAAAATTATATCACAAAAGATAAAAGCGTCAATGTTACGTAATTGTTCACTTATGTTGTATTTTTTAATTTTTTAAAAAAGATGACCCCGAGCAAAGTTGTTTTGCTCGGGGTCTAAAATTTCGCCGAAATTTATTTAAAAGAACAATTATTCGGTACGGGCTGTTTCGTCGGGAGCTCCCCAACGGTCAATTGCTTCGCCGACTGTGCGTGCGATGATGCGGTGGCTTTCTTGTGTGTAGCCGCCGCTCGTCACCATTGCCCAAGGTATTCCTCGTTCTTTCAGAGTTTCAAATACAAAAAGGTCGCGTTTGAGTATTCCTTCTGCACTCACGCTCATGAAACCGAGCGGGTCGCCTGCGAGAACATCGGTTCCGGCATTATAAACCGCAAGTGCGATACTGTCTCCCATGTCATCAAGAAACTTTGGAAGCTCGCTTTCCAGTATGTCAAGATAGGTAGGATCGGAAACTCCTGTGTAGAGCGGCAACTTACAATTAAGTCGACGTTGTGCAACTGTGTCGCCGGGGTAGATATGTGCATTGAACATGTCAAATAAACGAACATTCGGTGACTTTAGAAACACACGAGCCACACCGTTGCCTTGATGGGCGTCGAGGTCAATGTAGGCCACGTATGCATCTTTGGTGAGATGTCCTGTTTTAATGGCGCTTGCTATTGCTATGCCAATGTCGTTGTATACGCAGAAACCTTCGCCAAATTTAGGGTTTGCATGATGGTAGCCACCGGAGAGGTTGATTGCCATGCCGTACTGTAGGGCGTGTCGTACCGCCATAATCGTCCCTTCGGTTGCAAGGCGCATCGGTCGAAGTACTCTGTGGTCAATGATTCGGTTTCCGAGAAGGCGTATTGGTGGTAATTCAAGAATACTTTCTACTTTTTCTGCAGATTTTAGACTTTTTAAATATTCCGCAGTGTGCACTAAACGAAGAGAATGCTCGTTGGCTGGATGTTGTGGTGCGATACAGAGTTTGTCAAATTTTTTTCCGTGGGTTTTGCGCAAGAGCTTGAATGCTCGACCGTACTTTTTTGAATCAAATGGATGCAAATTTTCAACTCCCAAAAAACTGATATTGTATCTTGGGTGGTAGAAAATACCCAACTGATTCTTGTTGTTGGGGGCGTCTTGTTGTTCGGGCGTCTTGGTCATTTTTGGTGACTCCTTTGTTGCTGTTTAATATAAATCTAAAAGCACTATATTATTAATATGGAAGAATGTCAACTCTACGAGTGGTGGGTGGTTGGAAGTGTCGGATGTTTTTTATAGTCTTATTACTCTTTGCATTTTGACTTTGTTTTAGTACAATACAATAATTCCGGCGTAACGGAGCGGTAGGGGTGAGAAGTAGTATCAGCTACTTTAAACCGCTGTTATTAACAGGGAGTTACTTGTATTTTGAAAAGACCGCAATCGTGATAGTGTAGAAAATTGATAATTTAATATTCCGGCGTAACTCAGCGGTAGAGTAACTCCCTGTTAAGGAGTGAGTCACAGGTTCGAATCCTGTCGCCGGAGCAAAAATGCGAAGCTTTTTTGCGACGCGGGAGAAAGTAATCAAAATTGC
>CAYZCN010000040.1:0-7319 GCA_964476975.1 uncultured Candidatus Saccharibacteria bacterium | reverse complement strand
TACAAACATAGATGAAGACGCATCGCGCGCACTTGCTCAAGAGGTGATTGACTCGGTTATCAAATATCAAAAAGAACTTGGTTCAATAGAAAAGAGTCTGTCTTCTGACTCTATTGACACCATCAGTGATGTCAAAGACGGCACCGCGGGAACATTCAATTCTGTCTTTGCGCTCTTGGATGCAGACGAGGTTTCAAAAGAAATCGTTGAAGTTCTAGAAAGTCAAAAAGGTTCCGACTTCAAACAATTCAAAAACATTGAAGTATTAAAAGAAATAAAAGACCAAGTACCTGACGACGTAAAAGACACAATCGCGCTTGCAGAACAAAATGCACTCGGCAAACTCCAATACGAATTAGAACAATTCCAGTCCGCAAAGAGAGCGATCTTTGAAGACTTCGTAAACGAAATCGGTGGAAACGAGGTACGACATTTGGAAATCATTAGCGAGCTAGAGGCACAGCCACTTTCAGAAGAACTCCGTAAAATTATTATCGGCGCAAAAGAACAGAGCATCTCACGCACCGAAGACCGACTTGATGGATTCTCTGACGCTCAAAAGGCACGCTTCTTGGAACACCTCGTTGACGGTGACTTTTCTGATGTGCGAACTGTCGTCGTACTAGAAAACAACCTCGGCCAAGGTGTCGTTGACGGACTTTCTAACCTCTTTGGACAATCAGAACAAAACTTCGCAGACCGATTCAGTGATGCGGACGAAAACGACGAAGGACACCACGACGAATTCTTTAACTCAATTGAACAGTTCCACGACGCAAAGACAATCAGCGTTCTTGACGACATCGCAACGCTCATCCCTAAAGACAAACTAGACGCGTTTGAAGCACTCCGCACAAAAGCTGTTGAAGAAATTAAGGAAGATATTAGTGACGCGCGCGGAGACTCCGAACGGCAGGCAGTGTACGACGCTATCGCAGGAAATCACCCAACAGATGTGCGCGCATTTGACGGCTTGAGTGACGACTTCTTCCTCGGTGCAATATACGACGAAATAGTACACGCGCAACAGAGAAACATAGAACACCGCATAGAACAAATTACTGACGAAGAGAGGTTCTTGCACTACGAAGAACAATTCCAACAAGATGATTACTACCTACCTGACTTTGACCACATCTTTGAAGAACGTGAATTTATTTACGGCTCATTTGAAAAATTAGATGAACAAACAGACGAAGCTCAAAATCTCATCAGAGAACTCCAGTTACTGATAGAAACGCTTCCGTATGATGTTGCATACACTGGCGACCAAAACTTTGACCCAGCGTTGAAAGAAATACTCGGACTTCTCAACTTGGCAGAACGTAGAATGGACGAATCGTTTTACGCACGGAGCTATGACGATATCGGGCGAGCATTCAACGAAGCGCACGATGCTGCACAACTCGCGCGCGAAGGTATCATTATGGCTGAAAATTATAAAATTGGTTACAAGCGGACCGAGGACGACAACTACCCAAATCACCTCTACGGCGAACGCGACTTCCACGACCTTTGTTTCTTCAAAAACGGTTTCTTAAAAGATACGTTCATCTGTGTCTTCCCCGACGGCGAAGTACTTGATATGAGCACGGCGACATTCCCCGCTCCTATTCCTGAACACCTTATGCAAGGCGTCATGGTTCCCAACCCCGTAGAACCCGTAAATCCGACAGCGTGTCCTGCATTTGACTTACCACTTTGTGACGGCGGTGAGATCGCATACTACACAAACAACAACGGCTGTGAATACCCGGCGTGTGAATACGGAGATTCCGTGCCACCAGTTGCGTGTCCCGCATACTACCCCGCACCATGTCCAGACGGTTCATATAGAGAAGACACGAAAAACATAGATGGATGTTACGTCCCCGGAGAGTGTGCGCTTTTTGAAGACACGCCAACATGTAAAGCATACTTTGAAGGTTATACGTACGACCCAGTTTCAGAAAGCTGTTTTCTCTCCAATACAAGTGGGTGTACTAACCCATACGTCTTCCACACCGAAGAAGAGTGTGTGACCGCAAACACGCACACGAAACCACCAGAACCGATTGAATGTCCAATCGTAGATGTAAAACCATGCCCAGAAGGTTCATATCGTGAAACAATAAAAAATGAAAACGGTTGCTACAGCCACGGAGAATGTATTCCAAACAGCGATACTCCAGTACCACCAGTAGCAAGCTACTGTGGTGACGGTATCTGTGACGCCGACGAATACCGATACATCTGTCCGACAGACTGTACTGAAGAACCTGCTGGATGGGTACCATACGTATGGACATTTACTGACGGCTCTACTGAATCAATGATTCTTGACAGAACAGACGCGGAATACACTGACTACCTCGCAAATGTGCAGAGAGAATGTGCGACGATTTCTCAAAACAAATTCAGCTGGAGAGTGGGTGCGGGAGATGACAGTGCGGCCAACTGGCAAAACTTCGGTATTCCGGATTGTTCGGGCAACGTCACGACCTGTACTGAAGCGTGGCTCTGTGGTTCAGAGAGTAACTGTATCTCTTCTGGGTTTACATGGGACAACGGCTACTGTGCTGACTACAACTACTCCAATACCTCTGGTACAACTACTGGCACAGGGGGCGAAGACCCATGTTATGGTCCAACTGACCAAACGTCATGTTCAGCAATAAATAACTGTTACTGGTACGCAGGAGACTCTTCCACTAATGCGTATTGTTACTATCAAAGTCAAAACACGCCGCCAGACACAGTAACACCGTCACCGACTACTGCGGTCACCTGTACAGCAAACGAATACAACGGCAACGCAAGCGACCAGAGCTGTAGTGCTAGCACGTGTCCAAACGGATGTACGTGGGACGCTTCAGGATGTGCCATCGGATGTATGGATACAACTCCACCAGATACAGTAATACCGCCACCTACAACAACGACAACATTTGCATGTCAACAAAACGGTTACGGTGATCCCGACGGAAGCACGAGTTGTAATTACAACGTTTGTTCAGACGGATGTCAGACAGACAGCTCTGGATGTCCAACTGGATGTACCGTATACGACACCGCGCCAGACGCAACGCCTGCGAGTGTGTGTGGTGACGGAGTCTGCCAGTCACCCGAAGACTCATGGTCATGTTCTGCAGACTGTGGCAACTCAACAGAATGTGTGACCGAACAAGACTTCATAGACTTTGGTGAGCCATGTGTTGATGGCTATAATTACGACTCTTCTGGATGTGTTACTGGATGTGTTGGTTCGACTGGAAACTTCTAAAAAACACTAACTTAGACTAAAAAGCACCCTTAATTCAACAGGGTGCTTTTTAGTTGTTTATTTGATAGAGTGAAGTTAATATGTCTGAAAAACATCCAAGAAGTAGGGAAAGTGAAGAAGGAGGTGTGCAACTACCAACACGTCGTGATTTTCTAAAAATGGCAACAGGAACAGTGGCTGCTAGCACTTTTATGTTCTCACTCACTCACAACGAAGCTAAGGCGGGTGTGAGTGAATCCATTGAGCAGGGAGACAACTGGAATGAAGGTCTTCTAAAACTACAGAACGAAGCAATACATACAGAAAAAGAAATGGTTGCGCTCTGTGTTGAAAATAACAGCGAAAGAGTATGGAGCAACGACAAGACTTCGCGCGAAGGACAAGATGTGCTCTCTTCACAGGATACAAGTCGTGCAGTGATAGATATTAATTACATCAGAGATGCACTGAACCAGAAACCAGAGAAACTGTTCATAGCACACACGCACAATGTCAGCCAGTTTACAGAACTTGGTATGACGGAGGAGCAGGTGAGAGCTGTTCGTGGTGGAGAAGCAATACTTCCATCAATGCCACCGAGTGTTCAGGACTTGATCCAATCATATAAAGTGCAGAAAGGATTCTTACAATCAAACATTCCGATTGTGCATATAGCTGTTGACCCACGAGGGACATGGGAGTTTACCGCAGATCTAGAAACGGGATTCGCAAAAGCGCGTGAAACTTTGGATACAAAAACAAAGGAACATTATCTCATTGTTAGAGAAGATATAAATGTAAAAGCGTACCGAAAAAGCAATGGATTATATGGAAACAAAATTGAACTATTTAGCAGTATTGCAGAAAACGATCCAGAGGAAATTGACGAAGATATACGTAGACGAGCAAAAGAGTTACGTGACGCATTTGAAGCATTTTCATCGTATAATGAAAAATTTGCACAGCTTTCAAAAGAAGGTGTTGAATACTCACTAGATTCAATTAACAATAAAGACTTACGTCCTGACAAAATAATGGCTCACTATAAAAAACTGGGATTTGATGTATTCTTCACTCCTTTTTAAAAGTAACACTATCTAGCGAGATAGGAACAACCCCCCACTCTTACAGAGTGAGGGGTTTAGATTTTAATATTACAAATCGTAAAATTTGCACATTTCGAAAGACAAGTGATAGAACTTCCCTTCAAGAAGACTCTTCTTTGCTACATCCATCATTTCATCTATGTCCTGTGCATTAACAAAAATAAGTAAATTTGAATAAAATCTATCAACACAAGCCTTGTCACCACTAAAAGTTATAGAATCAACGCAATACCAAGACTCATCCATATCGTTTACATCGATATCTGTTCTTCCCCAGGTAGTTACCCGAACAACCTTTCCATCAGTAATGAAATCGCAATCGTAATAACACGACACAAAACGATCTCCGTACCACACTTGTTTATTGTGACGAAAGTCGGTGATACAAAGTAGTTCTTTGGCATCACTTGTCTCTAAACCCTCCAAAAAAGAATGTATAAAAGCTTCAGTAAGTGGTATTGCAATAAATTCTGAATTTTTAATTCCAGCAAACTTGTCTAAACCAGCAATATCTTTTTTACCAAAGGACATCTTAAAACGTTCTTTATTATCTTCCATTGCCACATATCCTTATTTTTAATCTTCTATTCTAACTACTATATAATAGTAAAATACTAGCCCTGTCAAACAACTACTGGAAACGCGCATTAAAAAAAACTTCCAGTATACTGGAAGTTTTTTAACATTTTGATTTACTTAAATAAAATGAAACTCTTCGAAAACCTGTCTATAAAGATCGACTACACGCCGTGTTTCATGTAATGTAAGAATGAAATCGGAGCCAGTGTGTGCGATCTGGTTACGTACTTTGTGAGCCTCCCACGCTTGGTCAAGTGTAGAAAAATCACTGGCTTCAATGGACTTCATCTTCTCTCCCATCGTCTCACCTTTGTATCCCATCAAATTAATAAGCTCATCAAGTAAAATATCTGCCTCTAAAATAGCAAGTCGCCAGTCGTTTGGATTTTCTGATGAAGTGAGTTCTTCAATATGAAGCCACTTTTCATTTTTAGGTTTCTCAGATACGTCGTGGGAAATAATTTTTGGTGCATTATAATATTCTGTTTCTTTTTTTCGCACCGCAACAATACCCCGAATACAATATATTATTCCTACAAGTAATACGGCAATAAACAAATACGAAAAAAATTGGAAATAACTCCATACACCCTGTGCCGTCTCAATAAAAGCTTCTTGGTCAATGTCCCCGAATCCAGAAATGAGGTTGTATATACCGAGCAAGAAAACTTCAATGTCCAAAGATATGTACCCCTGTGTAGTTGTGCTAGTAAACATTTTCTAAATCTTTACCAATAGTAAATAGCGTATCCTCACTCATGTGAGGGCCTAAAATCTGGAAACCAACGGGGAGCGACGAACCCTCCTTGTCTACCGTACCTGTCGGAACAGAAAGTCCTGGCATACCAGTTAAGTTAGCGGGTACTGTAAAAATATCAGAAAGATACATGGACAGCGGATCAGATTTTTCACCTATCTTGAAAGCAGGAGATGGAGTAGTGGGTGTAATTATAGCATCTACTGATTGAAATGCTTCATTAAAATCTTGTGCGATTTGCGCACGCACTTTGTTCGCTTTTCCGTAGTATGCATCAAAATATCCCGCAGAAAGAACATATGTTCCGAGCATAATCCTCCTTCTTACTTCAGCGCCAAATCCTTTTCCACGCGTATTGTGATAATCACCAAGTAAATCATCTCCGTCAATATGTAATCCATATTTTACACCGTCAAAACGTGCCAGATTGGTTGATGCTTCTGCGGGCATGATTATGTAATACACCGCGAGAGAGTGCTGTACTCGCGGAAGTTCTATGTCTTTGATATTATACCCCGCGTCCTTAAGTTTCTCTGTAGCAACAGTAAATGCCTTTAATACATCACTATCGACTCCCTCTTCAAAAAAATGCCGCGGAACACCAAGTGTCAGTGGTTTTTTTTGCATCTTCTTTTTTTTCAAGTCAAAAGAAGTTCCATCCATTACGTCTTTGCCTTTTATACAGTCAAAAACTATTTCAACATCTGAAACAGAATTTCCAAAAGGGCCTATTTGGTCAAGTGAAGATGCCATTGCAATAAGACCATGACGTGACACTGTACCATACGTCGGCTTCAATCCAACAACACCACAAAAACTCGCAGGTTGTCGGATAGACCCTCCAGTATCAGATCCAAGTGAGACAAGTGCACCGTCATAGGAAACAGACGCAGCACTTCCTCCAGAAGATCCTCCTGGAACACGAGACAGGTCGTGTGGATTTTTCGTTACTCCATACGCCGAGTTTTCGGTTGATGAACCCATTGCAAACTCGTCACAATTAGTCCGACCAAGAAATACTACTCCCTCCTCTTTTAGTTTTTGTGTTACTGTTGCGTCATATGTCGCATTGTAATTTTCGAGAATCTTTGAACCTGCAGAGACACGTTTGCCTTTAATGAGTATGTTGTCTTTCATCGCGACAGGGATACCAGTTAGAAGTGTTGCGTCACCCTTTTTTATTTTTGCATCTGCTTCTTTTGCCTGATGCTCAACATCATCAAACACCTCCAAGTATGCGTGTACGTCTTTATCTTGCTCTCCAATGTTTTTTAAATACGTCTGCGCAAGTTCCATCGCAGAAAAGTCACCATCGGTAAGATGTGTGTGGGTTTTTGAAATTGTTAAATTTTTTATGTTAATCATAAAAATAGTTAGTAAAAACGTTTTATGAATCATGAATTAAGAATTATGAATCATGAGTTTTTTAATTCGTTATTCTTGATTCCTAATTCATTATTCATCTCAAAGAATTTTCTTAACCTTAACGTAATTTTTTTCTCGTTGTGGTACCTCATTCAAAAGCACCTCTGTATGCAAACCCGATTCGTGCGCATCTGTATCCTCACGAGTAACATTCTCAAGAACTTCAACACTTGATGCGCCTTCTCCTGAAGAAACATTTTGTATTTCAGAG
>CAYZCN010000039.1:0-7378 GCA_964476975.1 uncultured Candidatus Saccharibacteria bacterium | reverse complement strand
GGGGGGGGGGGTGGAGGTGGTGGTGGTGGTGGAGGCGGTGGTGGTGGTGGAGGTGGTGGAGGGCCACCATGACCGCCACCGCCTACGCCATTACAACCATTACAACCGCCACCGCCAGTTCCAACACCCGTTCCTGTTCCTCCTCCGCCAGTCACACTTCCGCAGCCATTACAACCGCCACCGCCAGTTCCAACACCCGTTCCTGTTCCTCCTCCGCCACCAGTTGCGTGTGCATATGAAAACGGTACATTATACGAAAACACAACAAACGAAAATACACCCACAACAAAAAGGGGGAGGATCACCAAAAGAATGGCGTACGTTTTATTTTTAGAATGAAATGTGTTGGTATACATAATGTATTATTTAATCAAATTCAAATTATTAAAAATAGTTAAGTAGTTAATGGATAACTTGCAACAAAGTCTGCCTCGACAACAAATCTGTCTGTCTTCTTACCGAACGTGTTACATGTTGAGATAAACAATTTATTTTTGTCTTCAATTTTCACCCATGCGGTGTTCGCGCTCACCATAGAAACCGACGCTACGCTATACACATATTCTCGATCGTTTGAGTGTATACGAATCAATTCATCTTTTCCTACCGACTCAATGTCGTTAAACGATTTATACGCTTGATTCTGTACAACATCCCAATTTGTACTGTGTCCAAAAAGAAACATATCTTTTTTCTCTCCAAGAAGTCCTGACCCAGGATACCGAACCGCTCCACTTTGAAGTGCTGTATCAAGTACGGTAATATCGCGACTTTGTGGATTCAAAATTGTTGCATCAATAGACACTGAAGGTATGACAATCCGCATCGGTTCTGCAACAGGTTCCACAAAAACTACTTCATCGTCAAGACTATCATCCATCACATTCACTGATACCTCAACACCTTCTTCAGAAGAAAAAGTGCTACCTATCAGCGACAAAAAGAAAAACGAAACCGAAAATACTATACCAAACGAAAGCATAAATAGCCAGACATTTGTTTTCTGTTCCTCGTTTTCTTTATGTGTGATTTGATTGTTTGAATCAGTCATGGTAATCTCTACCCGAACTCATAAAACCTTAATAGATGAGTATAAGAGCATTTTACACTAATTTACCGAAATGTCAAGTTATTGCGAACAAAATGCTTGACAGAATAACTAAAATATGTTAATAATAGTATATGAATTATTTCAGTAATAATCAAAATATGAATACTATAAAAACACCACAGGAACTTCGTAAGGAGCGTCAGAAAAAACGCATTGCGCAAAGCCTTTCTCTTATAGGAGCAGGTACACTTATCGCACTTGGTATGTGGGGGGCGACTTGGCTCATACAATCTTCCCCTGCTGTTTTTGGTGCGGCACAAAATATGGTCGCTTCTGTAGTACAGCTCACAACAAACTTCAGGTCAGCAGAAGACGAAGTATTAGCCATAACATCAGACAATACTCTCGTTCACTCAAATGAACCATTCATACTTTCGTGGACACATACAGGCAGTGTAACGGACGGTGTATACAAAGTAAGTTATCAATGTGACGAAAATATCACCATGTCCACAGACAGTGGTAACACGAACATTCCGTGTGATACCAAATTTACTATTACTGATACTTCAATAGAGCTAACACCTATTTTGAAAAACTCTCGTTTCCAAGCAATGCCTATTACTGTATATTTCACTAAAGACGACGGAACAGAGTTAGAAGATACAGTTCTCTTTGTTGTAGAAACAAATAACACCAGCGAAAACACTCCAACAGACAACAGCGATGAACAAGAAACACCAACAACTCCAACAGCACCAACTCCCAACCAAACACCTGGAGATAAAACAGAACAAACAATAGAAATACCTCGTGACGACACACCAATAAACGGAAAAGTAGACTTAGTCGTTCGTGTATTGAAAACAGGTATCCTCAATTCTGACACGAACGAATTTACCGAAAAAGAATCAATACTCGTTACCGACCGTGGTGGTATCTTCTTTGAAGTCATTAACCTCGGCACAAAGACTTCAGAAAAATGGAAATTTAATACAGTACTCCCCACAACGCCCGCTTACACGTTCAACTCTGACGAACAAGAACAATTAGCACCGGGAGATCGTATAGAATTCACACTTGGGTTTGACAACGTCGTTCACGAAACAGAAGGCACTATTACCATAAACATAGACCCAGGCAATACACTTGACGAAGTTACCAGAGACAACAACACAACACAAACAATCATCAAAATTATTCAATAATACGAAACGTAATACGTATGTAAATCAAAAAACCTTACGATATATCGTAAGGTTTTTTGATTAACTCAACCGGTTGAGTTAATCAAAACACTTATCTAAAAACATGATTTAATAACATTCTGCCTTCTATTTTCTATATATCAATCGTCGCAAGCTTCGCATTTGATTGAATAAACGCCTTGCGTGGCGCAACCTCACTTCCCATAAGAATATCAAATATCTTATCGGCCTCTTGTGCATCGTCCACAGTAACCTGCTTCAAGACACGCCCTTCGGGATCCATGGTTGTCTCCCGTAATTCTTCATAATTCATTTCACCAAGACCTTTGTATCGTTGAATGGTAATCTTTGGTTGTTTCTTTTTTTCAACATCTTCCTCTCCACCTTCATCAACCTCATCTATCTCCTCAACATCTTTAGCATCTTTACCAAGTATCTTCACTTTTTCTTCTTCATTATATGCATAGAAAATCTCCTTACCTTTTTTGATTTTATACAGTGGCGGTTGTGCAATATACAAGAATCCACCGTCTATAACCTCTTTGAAGTATCTATAAAAGAGCGTCAGAAAAAGTGTGCGAATATGCGCACCATCAACGTCGGCATCAGTTGCAATAATAATTTTATGATATCGAAGTTTTTCTATATTAAAGGTGTCTCCAATCGCCGTACCAAGTGCAATAATAAGCTCTTTCACACCACGCGCAGTAACAATCTTATCAAGTCGCGCGCGCTCCACGTTCAACACCTTACCCCACATGGGCAAAATCGCCTGTGTCCGCCTATCACGCCCCTGTTTTGCCGAGCCGCCAGCAGAATCTCCCTCAACAATAAATATTTCAGACTCTGCTGGGTCTTTACTTTGGCAATCCGAAAGCTTTCCTGGAAGTGTCATGCCGTCAAGCGCACCCTTGCGCAACACACTATCTTTCGCCGCTTTCGCCGCTTTCCGTGCCTTAAGTGCCAACATAACCTTACCGATAACTAACCGTGCGTCGTCAGGATGTTCCTCTAAAAAGTTACTAAACGCCTCCCCAAATACCGCCTCCACCGCACCGCGCGCCTCCACACTTCCAAGTTTAGATTTCGTCTGCCCCTCAAATTGAATTTCAGGAAGCTTTACTGATATCACGGCAGTAATCCCCTCTAATACATCGTCGCCAGTAAAGTTGTCATCGCTTTCTTTTATGATTTTATTTTTTCGCGCATAACTGTTGAGTGTTCGCGTCAATGCAGTCTTGAAACCAGTTAAATGCATACCGCCCTCCGCATTGTATGTATTGTTTGCAAACGCCGTGAGTCGTGGAGAAATGTCATCAACATACTGCAACGACACTTCAACGTGCACATTCTCATCGGCCTGTTTATCAACATAAAAAATATTTTTATGAATTGGTTTTTGGTCTTGATTATAAAACTTAACAAGCGAAAGTAATCCGCCTTCAAAATAAAAAGACATAGACGGCACCTCAACGCCGAGCTCCTTAAAATAAAAAACTTTATCCAGATTAATTTTTCCTGCATACTCACGGGCATCGTTTACCGTAATACGCATTCCCTTTACCAAGTACGCCTGTTGTCGCAAATGACTCACAATTTTATTCCAGTTGTATTCTATCTCACTAAAAATCACCGGGTCCGGCTCAAACAAAATCACCGTTCCCGTTTGTTTTGATGCGCTTAGTTTTTTTACTTTTGCTTTTTTCTTTCCTTGTGAGTACTCCTGCATATGAAGCCCGCCATCACGATGCACGTCAGCACGAGTATAAGAAGAAAGTGCATTCACCACAGAGACACCGACACCGTGAAGACCTCCAGAAACTGCGTACGCTTTTTGGTCAAATTTTCCACCCGCATGGAGTGTTGTCATAATTGTCTCAAGTGCAGAGACTTTTGTTTTTTTATGAATATCAACAGGAATACCACGTCCATTATCAACGACACGAATCTGATTATTCGGTAGAAGTGTTATCTCAACATTGTCTGCAAATCCCCCCATCGCCTCGTCGCGCGCATTATCAAAAACCTCCCATATAAGATGGTGTAGTCCTTCAAGACCGGTGGTACCGATATACATACCGGGGCGTTTTCGTACCGGCTCAAGCCCTTCAAGAACAGTAATATCCTCTGCACCATACTTTCCCGCCTTGGCGGGTTGAACTTTTGTAGACTCAGCTTTTGGTGCCTTTTTTTCTACTTTTTTAGCTTCTTTTTTAGGCATATATATCAAAAATAAACAAAAAACGTCAACCTAATGACTCTTCTATTATACCAAATTTACCTTCAATAATAAAGAACAAAATATCTCAAAAAATCAGAGACCACCATACCGCAGTGATCTTTTCTTAACTAAATACTACCTCCACTCCTACTTTCTACCTTTCTTCCACTCCTCTATATTTTTATGATGTCCCGAGAGAAGCACTTTGGGGACACGATACTTTTTTCCTTTGTACGTGAGCACTTCAGGACGTGTATACACCTCAGAGCTCGGCGCTCGCGAGTCTTCAAGCGATGCTTCATTTCCAAGCACGCCTCCGACAAAGCGCGCCATCACATCAACGACAACGAGTGCGGGTACTTCACCACCGGTCAAAATATACGGACCAATGCTCACCTCCTCTGCACGAAGCACCTTACGCACACGCGCATCAACTCCCTCGTAATGCCCTGCAATAAGAATAACGTGCGCATATTTTTTAACACATTTTTTTGCATATATATCGGTAAACTGTTTTCCACCTGCACCGAGGAAAATTATTTTCACATTCTTTTTTCTACCACGAGCTTTGTCCACCGCCATCAACACCGCCTCCGCCTCAAGCACCATACCAGGACCCCCTCCATACGGACGCCTGTCAACACGACTGTGTTTATCTTTGGTAAAATCACGCGGATTATAGTATGAAATTTTTATTTTTTTGCTCTCTTGTGCACGCCCCAACATAGACGCATCAGTGTACGACTCCATAGAAGCTGGAAAAAGTGTGACGATGTGAAAATGGGTCATATACTATTTATAGTACAAAAGAAAAATCACCGCAATATTGCGGTGATTTTTCTTTTTTTTAATTTTGTTCCGTATACATATACAAGATACATATACTAATTTTGTTTATACTTTCAAGTCTTCCATTGCTTCGTCAACACTTTTTGATGCTGACTCCGCTGCTGGAGCTCGTGTACCTCCTTCTGGCTCGTTGATTTTAAGATTCACGCGAGCGTTGTTTTTCATACCAACAACACGAAGAAGTGTGCGAATAGCCTTTGCAGTGTTTCCAGATCGGCCAATGATTTTTCCCATATCTTCTGGGTGGATATCAAGCGTAAGCAAGACTCCCATCTCATCAACAACTCTTTCTACTTTCACCGCATCAGGATGATCGACTAACTCTTTAATAAGAGTGTCCAAAAATTTCTGATCTGCTTCCATAAGTATTTTTTGCTACTTTGAATTACTAATTCCCTTGTTGGAGCAAAGAGCTCCAAGCAGGTTTCCCGAAATTCGACCGTTTTTCTATACTGTCCATTATGGCAAAAAGCGCAGAAAAGTCAACTGTTTTCCGCCCCTTATACTGTTAATAAAATAAACGGCTCAACACGTTGAGCCGTTTATTTTATATTAACATTTTTATGTTTTACTCCACTGTCTTCTTTTCTTCTTCAGAAGTTTCGCTCTCCGCTGATTTCACCTCCTCTTTTGGAGCCTCGTCTTCTTTTACTTCTGATGTTTTCTCTTCTGCATCTTCTGTGGGCGCTTCTTTCGTCTCCTCTTCAGTACCACCACCTTCTTCTCCACCGTCTTCCGCATCTCCAGCCGGAGCCTTTTCGTCAGCCTCTTCTTCCTTTTCCTTTACAATTGGAGATTTTTTCGGCAAAACATTTTTCTTGTCACCTTTAATTATTCCCTCGCTCACCAAAAGGTTATGCACCGTGTCAGACACCTGCGCTCCCTTGGAAATCCAGTGCAATACACGATCTGCCTTTATCGTTTTTGTATCTTTGCGCGGGTCGTATGAGCCGAGCAGTTCAACGTGATTTCCACTCTTAGGACCCCGATGTGAGTCAGTCACAATCACCCGAAATGATGGGTTATTTTTTCGTCCTGTGCGTTGTAATCGTATTTTTAACATGCAACGAATAGTATCAAAAGTTCAGTATTTGGTCAACATATAAAAAACTGCACTGTTCTCGGTGCAGTTTTTGCTTTAAAACTCAGCTCATTAATTTTACATCCCAAAACGCATCTTGCATTACGGCATGCTTAAAGAAAGCATCTTGTTTTGTTTCTAAACCCTCAGGCAAATCAATATATTCCTCTCGGATATAAAGGTAGATTGACTCTCCACGTTTCGCAACAAGATTAAGTCCATGAGAAGAAAAACACACGTCACCTACCATGTTTGCTGTAAGTGCTTCTTCGGTCTCATCCATTTCATGAAACATACACGCGTCAATACAAATGACACCACACATACCAAGTTCAAGTGAATTCATTGACGACATACATTTTCCCCCTTCTCGAGGAACAAATTCAGCACCGACACGCCCTGCAACTTCTTCGGGTTTTTTCGCCAAGAAAGACGCAACGCTTCTCCTGCCTTTCTGATTTGGAAAGTGAAGTGTGAAAAGTTTAAATTCGTTACTTACTTGATTTACATTGTCCATTCGTGATACTCCTTTGCCATTTTTTCTAAAAATAGAGTAACAAACTATCCATCTTATATCAAGACACCGTGTGGGAGCTCAACTCCCAAGTAAAAAATCTAAAGGAAAATCTAAACAAAGTACGCCTAAACAAAAAACAAAGTACGCCTAAACAAAATCTAAACAAAGACAAAGGTAAGTACAAAAACAAATACTCCAGTATACTGGAGTATTTATAAAAACCTTGCGATGTATCGCAAGGTTTTTATGTCATCAACGCACTATGTCAGTATATGGACATAGTGCGCCCAAACCACTAGACCTCCAACGTCTAGTGGTTTTGACTCCTGTTAAATTATCAAACGACCGGTGTTTGATAATTTTGAAATCCAAAACTATTAGACATCCGACGTCTAATAGTTTTGATGTCTACTGTTTTAAAAAATCCTCAATAATCACCTCAACCTCCCCA
>CAYZCN010000038.1:0-7519 GCA_964476975.1 uncultured Candidatus Saccharibacteria bacterium | reverse complement strand
TCTATACTCAATAAGAGGATCTCGTTGTCCGTACGCACGCAAATTCACACTTGAGCGCATATAGTCCATAATCTCCAAATGCTCCACCCACAGCATGTCTTGAGCTTGCAGTAAAAGCTTACGCACTGTTGTATAAAAATCTTTTTCACCAAGTGCTTTTTTCTTTTCTTCAACATTACGCGCAACTTTTTCATCCCCCAAAGTAATTTCACCAAGAAGTGCGTCGACGTCCTCATCTGTGCCGTTTAAAATACTACGACGTCGCTCGTACACAGTCTCTCGCTGGTGGTTTAGTACATCATCATACGACAAAGTCTGCTTACGGGAGTCAAAGTTAAACCCTTCAATTTTTGTCTGCGCCGACTCAAGTGATTTTGTTATCAGTCCATTTTCAATTGGCTGATCTTCAGGAATACCAAACCGCCCCATCATTTTTTTAATCGTGTCAGAAGCAAACACACGCATCAAACTGTCTTCAAGTGAAACAAAAAACTGCGTCGCTCCTGGGTCTCCTTGCCTACCCGAGCGCCCACGCAACTGGTTATCAATACGTCGTGCTTCATGTCTCTCGGTACCGAGCACAAATAATCCGCCAAGTTTTTTCACTTCTTCATATTTTTCTTTTGTAGTTGGATTCCCCCCAAGCTTAATATCTACACCACGTCCCGCCATATTTGTAGCAATAGTTACTCCTCCCTTTTTACCCGCTTGTGCGATAATCTCACCTTCTTGCTCATGCTTTTTAGCATTCAAAACCTCATGTGGTACACCCTCACGTTTTAAATATGCACTCAAAAGCTCATTTTTTTCAATTGAAACTGTACCAATAAGTACTGGTTGCTTCGTCTCATGTAATTCTTTAACCTTCCGTGCAATCGCTGTAAACTTTCCTTCCTCTGTTTGAAAAATAAGGTCATGCAAATCTTGTCGCTCCGGATCTTTGTGTGTCGGTATCGCAATGGTAGAAATGCCGTACACTTTATAAAACTCTTCGGACGACGTTACAGCTGTCCCGGTCATTCCAGAGAGTTTTTCATACATACGAAAATAATTCTGAAAAGTAACAGACGCAAAAGTGCGCGACTCTTTCTGTACTGGAACTCCCTCTTTTGATTCTATTGCTTGATGTAGTCCTTCACTCCACCGTCTCCCTGGTTGAAGTCGTCCTGTAAATTCGTCAACAATAACTATCTCCCCATCACGTACGACATATTCCTTATCACGATTAAAAAGCGCCTGCGCACGCACTGCAGTTTCAAGATGATGTACGTATTTCACTCCTTTTTCGGTGTAAATATTTCCAATACCAAGCATATTCTCCGCTTTTTCTATTCCATCGTCCGTCAAACTAATTGCGCGTAATTTTTCATCTACCGTATAATGCTCGTTTTCTTTCAACTGCTTCGCGATCCGAGAAAAGGCCTCATAGAGTTTACCTGATTCTTCAGCGGGAGCAGAAATAATAAGTGGTGTTCGTGCCTCATCTATAAGTATTGAGTCTACTTCGTCAACAATCGCAAAATTATGTTTTCGTTGACGTAAACTACTTTTTTCATACTCTATATTATCCCGCAAGTAATCAAAACCAAATTCATTATTCGTACCATAAGTAACGTCTGCTTCATATGCCTCTCGACGCGTGCATGGTCGTAAAAATGCATATTGTACCTTAAACGAGCCGAGTGCATCTCGCTCTTCGTCCGCTTCAGTACCTTCTTTAACAGCGGGCGCATGGTTCGGGTCGTATAAATATGACGAGTCTTGATTTATAACACTCACCGAAAGACCAAGTGCGCTATATATCTGCCCCATCCACACAACATCTCTTCGTGAGAGATAGTCGTTTACAGTAATGACATGTACCCCTAGTCCCGTCAGCGCATTTAAATATGTTGGCAGTGTCGCAACAAGTGTCTTTCCCTCACCGGTACGCATTTCAGAAATATTTCCTTGATGTAATGCAATGCCACCCATAAGCTGCACATCGTAATGTCTCTCACCAAGTGTTCTTTTTGCTACCTCACGAACAGTGGCAAATGCTTCAGGTAAAAGTACATCCAAGTGCTCTCCGTCAGACAGCCGTTTTTTAAGCAAGGTAGTCTGTTTTTGTAACTCCTCATCTGAAAGGTCGGAAATACGTTTTTCATATCCATTTATCTCCTCAACCAGAGGTTTTATACTCTTAAGTGCCTTCACATTTTCGTCACCAATGATGAGCTTTTTTATAGAAAGATTTTTTAACATTTTGAAAGTATATCATATTTTACCTCACGAAATAATAGAATGTCCTATTCTACAAAAATACCAAAACCACCCTCCTGCAGGAGGGTGGTTTTGTAAAGTCGACTTTAGATAACAAAAACTATAGTAGTAATTATCTACGTCGTCGCTTTGCCGCTTTTCGTTTAGCGGGCTTTCGCTTGGCTGTCTTGCGTTTTGCTGGCTTTCGCTTAGCTGCTTTTTTCTTAGCTGGTTTTCGCTTTGCCGCTTTTCGTTTAGCGGGCTTTCTTTTTGCTACCTTTTTCTTAGCTGGCTTTCGCTTAGCTACTTTACGCTTAGCTTTTCGTTTTGGAGCTGCTTTTTTCTTAGCCGGCTTTCGTTTTGCGACCTTTCGTTTTGCTGGTCGCTTAACTGCCTTTCGTTTAGCTGGCTTTCTTTTAGCTGCTCGTCGTTTTTTTGCTGCCATAATATAAAATTATTTATGAGTAATCGTTACACAAAAAACTACTCGACCAAACTTAAAAAGTTAAAAATGTTTTTGTGTACACTTACTTTAATTATCAAACACAAAAAAAAACGGAACAACGTTTTTTAAAAAAAATATGTGGATAACTTAAAAAAACTTTTTGTAAAATAATTTTGTAAAAAGTTTTTTTAAAAAATTAATTTTTTATCACTGTAACTTCCGAAATAATTTTAATATTAATTTTTTTCTTAACATCTTTTTTAATTTCGTTCGTAAACATTTTTATTTCATCTGCATTTTCTTTTCCATAATTTACAATGACCAATGGTTGATTTGAAAATGTGCCAACCTTACCCCTTCTCACTCCCTTCCATTTAAGTATGTGGTCAAGAATCCACGCAAGCGATACTTTGACATCTCCATTTGAAGCCTTAAAACAAGGTAATTCTGGGTATGTGCACTGTAATTCTGATACCACCTGTTTAGACACAATTGGATTCTTAAAAAATGACCCAACGGTGCCGACAACAGACAAGTCAGGAAATTTTTCTTTTCGTATAGTAACAATTGCTTTACGCATTTCTAACAACGATATAGCTTCTGATGATTTATTTTTAAAATAATTTTGTACATCCTTGTACGATGTGTTTAGTGTTCCCTTTTTTTGCAACACAAAACAAACTTTTGTAATAATAAAATCTTTTCCGCGTTTTGTTTTAAAAAAACTATCACGATATTTAAAATTACATTTATTATTTTTTATTTTTATAAAAGTTTTTTCACGTATGTCATACGCTTCTACCCACACTATTGTATCTTTTACTTCAGCTCCGTACGCACCAATATTTTGAATAGGTGTCGCGCCAACTGTTCCTGGTATGCGCGAGAGATTTTCAATTCCATATAATTCTTGCTTCACACTATCGGAAACAAAATCGTCCCACGACTCCCCTGCACCAACAACAACTTCTACAGAACCATTTTCTTTTTCAAAATACTCTATTCCCTTCAACTCAATTTTTATTACTAAACCAAAAAAACCCTCATCCGAAATGAGAACATTGGATCCTCCTCCAAGAATAAAAAGAGGAAGTGTTTTTTTCTCCGCAAACTCACATGCGTCAACAAGTGAAATTTGGTTATGTATGCGACAAAAATACTCTGCTTCCCCACCAGTACGAAGTGTGGTGAATGAGTGAAGTGGAATATTATATTGTATATTCATAAGAGAAATATTGCGCCAATAAGTGGAGGGCGGGTGCGAGCTCCAAACAAAAGTCTATATGAGTGCCGCCGCCCCCCACTTATTGAAACAACCTATACTAATCATAGTATATTAATACATTTTTACAATACACGACTATACACCAAGAGTACACGCTAGGAGGTACACGCTAGGAGGTACACGCTAGGAGTCCACTAGCGTGTTTTTTGTCAACTCGCACGATGAAGTACCTTGGATATATCAAGAACAAAATACTCCAGTATATTTGAGTATTTTAATATTTCGACATCGGATGTCAAAATATTACCCGACATCCATATATCATGAGAAACGAAAAACCCGCCCGAGGGCGGATCTTTCGCAGACTTTCGTTAGAACCACACAAATATGTGGCACTCACATTTAAGAGTGTATCATAGCGCTCCCTAAAAGTCAACCCTATCTAGAAAGTAGAGAAATAAAATATATGCTAAAGTGATTATATATAATAAAAAACAACATTATGTCGTTACATCAAGATATAAAAGAACAAATTCAAAAAGCAATGAAAGAAAGGGACGAACTTCGTCTACTTGTACTCCGTAGTGTGCTTTCTGCATTTACCAACGAACTCGTCGCTAAAAAACAAAAACCGAGCGAAGAGCTCTCTGATGATGAAGCACTCGCGGTCATACAACGAGCTGCAAAACAGAGAAAAGACTCCATTGAACAATTCACCAAAGGCGACCGTGAAGATTTGGCACAAAAAGAACGCGAGGAATTAACGATACTTGAAGGATACCTCCCGACAATGCTCTCAAAAGAAGAAATAAAAAAAGTTGCCGAAAATAAAAAAGCGGAGCTCAATATTACTGATATCTCACAAATGGGGCAATTTATGGGTGCAGTAATGAAGGAACTCAAAGGCAAGGCCGACGGTGGAGATGTAAAAGAAGTTGTCGCTAAGCTTTTACAATAAAACAAAAATACAAGTACTTGACTATTATGTAGAGTGTAGTATAATAGAAACAGGTACAAAGGAGAGCAGAAATGAAAATAAGAGTGCTGGACGCAACGCCAGAACATGCCGATGTCGCTGTTGGTGAGAATGACGAACAAATCACCTTCACCTTTCGAAAAACCAAAAAAGGTATCCGGAAAACCGCAACCGAAAAAGCTCGCCGTGAAATGCGCACATGGGTCCCCCGTGAAGATTTTATGAACGCATACCGTGCAGCAATAGACGCTATTGTGCAGGCTGGGCGCGAGAAAAAAGACCCGTTTTTTCTTAATAAAAAAATGGGCGAACGCTGAACAGCGCCGTGGAAGTCAACGACTTCCACGGTATTTTTGTTTTAAGGCAACCGTAGCATCAATGTTAGCATCAACGGCATCACACGTACTCTACAACACAAGTATTGTGTTCTTGTCATAACAACAAACCAGCATATACACTATGCTGGTTTTTTTCTTTACAAAAAATAATTTTATAATTATCTATAGGTAATTATAAAATTATGTATCTGACAACCTTTGGGCGTGTGCGATGTCATACTCCCCAATTCGTGTCCGCCGAAGCTCTTTGGTTGTTGCGGGGTATCCAAGACGCTTCCCTATTTCTTCAACAAGAGACCGGACATACGAACCACTAGAAACGTGTAGTATTAAATTAACAAAACATCTTTTGTCTTTATTCACCACACTCACCACTTCCGCTCCATACACTACCATTGTTTTTACAGGCGACTCAACAATCTCCCCTCTCCGTGCTTTTTTATATAATGGTTCTCCTTGTACTTTAATTGCGGAATACGCAGGTACCGACAAGTTGTGTGTGCCTATCATTTCGTTCACCACCCTTTCAACATCTACCCTCTCAAGACTCTGTACATCTTTTTCTTCAATAATCTCCCCTTCCATATCACCCGTCGTACGTTGCTCTCCTATCAACATTTCAACCTCATACACCTTATCAAATTTAATATAATCCGAAAGTCTTTTTGTGCCACCACCAACACCAACAACCATAAGCCCGCTTGCAAGCGGGTCTAATGTGCCGGCATGGCCTATCTTTTTTATACCAAACTTCTTTCGCAACTGCCGTATTACATCAAACGATGTAATACCTTTTGGTTTGTCTATAAGAAGTATTTTATTGTCGTTCATCACATACTTAGGACATACTAAATCCTAAAATTATTCTACCGAAACTTTTCTGTTAAGCATAGTCATAAATAGTGTTGCAAATGCTGCCATAATAAATGCCGCCTTAATACCAAAAATACCGATTAGCACTCCTGCGACAATAAGCATTCCAGCTCTTCCGATGTTTATTGAAATCTCTTTCAAAACAGTATATTCGTCAATAAAATGTCCATTATCAACCGCCTGTTCGTATAGTGCAACGTCAAATGATGTTCTATTAATCACACTTCCTGCTTTATGATATGTGTCAATAATAAAAATTTGCAATGCTGTTTCAATAAAAATTTTAATAATCCAACCTGAAGTGTAGACGATTGAGCCAATAGTAAGCACTTTCCTTTTACTCCATGTATCAATCAGGTCTCCAACAAAAAAACGAAATACGATGAGCAGTAAGATTGTTAATGATGAAATTATACCAACAGATAAAAATTCGCCCTTCAACAGAAGAAAAATAAAAATCGGCCAAATAACCGCAGTTACCACAGATTGTGCTCCGTCACCAACGCATGCGAGCAAAAGTGCGCGATGTTTTTTGAGAAAAAGCTTGCGAAATGTTTCAAAATATCCAAATGTAAACTCCTCTTCTGTTCTCTCTACAAAAAAGAGCGGGAAAAGTGCGGTAGCAAAAATAAATGTAGAAAGAAGAAATAAACTGTTAAAACCAAAAAATACAATAATAGCACCGCCTAAAAATGGACTTGCCATCAAGATAAGTTGCGAAGCATTTTTTAATACTGAAATTTGCCTCCCACGAGTTCTTTTGTTGGTAAATTTAGCAAAGTCAACGTGATATGGAATCCAGTATAGTACTTTATAAATAACAATAAAAACAAGATAGAATGT
This sequence comes from uncultured Candidatus Saccharibacteria bacterium, assembly GCA_964476975.1. Lineage (GTDB taxonomy): Bacteria > Patescibacteriota > Minisyncoccia > Phycocordibacterales > CAYZCN01 > CAYZCN01. The sequence goes on along the minus strand of CAYZCN010000038.1, from coordinate 578 downwards.
GAGCGATACGATGGGGTTTTTATCCCAAAACAAAAGAGAAAATGTAGCCAAAAGTGCGAACGGCATCGCTATCATCATCATTCGTTTCATTCCCCACGACTTGAGTAGTTGTGCACCAAGTGGTGTTAAAAGACCATGTCCTAAATAAATTGCAACAAAAATTGCAATAACAGCGTTCACCGACTTATCAAATTCAATGAAGAAAAATATAACGAGAAAAATACCAACAACATTAAATGCTATCTGTAACAACAAACGATTTAAATACAACGCGATGATATTAGAAGAGAAATGAACGTTTTTATAGTCCTTTATAGATAGTCTCATGTTTAAATTATATCATGTTTTTTCATATCCAGCCCTATTATTACCCCCTCATAACAATAAAAACAAGATACGATACATACACCACAATAAATAAAAAGCCCTCTCCGCGTGACAACACATACCTCTTATCAAAAAACGTGAACACAAACAATAAACACGCAACACCGAGCATCACAAAAATGTCAAAATGTATTGTAGTCAATGTAGAAATAGGTTGAATAACTGCAGTAATACCAACAATTCCTAAAAAA
>CAYZCN010000037.1:1543-7726 GCA_964476975.1 uncultured Candidatus Saccharibacteria bacterium | reverse complement strand
ACAGAACAAACCATTCTTTTCTCCTTTGTTGTATTATGTTTTCAATCTGACCACACGTTACCTTATATATCTTAAAATGCCAACAAATCGTAGTTAAAATCGTAGTTGTCGGACGACTACGATTGTGTGAAATACAGGACATCAGATGTCCTACACGTATTTACCAAAAACCTTTTGGTCAACACTTTGGTCAACACTCGGTGTCGGACGTTTTGTCCGACACCGAGTGTTGACCACATTGACGGGGCAGACACCGTTTCTCATAATTCATAATTCCATTTAGTCTGCTATAATAAATCCAATGAAACCTTCACAACCCTCATTCGTCCATCTCCATACGCATAGCCATTACAGCTTACTCAATGCACTCCCTAAAATAAAAGACATCGTCCGCACATCGCGCGACGCAGGAATGCCCGCACTCGCACTCACCGACAATGGCAACCTCTACGGCGCGATTTCTTTTTACAAAGAATGCAAAAAACAAAACATCAAACCAATCATCGGTGTTGACGCATTTGTCGCACTCCGCACACGAAACGACCGCGAAGCTGGTATAGACAACAGACGTAGTCGTCTTGTACTCCTCGCAAAAAACAAAACTGGCTATCAAAACCTCCTTCGCCTCGTGACCAAATCATACCTTGAAGGTTTCTACTACAAACCACGTGTTGATAAAGAGTTACTGGAAAATCACACAGAAGGACTTATTGCGATACTTCCATCATTTAGCGCCGAGACTTCAAACGCACTCAAAAACAACGACACCGAAAAAGCGAGTGAGGTTATTGACTGGTACACAAAAACATTCGGTGCAAAAAATACATTCCTAGAAATCACCCACCATCCAGAAATTGAAGGACACGACGAACTCACCAAAAAAATAATCAAACTATCAAAAGACACAGGCACTCCGACAGTAGCAGCTCAAGATATATATTACCTACACAAAGACGACAGACGGGCACGCGACACACTCCTGAAAATCCAAACGGGTGCCGACGCTGGCAGACGAGGCGGTCTCCAAAACGACGATGAAGATTTTTCATTCATAGACCAACCAACAGCAGAGAGATACTTCAAAGACACACCCGAAGCACTCCAAAACACACTCAATATAGCAGACAGATGCAATCTTGAATTAGAGCTTGGAACATGGGTTTTTCCTGACATACAAATACCAAAAGACACGACACACGAATCCGAACTCCGCAGACTAACCGAACGCGGAATCAAAAAACACAAACTCAACAAAACAAAAGAGATGGTTGAACGAATAGAATACGAACTTGATATCATCATTTCAAAAGGGTATGCACCATACTTTCTCGTCGTCGCAGACCTCATCCGCTTTGCGCACGACAACGACATCTTGACCACAACTCGTGGCTCCGCCGCCGGCTCTATGGTGTCATACCTGACCGGCATCACGAACGTTAATCCGATTGAGTACAACCTTCCCTTTGAACGATTCCTCAACCCTCTCCGCCCATCAGCACCCGACGTTGATATGGACTTTGCCGACAACCGCCGTGACGAAGTTATAAATTATGCAAAAGAAAAATACGGCGAAGATCATGTTGCGCAAATTGGAACGTTCGGAACCATGATGGCGCGCGCCGCCGTCCGCGACACCACGCGCGCGCTCGGTTACCCGTACGCTACCGGCGATCGCATCGCAAGGCTCATTCCTACGGGCTCACAAGGTTTTCCTATGACACTTGATAACGCAATGAAAATCACCAAAGAGCTCAAAGATATATACAAAAAAGAAAAAGACGCCAAGGACATCATTGACCTTGCCAAAAAGATTGAAGGGTGTGCGCGACACATCTCCGTACACGCCGCTGGTGTCGTCATCTCACCTAAACCTCTCACCGAGTATGTTCCCCTCCAGCTTGATCCCAAAGGTGGTAAGATTGTCACGCAATACGATATGCATGCAGTAGAAGATGCGGGACTCCTCAAGTTTGATTTTCTCGGTATCAAAAACCTCGCCATCCTCGCCGATGTCGTGGACAGAGTCAAAAAATTACAAAATATTGACATTGATATTGAGAACATTCCTCTTGACGACACGGAAACGTTTGAAATGCTCGCCCGTGGCGAGACCGAAGGACTCTTCCAACTAAGCGGCTCTGGTATGACACACTTCCTCAAAGACTTGGAACCAACGACTATCCACGACATCAACGCAATGGTAGCACTTTACAGACCAGGTCCAATGCTCAACATCCCCGAATACATTGCGCGCAAAAAAGGTAAAAGCCCTATCACCTACTACCACCCAAAAATGAAATCATTCCTTGATAAATCGTACGGCATTTTGGTCTACCAAGACGACCTCATCTTCACCGCACTTGAAATCGCGGGCTACAACTGGAAAACGGTGGACAAATTCAGAAAGGCAATCGGTAAAAAAATCCCCGAAGAAATGGCTAAACAGCACGATATTTTCGTCAAAGGATGTATTGAGCACTCGGATATGAAAGAAAGCGAAGCAGAAGGACTCTGGAAACTTTTTGAACCCTTCCAAGGATACGGTTTCAACAAAGCCCATGCCGCAAGCTATGGCAAGGTCGCCTATCAAACGGCATATATGAAAGCAAACTTCCCCGTAGAATACATGGCAGCAGTCCTTACCGCGGACGCAGGTGACGTAGACCGAATCTCCGAAAGTGTCGTTGAATGCAAACGTATGAACATAGAAGTATTACCACCGTCAGTCAACGACAGCTTGGGTGATTTTACTGTCGTGAAAACGGGAGGAGAAGTATTTAATAAAATCCGTTTTGGTTTACACTCAATCAAAAACTTCGGTGAAGGTATTGCTGACTTTATTATTCACGAACGAAAAGTAAATGGTGCATTCACCTCTATTGAAAACTTCCTTGAACGTATACAAAACAAAAACCTGAACAAAAAATCTTTAGAAGCACTCGTAAAATGTGGCGCACTAGACAATATTAAAGACAACGAATACGAGCGTGGTATGATGTACGCCAACATAGAGACACTCCTCACCTACAATAAAGAAGTGGGTGCTATTCCGACCAACCAAGACTCACTCTTTTCTGCACTTCCCGACAAAACAGTCGCAACACTCACACTCACCGAAGTTGAATCGGTAAATGTTGAACAAAAACTCGGATGGGAAAAGGAGCTTCTCGGACTATACATCTCCGGCCATCCACTAGACAAATTCAAAGAGAAACTTGAAAAGACTAAGCGCGACATCACACAAACAAAAGAAGAAATGAGGGAAGGGATGGTTGTTGTCGTTGCGGGTATTATAGAAGATGTACGCGTCATACTCACCAAAAAGAACGACCGAATGGCATTCATTCGCCTCGCCGACTTCAATGGAAGCGTTGAAGTTGTCGTCTTTCCAAAAACATTTGAAACACACCAACCACTCCTTGAAGCAGAATCATGCATCGCACTCAAAGGCAGAATGTCCAACAGAAACGGCGACATCAGTTTAATCGCCGAAGACATCAAACAACTTTGATATATTTTTACTCATTACCTATAAAATGATATAGTAAGATACATATGGAACAAGAACGAGACCACAAAAAACTCGGCAAACAGCTTGATTTATTCACCTTTTCCGACGCTGTCGGTAAAGGGTTACCCCTCCTCACCCATAAAGGAGCAACGATTAAACGCGAGTTAGAGCGTTTTATCATAGACGAGGAAATTAAGCGCGGATACCAACACGTCCACACACCCGATATCGCCAAGCTAGACCTCTACAAAAAGTCGGGACACTACCCACACTACAAAGACTCAATGTACGCCCCAATTCAAATTGATGACGAAGAGTTTATGCTACGCCCGATGACCTGTCCGCATCATTTTGAACTCTATCTCCGCAAACCGCACAGCTATCGTGAGCTTCCTATACGTATGGCAGAACTCGCAGGACTCTATCGTTACGAACAATCCGGCGAATTAATGGGGCTCCAACGTGTACGCACATTTTGTCTTGCCGACGCACATATTATTTGCAAAGACGAAGAACAAGCAATTGAAGAAATAGGCTACGCACTTGACCTCATTGAATACGTTTCTAATATCTTCGGACTCACAATGGGTAAAGACTACTGGTACCGTCTTTCTCTTGGAAACAGGGAAGATACTGAAAAATATTACGACAACCCCGAAGCATGGAACAAAGGTGAAGACTTAATGCGCGAACTTATGCAAAAACGCAAAGGAGACTTCACAGAAGCAAAAGGCGAAGCGGCATTTTATGGACCAAAGATAGACGTACAGATGAAAAATGCAAACGGCAAAGAAGATTCGGTTTTCACCGTGCAATACGATTTTTGTATGCCGGACAAGTTTAACCTCACCTACACCGCAGAAGATGGTTCACAAAAACGCGCCTTTGTTGTACATCGCTCATCAATCGGAGCAGTGGAGCGTCTTATGGCTTTTCTTATAGAACACTACGCCGGCGCATTCCCTCTCTGGCTCTCGCCGACCCAAATCAAAATACTTCCCATTGCAGACGCACATAAAGAATATGCAAATGAAATGCACACAATGCTCAAAGAAGCAGGAATACGCGCAGAGTTAGATGAAAGCAACGATGCACTTGGTAAAAAAATACGCAATACCAAACTTGAAAAAGTTCCCTACTTCCTCGTCATCGGTGACAGTGAGGTGGCAAACAAAAAAGTAAAAGTTGAAGGAAGAGACTCTGGCGAAGGAGAAGTAATGTCTCCACAAGACCTCCTCACCAAACTCCAAAAAGAAATCAATACCAAAAAATAACCCACTTCAACTCCTAAGTAACTCAAAAAGAAAAAGACTTCCAGTATGCTGGAAGTCTTTAAAGTTTCAAAAATGTGCGTTATATCTTTCCGATATCACTCCGATACCGCATTCCGTCAAAAGAAATATTTTTAACATTATTGTATGCATTTTCAACTGCAACCGAATAAAAGAACCCTGTTCCAACAACGTTCAATACACGACCGCCAGAATTGGTCACATATTTAAAATTTTCACTAAAGGCAGTACTGGCATGAAATAATTTACCAGCACGAAACTTATTTGAAGAACCGTTAATTATAACGTTGCGTTTTGACGACCCAGGATACTCTTCCGACGCAAGTACAATGCACACAGCCTCCAAGTCAGTTTCGTCGTGTGTCCGCTTTGGTCGTTCCACAGCACGAAGCTTTCCCACAGCAGCAGCACTGCACAGTTCCGCAAGGTCGCAATCAACAACAGACATAATCACCTGCGTTTCAGGGTCCCCAAGACGACAGTTACATTCAAGCACCATCGGACCATCTTGAGTAACCATAAGACCAAGATACAAGAAACCACGATACGGACACCCTTCTTCTTTAAACGCCCCGACAACTCGCTTGAGCAAATCATTTATCTCATTCCGCAAAGATTCAGGAAGACTCACTGTGTGCGCACCCATACCACCAGTATTCTCACCCTCGTCACCGTCATATGCTCTCTTGTAGTCTTGCGTAAGTGGAAATGGATACACCGTTGTACCATCAGTAATCGCCATTGCAGAAACTTCGTATCCATCAAGACGGTCTTCAATAAGTATCTGATCATCTGCCGAGCCATATTTTCTGTTTGTAGGATGCATCAGGTCATGAATTGCATCTCTCACGTCTCTTTCGCTTTCAGGTAATATCACACCCTTACCACCAGCAAGTCCATCTGCCTTAATGACGATGTCTTGAGGATTTCGTCGTTTCGCGAGCGAATTAGCTGATCCCATATTAGCCACTGCTTCATACGGTGCAGTCGGAATATCATACTTATTAAGAAGCTCTTTAAACCAAATCTTACTTCCCTCACCACGAGCTGCGGCAGCTGATGGACCACAAATGACAAGGCCTGACTTCACGAACAAATCAACGATTCCTGCCACAAGAGGCGCCTCCGGCCCAACGACAGTTAGGTCAATATCATTCGTCGCCGCAAACAAATGCAGTGCGTCAATATCGTCTGCCTTAATGGGTACACATGTCGCATACTCACTTATTCCGGCATTCCCCGGAGCACAAAAAATTTTCATATACGGACTTTGTGCAAATTTCCATACAAGCGCCGCCTCACGTCCACCTGATCCAACGACCAAAATTCGCTTTTCTTTTTTCACAATTTTCTCCTTTGTTGTGATTGCTGTGTTGAGTT
>CAYZCN010000037.1:0-1443 GCA_964476975.1 uncultured Candidatus Saccharibacteria bacterium | reverse complement strand
ACCACCAGTCAAGCGTAGTAACAATCTCGTCCAAAAAACCTTGCGATGTATCGCAAGGTTTTTTGTTTTAAATCTCTAAGTCTTTAAATGTTTAAATGTTTGAATGTTTAAATGTTTAAATGTTTGAATGTTTGAATGCTTAAACCTTTAAATCTACTACACCGTCTGTCTTTTTTTCTGCCACTCAAGCGCGCGGACACATGCCATCTTCACACCAGTATGTGAAGTGTCATAACTATGGTCAATACCTCTTGCGAGACATCCGATAAACTGCTGAAGGTCATCATTGCTCATACTCTGTGTTTTTTCTCTAACAAATGAGTCTACTGTACAACCTCCTTCAATACGATTGCGATATGTATCGTCAAGATGACAAACAACTCCTGTAATAAATTCATTACTTGACGAACCTTGTGCAGAAATCCTGCGCAAAAACTCAAACACTTTCTCGCCTTCTCCGTCACAGAGCCATCCAATAAATACAGGAAGCGCATTTGTCGTATTGTGCGGTGATGATGAAATTTCGTTTCGTGATACAGAAGACGCAACAGACGGTCGCGCAACAGTCTCATCAGTTGCAACCCCTTGAGAAAGCAACAGAACGACTCGGTCTTTAGTTAAATGTATCCACCCGTCTTCTTGTTCATACAACTTATTTGCATGAGTCAAAACATTTTGAAGTATTTGAAGTGACACCACTTCATCACTATTTGATGCGCGAATAATAAGTTGAATGCCTTCGTTTGAGATAAGTATTCCAGACTGATGAGCCGTATCTCCTATTGTACGTTCTAAAGCATTTTCAAAACCTACCTGTTCGTCAAAATCAGTATGCGTAATATTTTCTGACAGTGTGTTGTGTCGTTGCATCAAACCAGATACAACATCAGAAACAGCGTGTACTGTTTTTCGTCCTCCCTCTCGTACCACAAGCATGTATGAAATAAGCCCACTCCATATTACCAAAAATGTCCAAAAAAACGGTGTTCCATTTTCTCCATTTGCAAAACCAGTGTACGGAATTTGACTCAAATGAACAAACGCAAGTGGTTGCTCATTCGGCACTTTATTAAAAGAAAGAGTAACCGCCGGTGCAGGAGGTGTCCCCTCTACCTCAACTGACGCAGTACAAACAATCGACATACCATTGCCTTTTAGAAAAGTTGCCGTATACAGCGTACCAACAGTAGGTGAGACCGTAACATCTCCCCCATTAAACGGTGTAAGCGCTCCAATACCATTATCCATTGTTCCAGAGTTTGAGTTTCCAGAAGACCACGAGAGTACAGATGTTTCTCCATTTTGAATTGTTTTTGGATTTGACGAAAGAGTACACGTCGGCGGATGAGGTCCCGACGGTGGAGGAGGAGGAGGCGGTGGAGGAGGAGGTGGTGGTGGTGGTGGTGGAGGTGGTGGTGGTGGAGGAGGTGGAGGAGGTGGAGG
>CAYZCN010000036.1:717-7755 GCA_964476975.1 uncultured Candidatus Saccharibacteria bacterium | reverse complement strand
TCCATACTCATTTTGCATTTTTTTATCCAGCGCATCTTTTTCTCCTTTGTGTGCGAAAGAACAGAAGAAGATATTATACTAAGACAATTTTTTTGTCAACCTTTTATTCTCTCCACAAACTACTCCAGCATACTGGAGTAGTTTGTGTTTTCTACAAACACTCAGTGTTCAACACTATGTGTTTGCAGAAAATTACGGGAAATTACAAGAAACACAAAAAAATACACGGCAGACCGAAGGTCTGCCGTGTTGATTAATTATTCCCAAACTAAAGTAGTCTTTTGCGACCGTTAGGTTTTGGTGCATTATCAAGAGCTCTTTTCATAAATCTTCGTGCCGCATTTTGCGACATCTTTCTATCCCCTTCTCGAATAGACTCTTTGCAACTATAAAAAACAATTTGTCCATTAATTGCAATGCCTCTGGTGTAGTGACCCATATTTGTCCACACGCGAAGTGTGTCACCAACTTTTGGGATAATACCAAGTTCTTTTGATACTCTTGAAGAATCAACTTCTGAAGCTACATTTCCAGTGTCGTACTTTTTCCCTGAAATAAACCAAAAGTCTTTATCCTCATCAATAAAAGAAATTACATCGTCAAAAAAATCAGAGTCGTCTTCGGAGATAGACTCCATACTATTCAGTTTCGACTTCAATTGTTTCATTACTGTATCCTCTGTTTCAGTGAATTGTTGTAGAATTATTGAATTTTATTCTGTAAGAATAATAACGCATTTTATCCAAAAGTAAAGGCAAACACTTGTGCACCGGCGTCTTCAAAAATAATTTCAAGTGTGTGTTCTCCCCAGCCATTTGGATCTTCAACAAGTCGGTAAAGACGATCTTCCTTGAAAAGGACGGTACCGTCTTTGTCCACACCACTTCCCGCGCGCTCACCAATTGGTTTACCGTCTATAAGAATAGTTGCACGAACACCTTCGTCTGAACGTGCAACAAGAAACACTTTCTCTGCTTGATAGCGATATACGATTTTAGCGCCAATATTTTTATTTTCAGCAAACTCGGGATCCAAGTCCCACTCTCCGTCAAGATATAAAATATGTGTCTTAAGACCTTCGGGTTCACTTAACGTCTGTGTCCCAACAGAACCTTGTTCACCATTGCCGAGACGATTATTGCGCGAAGCGCCAAGATATGTTTCAGGGCTTCGTCGTTTTGTGGAATCAACCTCTTCAACATTTTCTGGTGTTGCAATCTCTGTCGTAATCGCCATATCATCTCCAATTTTTTTGGCTCGTTCTCTAAGTAATTCTTGAATCTTTTTTTCGGTCTCTTCGTATCCTCCCTCACCAATGTGATCATAAACGACGAAGCCGTCAATATCAATAATGTATTTGCGTGGCCAATAACGATTTTGATATGCATGCCATGTCCCATAGTCATTATCTAAAACGACAGGATATTCTATTCCCCATTGTTTGGTCGCTCGAACAACATTGTCATATACTTTTTCAAATGCAAATTCAGGAGTGTGTACACCGATTATTTCAAGGCCTTGGTCTTTATATTTTTCATACCAATTCGTAATGTATGGCAAAGTGCGCTGACAGTTGATACAACTATACGTCCAGATATCAAGAAGTATTACTTTTTTGCCGATAAGATTTTGGATGGTAAGAGTATCGTCAGTATTGATATATCCTGCGATACTTGTTAGTTCTTTTGCTTTGGAATATTGTGCAAGTTTTTCTTCTTGAGTCATATCATTAAGTGGTATGTTAATTGTAGCATCTTTTGCTGTGTCACTTGGTGAAATATCTATCTTGCGTGATTCAAGAAATAAAATTGCTCCTGCAACAGACAGGATAACTATTATGAATATAATTTTTCGTATTTTGTCGCTCATGATTATAAAATAAGTTCATTAATAAATCCTAAATTAAATAATATATTGAGATTTTGAGTGAATGCGAGAATGCCAAGAATAATAAGTAATACACCGAATGCTTTGTTTATGTATGACAATTGGTGTGCATAACGGTTGATGATATGCGAACAACGTGACGCAAAAAGTCCAACAACAAGAAACGGTATACCGAGTCCGAGTGAATACGCAAAGAAAAGCACGAGGGCTGAACCGGGTTGTGCTGCGGCAAGTGCGATAACGCCACCGAGAACTGCACCAACACACGGCGTCCACCCTGCAGCAAAAGCAGAGCCGAATAAAAATGATGTGAGATAACGTGATTTAAATTTTGTTTTAACAGATAATTTATATTCTCGTTCAAGAAATCCTATTCTAATCAGCCCTATGAGATAGAGTCCGAAGAAAATAATAAGACCACCACCGATGCGCGCGAGCCATACTTCAATGTCGTATGCGATAGCTGAAAGGATTGAGTTGAGGAGAACGCCTAAAATTGCAAAGATTGTAGAAAAACCCAGAACAAAGAAAAAACTATTGAGGAAAATGTCCCTGCGATGTGAGTGGGATTCCTCTAAAGATGTCCCTGCGAGATACGCTAAAAATCCGGGGATAATCGGAAGTACGCACGGCGACAAAAACGACACGAGTCCTGCTATGAATGCGATAGTAATACTTAATTCCATTAGTTTATAATATCATACAATATGAAAAAACCGCCGACCCGAAGGGTCGGCGGTTGAGAAAGGAATATAAGTTATCTCGCTATTGATGCATTTTTCGGTGCGTACCGCAAGAGATTCATCTCGAACTCACGCAAACGCTTCCAAATGCTACGCAACTCTGTAATAGTCGTCCAATTGTGTATAAACAAAGAAAAGCTTCCATGCACTCGAGAAAACGCGTTGGATACTTGCACCACAACACCGAGTAAAACTGCGCCGGTAAACAAGCTTGGGCCAACGATAAGGTATGGAACAATAACCATAAACTGGTCGTAGAAGTTCGCCCAAATGTCAAAGTAGCCATAGTGCATAAAGAGTCGTTTGTAGTTAAAACGAACACCAGTAAAAAGTTCCATAAGCGTTGGTACAGAGGCATAGTTAACTTTGTCATCCTCACCAAGCACAAGCTCTTTACGAAATGCTGCTTCAACACGTTGATTGTTGTATTCTAGACCAGGCAAAAACCACCCGACAAACCATGAGATAATCATTCCACCCAAGCTTGCCGTTAATGCAATCCAAACAAGTAGTCCTGGGACATAGTTACTGTTGGTCACTTGAATGCCATCGTCTGTCATTGCAAAACGCACACCATCAACCTGACTTGGGTCAACAATGTTTTTCGTATCAAGAAAGGTAAGCATTTCACCTTGAATGAAGGGTGCTTCAACAAACATCCCCAAGTACCACAGCAATGGAAGAAATGCGATAAGTGTCATAACCGCGCGGACAATCTGAAGCCCGAGCGACTCAATGATACGTGCAAAACGATACGCATCTTCTTGAATACGCTGACTCGCGCCTTCAATCTCTTCAACAACATTTCGCCAACGCGGGATGTAGTTGAATGTAATCGCCTCACGCCACCAAAGCGAATATCGCCGTGTGAAGTAAGCGGTTATTGTTGCAAGAATAATATACGGAAACGCAATTTCAGCAAATGAAACTTGTCCTTCAAAACCACTCATCACATACGAAAACGAGAACAGTTTGTTGTAGAGTAAATCAATTCCTACTTGCGGATTATCTAAATACTTTCCTGCTTGTTGAAGAAGATTATAAAAACCTCCATACCATTCATTGATTTTTACCGTGAAGTAAACCTGTATCCAAAGCGATGCAATAAGAAACGCTGCGCCACCGTATGCATACAAAGCCCATTCTTTAGTCCAGAAAAATGCTTTGATCATTTCAAAACCTCTGTTTTTGACTTATTTTTTTCTGTTCACGTTATATCACAAAAAAATCTTTAATACAATAACATTATAGTTTATGAAAAAACCACAACAGTTTACACTGTTGTGGTTTGTTTTTGTAAAGTGTTATTTATCAAAAGAAATATCATCTTCACATGTAAAAAAGAACGGGAATTCTGGATTCAAAAAGTGAACCCGTGTGGTGACGATTGTTGCAATGTTAGGTGACCGATTTTCGTTGTAAACAACAATGCTCACATCTTCACCTGCTGGCACTTTAGCTATCATTTCCACAACAGGATTAACTTGAGCTTCAAGAGAATCGCTCTCTAGCAATTCTGGAACAGTTTCGCCATTGATACTTATAATGTGATCAAAGAAACGAAGACCGGCATCATATGCAGGACCATCACAAATTAGACTTTTGATTACAACAGAGTTTTCTGTTGTAGGTGGTTTTGCTTGCCAATTTTTCGGCTCAAGTCCACTACCTGTAAATGGTTGGAAGTTTTTCCACGTATCAAGACGAACCCCGATTCCTGTGAAAGATTCAACATCTTGAGCAGATGTTGTTGTTGAAAAAGTCATTGATAGTGCCACGACTGCCGTAGCGATGAATTTGCGCATATTTTTCTCCTTTAGCTGCACGACTCATTTCTGTATTCTGATATATGTATACATTATGCTGTTTAAAATGTCAATCTTTTCTATCTCACCACAAATGCACAAGGACTCCTTTAGGGTATTTGTGGTGAGATGGTCAACACTTAGTGTTGACCACAATATATATGCTAGGAGTATACGCTAGGAGTCCCCTAGCGTGTTTTTGTCAATATGTATGCAAGAGGTTGGATAATACACATATGTAGTACAAAACTAGGTAGATTGAAATATTTTTAGGTGATATACTTATTTATAGACTACATACTACATTCTGAAACTGAACATACTTACAAACAAGGAGATTGAAATGACTGATGCTACAACGACTATGAACAAACTGGATTGTCTGAAGACTGAAACACCTTTCAAAGACAAACCGCTTTTGAAAGCTCTTAAAGAACTCGGTATCTTGCCGTACACACCTGACTCCGTTGACCGATACAAAAAAGAGATGGTGCGATTGCATCCTGAAAACTTTTGGAACAGCATCTCTAAATTAATTTGGGATATAAATATTTTTTCTGGAATAATCGCATTCGCATCTATTTTGTATATTCCAACCCTTTTCATTGTTGGTTTGATTACCGGAACTGTGTTTTTATTTGGTTCTTTAAGTTTGATGATTCTCGCACTTTCTTGTATGACGTATTGGATTACAGACAACATAACTTGTCGTAGAGAAGGTGTGTGGATACGCGAAGAATTGAAAGGTTTTTATAGTTTACGAGATATACCTGATTCTGTTCTTAAAATCCGAGAAGACCTGCAAAAACGTGTTCCTGGTATTGTTTTATACGCTGACAGGTTTAAACAACATACATTCAAAGACCCTTTTCTTTTTGCTGTTTTAGACAGTGAAAAATACTACGTTGCTGTTTGGGGTAATGAAGAATTTGTCAAAGCTTCTTTACGAGGCGGAAATGACGAGCTCCAATTGGAACGTATGGAATACTAATACTTACTGTTCTTTTTTGACTGTTAAAGCCCTTGTGTGTATACACAAGGGCTTTGTTTTTAACCTATGGTTGGTAGGTTTTGAACTTGAAAGAACATAAGACCAACCAAGATGGTGGTCAAAATTCCGTAATAGATGAACCACTTCCATTTTTCTCTTGGTGTTAGTTGAGGTCTGTTGTCGTCTTCATTACTCATATCAATATCTTGATAAGCTTGAAAACATATACTCAACACGATTATGAATCCAAAGACACAATCAACAATATCAACCCAGAGAGGTTGTTCACTGAACCCTGTTGCCATCAGTAAGACCATTGCCACCCACAACAAGCTAGCGAGTACTGCGCGCAAACGCAAAGGCAAAATGGTTATCTCGGGCAGAATAAGAATCCAAATAAACAAGATGACCGGTTCTCTAAAGACAAGAGACAGGCCCGCTAAGGCTGTGACGCCAATATACTTAAACCATGTACCAACTGCCTGTGTTACCCTTCCACCGTCAAGTGGTCGTATGGGTAACATATTGAAAACGTTAATAAACATTCCAATATAGCTAATCATGAGAACGATGATAGCAATATCGCTTTCTTTGTTTGGCATAAGATACCAAAAGAAAAGAGCTATCGCTGCCGCCAATCCTCCAAGGACAGGGCCTCCGATACCGATAAATGCTTCGTCATCTCTATTGTCCATTCGTGGTGCAAATATCACTGCTCCTAAAAAAGGAATAAATACAGGTGCAGATGTTTTGTATCCACGCATATTCATAGCTGCAACATGACCCATTTCGTGAACAAAAAGCATTCCAACAAGGCCGACAGCAAACCAAGGACCGAGCAAAAACGAATACGCAATCGCGGAAAAAGACATCGTTGCTACCATGATCATCGGTTTGGCTAATTTAAAAAACTTGGCTAGTTTCAGAAATTTTGTGAAGATGATTAAAAATGGCGCCAAACGCACCATTAACGAAGATTGATTACTCATTCCAGTGTTCTCCTTTTTGAGTGTATTTACAGACTTATCTATCTACAGAATAACACATTTATTATTTTTGTAAAGTTGTTATAGTCAATATTATTTTGTAATCTATTAATAGATAGATTGTTTTCATAACTACAATAAAGGAGAGGAAAATGGAGTTTGTTGCATATTTTATTGGTGGTGCAGTTGGTGGATACATTATGATTAAAGTTGTAAATCCTAAGTCGTTTCCAGGAACACTTGTTGCGGCAATGACTGGTGGCCTGATTGCCTATATTGCACTTACCGCACTCGGTGTTTAATTGTTAAAAGATTTTTTTTAAAGCCGTCTTTTTAAAGGCGGCTTTTGTTATGATGTGGTTTTTTGAAAGCATTAGTGCCTGTCCCCGTTTTTCCGCTCGTCTTGTATACCGCCTCCGTTGTTCAAGTCCTGTCGAGACCTGCAAATCAAAACAAAACCAAAGCTATCGCTTTGGTTTTGATGATTTGTGGACTCGACACTTGGCCACAGTCACTAAACTCGTTTCACTCGTTAAGTGCTGTCGGCCCCAACTCGGCGACAAGCACTCGCTTCCGCTCGTCTTGTATACCGCCTCCGTTGTTCAAGTCCTGTCGAGACCTGCAAA
>CAYZCN010000036.1:0-617 GCA_964476975.1 uncultured Candidatus Saccharibacteria bacterium | reverse complement strand
TCAAAACAAAACCAAAGCTATCGCTTTGGTTTTGATGATTTGTGGACTCGACAGGACTTGAACCCGCTACCTCCTCAGTGCAAATGAGGCGCTCTACCAGGTGAGCTACGAGCCCGTAACGCAATAAATTATACCTTATTTACGATTGTGTGCAAGACCAATAATGTGGTCCAAAAAATCGGGAAAGCTACACCCTACAGCTTCCATTGCTTTTGGTATAAGAGAGTGTGAAGTAAAACCCGGAAGCGTATTAACTTCTAGGAAGTAGATACCTCTAGGAGAAACGATAAAATCTGAACGTGAATAATGACTAAGTCCAAGGGCGCGATGTACTTCTCGTGCATATTGTTGTATTTTTTCTTTTTCTTCTTCTGAAAAGTTACCGGGTAAAATATACTGCGTGTTATTACTTTCATATTTTGCCTGATAGTCATAAAAAGAATTTTCTGAGGGAGGTACTATTTCGGTTGGTAATGTCGTGCATAATTTTTCACTACGAAAGTTTTCTATTACACCACACGTCGCTTCTCTCCCTTCAATACATTCCTCTATCAATATCTGCGGAGAATGTTCAAACGCTTTATATATCCCCGAAAGGAGTGACTCAAGATTTTCTG
>CAYZCN010000035.1:0-7765 GCA_964476975.1 uncultured Candidatus Saccharibacteria bacterium | reverse complement strand
AAAGCTGTTGAAGATCTCAGATGATTTACAGGGAGGAAGTAGTATTTCAAACGCAATGACAAAACACTCTGATATTTTTTCGCCATTTTTTGTAAGTATGGTACGTACTGGAGAAGAGTCGGGAAAACTTGATGAGATTTTTAACTACCTTGCTGATTATCTTGACCGTATGTATGAACTTACAACAAAAGCTCGTAATGCCTTTATTTACCCAACGTTTGTTATCCTTGTTTTTTTTGCAGTGATGATTTTGATTTTGACATTAGTGATACCTAATATAAGTCAAGTTATTACTGATGCTGGACAGGAAATACCGACGTATACAAAAGTTGTTATAGGTATGAGTCAATTCCTTCTTTCGTATGGTATATTCATTCTCGCTCTCATAATTCTTGGCGGATTTTTCTTGTGGAAGTGGGCTCAAACTGAAACAGGAAAAGTGTCACTTGCACGCACAAAGATATCACTACCTGTTGTTGGGGAGTTGTATAGAAAAATGTATCTCGCTCGTATTGCGGACAACTTTCACACCATGCTTTCAAGTGGCATTACTATGGTCCGTGCGATTGAAATTACCGCACAGGTTGTAGGAAATAAAGTATATGAAGATATTTTGAAAGACACACTAGAGTCAGTGAAGGCGGGAGGAACGGTATCTGGCGCTTTTGCTAAGTACGAAGAAATTCCAGGGATTATGGTACAAATGATAAAAATTGGAGAAGAAACTGGAGAAGTCGGAAGTATCTTAAAGACGTTGTCAAAGTTTTATAATAGAGAGGTTGTTAATACTGTAAATACTATGGTGAGTCTCATTGAACCTATCTTAATTGTTATGCTTGGTTTAGGGGTCGCGTCACTTCTTGCGTCCGTCTTGGTGCCGATTTATAATCTTTCTTCAGCAATTTAACAGGGTCATGAAAATTACAGTCGCTCGCATGCTCGTTCTTTGATTTTCCACCAAGTTATTATCCACAGAATATAAGCAGGATAATGTGTTTAATGATATAATGATTTTAAAGTCCCCATCTTTGCGGGGCGGTCGAGTTTTTGTAGTATAATTGACTTCCCGACTAGTCGAGTCAATTATGTATTTATAGATTAAATAAAGTTATGACACACAAACAAAAAGGTTTCACACTCATTGAACTTCTTGTGGTTATCGCTATTATTGGTATTCTCTCATCCGTTGTGTTGGCAAGTCTTAACACAGCACGACAAAAGTCTCGTGATGCACGGAGAATTGCGGATATTAAGCAACTTCAGTTAGCTCTTGAGTTTTACTTTGATAGCAATAGAGCATATCCTGCGACTCTTTCTACCGCAGCACTTGTAACTCCAGGTTATATCGCAGCTATCCCAACTGATCCTGTTGGTGGAGGGGCATATCTATATTCAGCACATCAACCTTCAGGCGGTCCAGCTGCAACATGTATTACATATTACATGGGTGCAACACTTGAAGATTCGTCTCATCTCGCGCTTTCTTCTGACGTAGATAACGCGCCGTCAACAGCGGTATGTACAGGTAGTGGTTCTGCAATTTCTGCAACTGATCCAATCTACAACCAAGCTCCGTAAGGACTTGTACGTACAGTCTCATTACATTTAACGTACTACTAACGTACTACACAGCCCCACAATACAGTGGGGCTGTGTTGCGTTATAATGTATATATGAGTATTGTCATCAGTATTTCTTATTTTATATTCGGTACCATTATCGGAAGTTTTTTGAACGTGGTTGCACTCCGTCACAATACCAATAGGACACTCCGTGGACGGTCGCATTGTTTTTCTTGTAACAAAACACTTTCATGGCGTGAACTCGTACCGGTATTTTCGTACCTTTTTTCTTTGGGTCGTTGTCGGTCGTGTGGAAGCAAGATCTCGCTTCAGTATCCTGCCGTTGAGCTTCTCACTGGAGTTTTGTTTGTTGGTGTTTTCTTAAAATTTTCTAGTTTTCTTGAAACACATTTTCTTTCTTTCATCTTTTCCAACATGATATCACTACTGGTCATGTGTCTGCTGGTGATAATTCTTATTTATGATATACGACATAAAATAATACCCGACACGTTTGTGTATACGTTTATCGCACTTCCTTTTTCCATTACTTCTTTTATTTTGTTTGTAAATATCACTACACAGCAAATTGTTACTTTACAAATGTTACTACCATTTTTGGCTGGACCAATTTTATTTCTCCCGTTTTTTTTGTTGTCATTTTTGTCTCGTGGTGCGTGGATGGGTTACGGAGATGGAAAACTTGCACTCGGTATCGGTTGGTTTTTAGGTCTTCACGGAGGATTTACAGCGATTTTACTTGCTTTTTGGATCGGTGCAATTGTAGGTGTATTACTCTTGTTGTTTGGTCGTAGTAAAAAATTTACAATGAAAAGTGCAATACCATTTGCTCCGTTTTTGATACTTGGATTTATGGTCGTGTTTTTCTTTGATATTTTGATATTAGATTTTATTTTGTAGTAAAAATAAAACATGAGTTATGTCGCCTCATCGGCGATCCGCCGATGAGGTGGAAATAAGAAATTATGAAAAAAAACTTAAAACCCGGAATATATCAATCAAAAGCGTGTGCAGGGTTTTCACTGATTGAACTCATTGTTTCTATTTCCATTTTTTTACTTCTTTCTAGTGTTACGTTGGTAAATCATTCGAAATTTTCCGGTGCAGTTGAGTTAGAAAATTTGGCATATGATGTTGCACTTTCTATTCGTCAAGCGCAAGTGTTTGGACTCTCTGTGAAGGAATTTGAGCCGAGGTCGGGAGAATTCCAGCAGGGGTATGGCGTGCACTTTAATAAAAATACACCGACCAAATTTGTGATTTTTACTGACCGTGATTTGACTTCGTATGGTGGTCCGCCCATTAACTCACAATACGACACGACCGTTCCTTGCGGAGTTGTTGGGACCGAATGTATCGAAACTTTTACTATCAGAAAAGGAAATCGTATTTCGGATTTCTGTGCACGATTGTCTAGTAGTATACAAAGATGTGTATCATTAGGCGACCTAAGTTACATTAATATAATATTTGTTCGTCCTGATCCTGATGCAGTAATTACTAGTGATGTGGTTAGTGAGATATATACGGACGCAGTAGTGACTGTGAAGTCCCCTAAAGGTATTGAGCGAGATGTTGTAACACAACTAACAGGGCAAATTTCAATTCCTTCAGCATCGCGGAATCCGTAAATATGTCGTCTCATCGACAACTTGCCGATGAAGTGGCACAAAAAATAATGAATAAAGAAAAATTAAAACTAAAACCCAAAACCCAAAACCCAAAAGCTTGTGGTGGTTTCAGTCTGATTGAAATGCTTGTGGCAACGGCAATATTCAGTGTTGTTATGACACTTTCTGTTGGCTCACTTCTTGCTATTATTGACGGAAATAATAAGGCTCAAGGACTAAAGTTAGCAATGAATAACATTAACTTTGCTGTCGAGGGTATGTCGCGGACGATAAAAATTGGTACACGATATCGTTGTAAGGTTGGTAAAAAAATTTCACCCAATCCACCACCTTTTGGTATTATTCAAAGTCCGAAAGACTGTATCGGTGGTGGCACCCTTTTTGCTTTTGAGAAATTTGGGGGTGATTCTTCTGATCCTGGAGATCAAACAGTGTATCGTTTTGTGGAAGACTCCACCTCTCCGAATGCTCGTGGTTGGATAGAACGTTGTACATCAAGTTGTTATAAATCTGGAATAGGGCAGTATATTCCCATTACTGCTCCAGAGATTGATGTTGATAAGATGACTTTTTACGTAGAGGGTGCAGAGTCAGTTGATTTATTGCAACCGAGAGTTGTGTTGATTGTGAGTGGGACAGCGGGAGATACAGAAAGATCGCGAACACATTTTAATGTACAGACAACTCTCTCGCAAAGAGTTTTGGATATACCGTAAGTTAGCTTATAGAAGTTATGAAAACAAATAAAACAAAATTAATAAATAATAAAAAGCAGAGCTTTTTATTCCTAAAACCTAAAACCTGTCAGCTAAAAGCTCGTGGTGGATTTACTCTTATTGAAACTATGGTTGCTATTTTTATTCTCTCGTTTGCGATAACTGCTCCAATGACCCTTGTTGCCAAAAGTCTGCAGGCGTCTTTTTTTGCACGTGATCAGATTATTGCTTTTTATTTAGCAGGAGAAGCAATTGAACATGTTCGTAATGTAAGAGATACAAATACTCTTAGTAATGTGTCGTGGCTTTCAGGACTTGCTGACTGCCGTGGTGGCGCAATTTGTGATGTTGATGTGCAAAACAGTACAATTGTTTCATGTTCGGGTGTATGTGATCCGTTACTTTATGACAATACATTGAAATTTTATAATCATATTACCGGAGAATCTTCAGTATTTACACGTGAGGTGCGCATGGGGTCAATAAATGCTGACGAAGAAACTGTCTCCGTTACTGTTTCGTGGCGAACAGGTCTTTTGTCTCACAGTTTCAATATCAAAGAACATATTTTTAACTGGCAATAATTTTTTGCTTAAAAACATGAGTATAGAAAAATATATAAAAAATAATCAAAATAAAAATTTTTTTTCCAATGGCGGATATACGTTGCTTTTCGCCGTACTCATTTCAAGCCTCATGCTTTCAATTGGTGTTGCGGTATTTAATATAGCAATTAAAGAATTCAAACTTTCATCCACGGGGCGAGAGTCACAGTTCGCGTTCTATGCTGCTGACACAGGTACCGAATGTGCGTTATACTGGGATCTCAAGTTTGCCGCATTTTCTACCACATCTCCGCTTGGCTCGCTTGATTGTGGAGGAAACAGTTTGTCAGTGACGAATACGAATCCGTCACCGAACATATATCATAGTAAATTTCGTAT
Source organism: uncultured Candidatus Saccharibacteria bacterium (assembly GCA_964476975.1). Taxonomy (GTDB): domain Bacteria; phylum Patescibacteriota; class Minisyncoccia; order Phycocordibacterales; family CAYZCN01; genus CAYZCN01. Next base: position 2,891 of record CAYZCN010000035.1, on the reverse strand, counting down.
ACTTTTTTCTCCCGAACCGTATTGTGTTGATGTCATTGTTATGAAGGAAGATATTGGGGGCACACAAATACGAACAGACATTCAAGCATTTGGTAGGAATTCATGCGTAGTTGGATCACCGCGAAGGGTGGAACGAGCGATACGGGTGAGGTATTAAATATGAGGTAGACATGCTACGACCGCCGATGAGGCGGAAATTATGAACAATGGCAAGACAAAAAGTTCCACAAAATGTTGAGAAACGTTATCAGAAATTAAAAGACACAATAAACCGTCATCGGTATCTCTATCATGTACACGATAGAGAGGAGATTTCCGCTGAAGCACTGGACTCTTTGAAGTATGAATTGTCGGAGTTAGAAAAACAGTATCCGTCAATTATATCTCCTGACTCACCGTCACAGAGAGTGGAAGGAAAGCCGTTGGATACATTTGTTAAGGTAAGGCACAAAATACAGCAATGGTCATTTAATGATGCGTTTACACGTGAGGATGTAGAAAACTTTGATGCGCGCGTGAAGCGTTTTTTAAAAAGTAAAACTAGTAAAGACGAGATACCGACATACACTTGCGAACTTAAAATTGACGGACTCAAGGTTGTTTTGGAATATGAAAAAGGTATTTTGCAAACAGCGGTGACGAGGGGTGACGGGAAGATTGGTGAAGACGTAACACATAATGTAAAAACAATTGAGTCTGTACCGCTTCGTTTAGAAAAACCTGTTGATATTATTGTTGAGGGGGAGGTTTGGATGAGTAAGAAAAATCTTATCACACTTAATAAGCAGCGAGAAAAAGATGGACAACCAGTGTTTGCAAATCCACGCAATGTTGCTGCGGGTTCTCTGCGACAGTTGGACCCAAAAGTTGCCGCAGAGCGTAGGCTTGATTGCTTCATATATGACATTGCTCGCTCTCCCGATACACATGAAACGCAGCATAAAGAGTTGCAGTATCTTCAGAAGCTTGGTTTTAAGGTTAATTCGGAGTTTGTATTGTGTAAAAGTATTTCAGAGATTGAGGCATTTTGGGAGCGAGGTCAAAAATTAAAAGAAAAAGCCCAATATCTTGTTGACGGTATTGTGGTAAAAGTAAATGAGCAAAAATATCAGGAAATGCTTGGATATACGGGAAAAGCACCTCGGTTTGCTATTGCATGGAAGTTTCCTGCAGAGCAAGTAACGACTGTGGTGGAAGATATTGTGTTTCAAGTAGGAAGAACTGGCGTGATAACTCCTGTAGCGCACTTGAAACCCGTTCGTGTTGCGGGGTCAATGGTATCTCGCGCGACACTACATAATGAAGATCAGATTAAAAAACTTGATGTACGTATTTCAGACACCGTCGTGCTCCAAAAAGCAGGTGATGTAATACCAGAAATAGTAAAAGTTCTCACAGAAATGCGAACAGGAAAAGAAAAGAAATTTTTATTTCCTAAAAAAATATCAGCATGTGGTGGTGATGGGGAGATTGAACGCATTGATGGTCAGGCGGCGTACCGTTGCGTTGACAGAAACTCGGGCGCTCAACAAAGACGTCGGTTGTACCATTTTGTTTCTAAAAAAGCGTTTGATATAGACGGTATGGGACCAAAGATAGTGGACGCACTTACTGAAAATAATGTAATAAGTACGTACGTAGACATTTTCACCTTAAAAAAAGGAGATTTGATTTCTCTGGAAGGATTTGCCGAGCTTGCAACAGACAACCTTCTGGACTCTATTGAAAAATCTCGTAATGTAACGCTTGCACGATTACTTATAGGGCTTTCTATTGACCAAGTTGGAGAAGAAACTGCGCATGACATTGCGCAACATTTTGGAGCTTTGCGAAAAATACAAACAGCATCTCGGGAAGACTTTGAAGTAGTTGATGGTGTAGGAGGAATTGTTGCCGACGAACTTGTATCGTGGTTCAAGAATAGTGAAAATGAAAAAATGTTACAACAGCTCTTGAGAGAGATTACAGTAGCTGAGGTTGCATCTTCTAGTAGCCAGCAGATTTTAAATGGAAAAACATTTGTATTGACCGGAACACTCAACTCACTTTCTCGTGACGAGGCAAAAGAACGTATTCGTAAGGCGGGTGGAAGTATATCTACTTCGGTGTCGTCCCAGACAGATTATGTGGTGGTGGGAGAAAAACCGGGCACAAAAGCTATAAAGGCACGTTCGCTTGGTGCAGAAGTAGTTGACGAACAAACATTTTTAAAAATGCTTAAATAATCAATGCCACCCAACATTTAGTATTGTATAGGCACCGAACCATTACGGGGAGTTGACAAGATATGCATTCCATGATAAGGTTTTTATTGGAAGACTTTCGGAAGGTCCGAGGTCACACTGACTATCCAAATGGAGGAAAGATAATGAAGTATATCAAATACGGGGCAGCTGGTCTGGTTGCGTTGGCGACATTGGTGGGTTGTGAAAAGGCTGCGGACGTTGCGTCTCGCAACTTATCAAATGCAGCCGACATGTTTGAGATAAACCGACGAGTTGTTTTCTACAACGGCATAACGGACAGCTACATGCTCACCATTGAGGGACTTTGTTCTCTCGGTAACAATGACGGTCCCAAGGAGTTGACTGTTACTTGTAAGACGGGGCCAACCGACTACAAGAAGCATTTCTTGGGTCTATCCGACAACGTTACTTACTTTGTCGAGCAAATTGATGGAGTTGATGTGAGTACATACCACTATCGCGTTGTCTTTAGACCGCAATCGATTCTTCCCGACATCGATTTTAGCGGTGACGCCTCGGAGTTGGGTGGTGGTGCGGATGACGCATATACAACACCGTAGTGTCGCCTAGTCACGACTGTTGTCGCGTACAAACTTAAATGGGCTGAATTTTCACCAAAGCCTCTCGTGGTTCGTCCACGAGGGG
>CAYZCN010000034.1:0-7793 GCA_964476975.1 uncultured Candidatus Saccharibacteria bacterium | reverse complement strand
TATAAAAAATATGAATAAGAATATACTCACAGGAGCAGTTATAGTACTTATTATTATCGCAGGCTATGTTTTCTTTGGAAACAGAGATGTGGTTACACCAACAGAATCATTTGAAGGAATACATATTATGGCAGACGGTTCCGTAATGCTACAAAATGGTGACATTGTAGAAGATGCAATAGTGACAGAAAACGGAATGATACAACTTTCAAACGGAGATATACTAAAACCTGCTATGGATTTACGTGACGGTGGTTCAATGGATTCAATGGAAATAAAAATGGAAGAAAACAGTCACGAACACTCACCAGACATATCAGACGATCATGCACACGAATAAAATCACAAAACGTGAAATACAAAAAACAAAGTTATTACTACTTATAACGGCAGTTTTGGTTATTCCTTTCTTAGTATTTGCTCACGGAGCAGAAGTAGACGAGACACATCACGATGAGAATGTGACAGTTAGTGATACCGCAGAAGCAGAAGGTATGCCTAAAATAGAAATACCTATAAAAATTGAAGAACAAACAAATACACACGGAGTTGGTGATGGACACAACGACCACGAACACGCTCCCGTAACAAAAGTTCCGTGGTGGCAAAATACACAGTGGTGGAGTCTCTTCTTGGGCTCGTTATTTTTAATGACACTGTTGTCGTGGTGGGTGTATGTATATTTAAAAGAAGATAAATAATACTTGATATGGAAAACAAAAAATCAGCATCAAAGCGACTTACCGAGTCAATGCAACAAAAAAAGGAAGTCGTTATGCCTCAACCTAAGAAGGTTGAAAAAAAAGGAATAAATAAATACGCACTCATTGGCGGCATTGTTCTTTTTATATTTATTTTTGGAATGATTTACAATGCATACCTTGTTCCTGAAGCAGATAAACCAGTAACGACAGGAATAGAGCGAACACTTTCTATTATTACCGAAGAAAATACATGGCGGTTTAACCCAGAAACAATTGAAGCAGACCAAGGAGATAGAATAGTTCTCACTATTGTTAACGAAGATGAGTACGACCACGGATTTGCTATTGATGCATTTGGTATTTCACAGAGAATGCCCGCAAAAAGCACTATCGTTGTTGATTTTGTAGTCACAAAAGCAGGAGAGTTTCCATACTACTGTTCTGTTTCGTGCGGTTCAGGAATTGTTGATGGTGTTGAGCGAGGACATTTTGATCAAATTGGTCGTCTCCACGTCCGAAGTTTAATAAGTGAGACGCAGTAAATTAAAGATGACAAATAAAACAATAAAAACCGTACTTAAGGTGAAGGGAATGCATTGCGCGTCGTGTTCGGTCCTTATTGATAAACTTCTGATTAAACAAGAGGGAGTTTTTACGGTTACAACAAGTTACGGTGCATCAAAAACAGCGATTGAATATGACGAATCTAAAATTTCTCTTGAACAAATTGACGCATTCGTAAATAAACTTGGATACGACATTGTCCGTCCAGACGAAGAAGCAGGGTCCATAGAAGAAGAGGAGCAGTTAGAAATAAAACAAATAAAAAATGCCAAGAAGCGCGTTATTGCGTCATTTCTTATTGCATCTCCCATTATTATCTACTACATGCTCATTCACATGTTCAACCTTCCACATGTGCATGAATTATTTGACTTACTTCGCTTGTTTGGTGTCCCAATAGAATCCTCTCTCCGTATAGATCTTAACTACGTATACTGGATTCTCTCAACACCAATTCAATTCATCATAGGTTGGCCATTTTATCGCAATGCGTGGACAGCGATACGTATCGGCTCTGCAAATATGGATGTGCTCGTTGTTCTTGGAACAACCGCCGCATATTTCTACAGTGCTATCGGTTTTCTTTGGTTTAATATTGATCACCCTTTTTGGGAAAGTTCTGCAGCACTTATTTCGTTTATTCTTCTTGGACGATATGTTGAAGTTCTTGCAAAAGGACGTGCATCAACCGCAATTAAAGAATTACTAAAACTAGAAGCAAAAGAAGCACATGTAGAACGTGATGGAAAAGAAGTAACAATACCGCTAAACGAGCTCGTTCTAGGTGACATTATCATTGTTCGTCCTGGAGAAAAAATCCCTGTTGATGGAACAATAACAGAAGGCGAATCTCATATTGATGAAAAGGTTGTTACTGGAGAGTCAATGCCAGTGAAGCGTATCAAGGGTGATCAAGTTATTGGTGCGACCGTAAACCAAGAAGGCCTTTTGAAATTTAAGGCAACAAAAGTCGGCAAAGACACGCTTTTGTACCAAATCGTTCGTATGGTTGAAGAGGCGCAAGCATCACGCGCACCTATTCAAAACCTCGTAGACAAGATAAGTGAATACTTTGTTCCTGCGGTTGTTATACTTTCCGTTCTTGTTTTTGCGGGCTGGGTCTTTGTTGCAAACCTTCCGGTCCGTACAGGACTCTTGCGTATGATTGCAGTGTTGGTGATTTCCTGTCCGTGTGCTATGGGACTCGCCACCCCGACAGCACTTGTTGTTGGTATTGGACGCGCCGCCAAGTTCGGTATTATCTTGAAAGGTGGGGAAGCACTAGAAAAGGCATACAAAATCAAAGCAATTATCTTTGATAAAACAGGCACACTCACCGAAGGTAAACCTGTCGTTACCAACTTCCAAATGCTCCGCACCGACATAAACGAAACAAAGGCACTCTATCTTGCAGCGTCAGCTGAAGTTGGCTCCGAGCATCCTCTCGCACGCGCAGTGGTAGAAAAAGGTAAAGAAAAAGGAAATCTTGGAAGTCCTCAAGACTTCAAAGCAGTGAGTGGAATGGGTATCAATGCGACTGTTGACGGTCAAGTTGTTGATATTGGTAATGCAACATATATGAAACAGCTCGACATAGATGTTTCTACACATACAGGAGCACTTGAAAAATTGCAAAACGAAGCAAAGACGGCAGTATATTTTGTTGTAGATAAACAACCAACAGCAATTATCGCTATGGCAGATACACTTAAACCTTTTGCACAAGAGGCGATTATAGAGCTCAAGAAAATGAATAAAGAAATTATTATGATAACGGGAGACAATATCAAGACTGCAGAGGCGATAGCGAAACAAGTCGGAATAGACAGTATTATGGCGGAAGTTCTTCCACAAGACAAAGCCGCAAAAGTTAAAGAGCTTCAAGCGACAGGTAAAAGTGTTGCGATGGTAGGCGACGGCATTAACGACTCACCCGCACTCGCTCAAGCTGACGTTGGTATCGCAATTGGTTCTGGTACAGACGTTGCGATTGAAACGGGGGATATTGTCTTAGTGAAAGACGACCTTCGTGACGTGGTAATGGCAATACAGCTTTCAAGAAAAACAATAAAGAAAGTATGGCAAAACTTGTTCTGGGCATTCTTCTATAACGTCGCCGCAATCCCCGTCGCCGGTGGTGCCCATCTCCTCATCACGCAATCGTCCTTTGGTATCGCTGCAGTGTGGGTTGTTGCTATCCAACAAAAGTTTGGTGCTGTCGGACAAATTTTCTTCAACATTTCTCAAGCTACACTCCGTCCCGAAATTGCTGGTTTTGCTATGGCATTCAGCTCTGTTTCAGTAGTCCTAAACTCGCTCACACTCAAACGCTATGTTCCACCCATTGAAAAGGCAATTGCAAAACAAAAACACCAGAAGTAAAAGTAATGCTATACTAAAAGAATATTACTAAAAGATAAATACATAGAGAAATATGGAAAAAATTGAACTCAACATAGAAGGAATGCATTGCGGTGCGTGTGCGACAGGTATACAAATGATAGCAACAGGAATAGACGGAGTAGACAATGCTTTTGTTGACTATGACGGAAAAAAGGGAACATTTGAATTTGACTCATCAAAAGCAAGTAAAGAACAAATAGTAAAAGCTATTGCGGAGCTAGGTTACACAGCAAGCTAACTTTTAGTTTATAGTTAATAACTCTAAATAAGATGGACATTTACTCATCACTTGTCGTAATCCATATTTTGGGAACCATTTTAGGTGTTGGTGGCGCAACATTTATTGAGATTTTTTTGACCAAATCACTTCGTGACGGAAAAGTAGATGCGACCGAAGGAGGGTTCCTTAAGATTACATTTATTATTGTTCGTATCGGCCTTGTTCTCTCTCTTTTTTCAGGGATTGGTTTCTTATTACTCTACAAGTTTAGTGATCAAGCATTCCGTATCTACAACCCTGTTTTGTGGGCAAAATTATCTATAATAGCGGTAATAATAATCAACGCACTTCTTTTACAGGCACATAAAATATCATTGTATTGGGGAAGTTCTCTGTCGTTGGTATCATGGTATTTTGCTTTCATAATAGGCGCGCTATCACAAGGTCCTTTTATATTTTATTCGTACACTGATATTATTATTCCGTATATTCTTTCTATGATTGTAGGAGCATTTGTTCTAGAACGTATTCGTATTTTTTTTAAAAAAACAACACAATGACAAAACTCATTATACTTGTAACAATACACATTTTCCTGCTCCTCACTGCAGGAATGTTTCTCTACTCATTTATCTTGATACTGTTAAACAAGAAAGGAACAAATAAAAAATCACTTCTACGACGAAGTGTTCCCGCTTTTCTTGCAATTCTTATTTCATATTTTATAGGTATCATCTATCTTTCTCCGTATTATCTTGGTAAAGAAGGGTTTATAACAGACGCTTCTATAAACGCAAACATCCCTCAGCTTGTTTTTATTCGTGAGCTGTTATTAATTCCACTTGTCATACTTGCTTTCTTTGTGATGATTAGTGTTTGGAAATATGGAAATAAGGTAAACGAATATGTAAAATACAAAGCAAGTTTATTAACACTCTCACTTATAACTCTCTTTGTAACCACAATCCTAGTATTTCTTGGAATATTTATTCCCTAAAAATCTCTTAAAAATAAGTAAAATGAGACTCAAAATAAAGACATAAAGTTATCCACAGTTACTATTATTTACGAGTTTGACTCATAATATCAGAGTGCTAATATATAAAGGTGTTCGTTTGTTCTTCGCAAGAGGAATGAGTGGACACACTGAAAATACCACCTCCGGGTGGTGTTTTCATTTCTTTTGATTTTTCTTGTGATTTTTCTTGGATTTTTCTTATGATTTTTCTTATGATTTTTGTGTCGCCAAGAATATATTATCTGTTATACTAAATCTATTATGATTAAAAACTTCTTACTTAAAAAAATGCTCAAATCCAAACTTCAAGGAGTTCCTGAGGCCGAGCAAGAAAAAATCTTTTCTGCAATAGAAAAAAATCCACAACTATTCCAATCAATTGCTGTTGAGGTAAAACAAAAGATGAAAGAGGGGAAAGACCAAATGACCGCAATGATGGAAGTGATGCAAGAACACCAAGGTGAGTTAAAAGATTTATTATAATGACAGACAAAAATAAAAAAATCTTTATTATTCTCGGACACCCTGATTCTGGAGAAACATTTTCTAGTTTTCTTGCTGATACATACGAAAATGGCGCAAGGGAAAACGGACATGAAATACGTAGAAGCAACCTAGCTGACCTTACATATGACCCCATTCTTCACAAAGGATACAAAGAAATCCAAGAGCTTGAACCGGACCTTATAACTCTACAAGAAAATATAAACTGGGCAGATCACGTTGTAATTGTTTATCCAAACTGGTGGAATACGATGCCCGCCTTGCTCAAAGGTATGTTTGACCGAATGTGGCTTCCTGGTTTTGCATTCAACTTTAGTAAAGAAACAAAAGAAATAATGCAGCGTCTTAAAGGCAAAACTGCGCGTGTAATCATTGTTTCAGGTACACACAGTCCGTGGAAAATAAAAGAGCTGTATGGTGACTATACAAACGAAATAGAAAGAGGGATTCTTGGTTTTTCTGGTTTTGATGTAGAAGTTTCTTCATACGGTCCATGCGAAAATTGTGGTGAAGATCAACAATCTGAGTGGAAAAAAGAAATATATGAATTCGGTAAACAAGGGGTTTGAGTTGATATATCTTACATTGTAATGTTATGATATGTTTCTATGTCACTATCAATAGGTATAGTTGGCTTACCAAATGTTGGTAAATCAACACTATTTAATGCACTTACACAAAAATCGGTTCCCGCTGAAAATTTTCCGTTTTGTACTATAGACCCTTCTGTGGGTGTTGTTGCTGTTCCTGACGAACGGCTCAGCGCGTTGAGCCGTTTATCAAAGTCAGTAAAAACCATTCCCGCCATTGTAGAATTCGTAGATATAGCGGGACTTGTCAAAGGTGCTTCATCAGGAGAAGGTCTCGGAAACAAATTTTTAGCAAACATACGAGAAGTTGACGCAATAGTTGAAGTCGTTAGAGTTTTTGACGACCCTGACATTACACACGTAGATAATGCAGTTATTCCTATGCATGATATTGAAGTTATCAATCTAGAGCTTGTTCTTGCCGACCTTGAAACAACAACTAAACGTATTTCAAATATTAAAAAAGACTTAAGGCGCGGAGACAAAAAGATACAGACAGAAAATGATGTATTAGAAAAAGTAATCCCACACCTTGAAGGAGGAAAGCTCGTCTCATCACTTGCATTATCTATTGCAGAAAAAGAATCCATTAAAGGACTTCATCTTTTGAGCGCAAAACCGATATTGTATGTACTTAACAAAAAAAGCGACAGTGTTGCATTAGACGACGATAGATATGATGAGTTAATGCGTTTTTTGAAAGACTCTAATGCAAAATGGGTAGAATTAGATGCGGGAGTAGAGTCAGAAATTTCAACAGTGAGCCAAGAAGACAAGCAAGAGTTCAGGCGAGAGTTCGGTGTATTAGAAGACGGACTCAACACTCTTATACAAAAAGGCTACGCGCTTCTTGACCTTATTACATTTTTTACAACAGGAGAAGATGAAACGCGAGCATGGACCATTAAACGTGACTCGTCCGCACCTATCGCTGGGGGTGCAATTCACTCCGATTTCAACGACAAGTTTATCAAAGCAGAAGTCGTCGCCTATGACACACTCTTGGAAACTGGTTCACTTGCAAACGCTCGCGATAAAGGACTTCTTCGTATGGAAGGGAAAGAATATATTGTCAAAGACGGCGACGTAATGGAATTTCGTCACGGATAAACGTATTTTTTACCACAGGAATTTTCCTGTGGCTTATGTGTAGAATATTGCATATAAATTTTTGTCATGTATACTTTCAGATAGAAAAGTATATAAATAAGGAGTTTGTTTTTTGTACAGTGATCGATTTTATTACCTACCTTTTCGTGCAGTAGTGTTTATATTGTTAGAAGTTTATTTGGTAGTTTTCATCGGATGGGAAGTGTTTATTCTTATGTCACTTATTTTTTTCTTTCCTGTTTTGCGTATGCTTCACATAGCAGAGTTTGAACGACATGATGATAAAACACTTTTTAAATTGTCTGTAGGCATTACAACTATTATGTTGTGGGTATTTGCCGAAATAGGCGCTGGAATCGTACTGCTTTGTTTAGGTGTAAGTTTTATTGTTAAGGGAATACAGATACTTCTCTCTAACCGTCCTTAATATCTCCCAACGCATTTGTGCGTTGGGTTTTTTTGTAAAAAAAGTAAGAAGTAACGAAAGATAAATAGTAATACAAAACAGTCCCTCACGGGACTGTTTTTTATATATAATTTTACTCATCAAAAACCACAACACAACATCTATAAATACCCACAGGTCGTTATAGATGTGGGTTACTTAACACTTTATCTCTGTGTCTAATTCGTGTACGATTAGACTATTATCACTAATTTTTTAAATATACATATGTCCG
>CAYZCN010000033.1:0-8185 GCA_964476975.1 uncultured Candidatus Saccharibacteria bacterium | reverse complement strand
AACGAAAATAATAGCGCAAATATCGGCGATATAGTGCCGTCAGCGCTCGAAATCTTAAACCACCCGTTCAATCGGGTGGTTTCTTACTTTATCTCCCACCAAACACTCGAAGAGTGTTTGGTGGGAGATTTTTATTAGTCTTGCGTTTCTTCGTTAGAATCTCCTCTAATTTCTTTGATGATATCTGATTTTGGACTACCTTCAAAGCCAGTTCCTGCAGGAATGAGGCGTCCGATGATGACGTTTTCTTTGAGTCCTGTGAGATAATCTACGCTTCCCTTCAAAGACGCATTGATAAGTATTTTTGTTGTATGTTGGAAAGATGCTGCTGAAAGAAAACTTTTTCTTGTGAGTGAGACTTCGGAAATACCGAGTACAAGCTGGTCTGCGACAGCTGGTGCGCCTCCTGTTTCTTTTGTTGCTGTGTTCACTATCTCTAGTTCGCTGTCTTCTACAACATCCCCTACGGTAAAGTGTGTGTCTCCTACGTCTTTAATCTTTCGTCGTGCAAACATTTGTTTAATAATTACTTCAATGTGTTTTCGGGAAATAGATGCACCTTGTAATTCATAAATCTTGTTAATTTCACTAATGATATAATTTTGCGCACGCTCTTTACTTGCATACTCAAACAGTGCAGGAATCTCAACAGAACCATCTGTAAGTAAATCTCCCCTTTCTACTTTGTCCCCTATTTTTACTTTTAAGAGTCTCCTGAAGTGTACAGGATATTCAGTATTCTTTTTCTTCTTTCCTGCTTCTTTAGTGTCAGGAAGTAATATGATTGTCTTTTCTTTTCCTTCTTTAATAATATCAGATACAGTACCAGAAACTCGTGCTATTTGCGCAGCGTTTTTTGGTACACGACGTTCAAACACCTCTTCAACACGAGGAAGTCCTTGGGTGATGTCGCCGCCGACTGTTGCGGTTCCTCCAGAGTGAAATGTTCTCATAGTAAGCTGTGTACCAGGCTCTCCGATAGCTTGTGCGGCGATGGTGCCGACAGCCTCTCCCACTGCGACAAGCTGGTTGGTCGTCAAGTCCATACCGTAACAATACTGACAAATACCGCGCAAACTTTTACATACCATTGGGGAGCGCACTTCAACTGATTCAGTTCCCGCTTCCTCTATTGTCTTAGCATCGTCTGCATCAATAAAATGTCCTTTCTTGAACAACTCTTTGCCTTTTGTATCCATTACAGGAGCAGTGAGATATCGTCCTTTAATGTTTTTTGCAAGTGAAATCTCTATACCGGACGCCGTTACTTTTTCAATAGTAATACCTTCTTTTGTGTTACATTTCTTTTCAATAATAATTGCGTCTTGTGCAACATCAAAGAGTCGTCTAGTGAGGTATCCTGCACGCGCCGTGTTCAGCGCAGTGTCGGCGAGCCCCTTACGCGAGCCGTGTGTGGTCGTGAAGTATTCAATCGGCGTCAATCCTTCTTTCATTGATGCGATAATAGGAAACTCAATAATGTCTCCTTTTGGACTCGTAATAAGCCCCTTCATTCCTGCCATCTGTGTAATTTGCCCAATAGAACCACGCGCGCCAGAGTGAAGCATGTCATAGACCGGTCCATTAGGGTCAAGTGTTTCGGGAAGACGTTCTTCAATTTTGTTTTTTGCTTCTTGCCAGATTTCTATGTTTTTTCTTCGGCGTTCATCAATAGAGAGAAGTCCTTCGTCAAAGTGTTCACGCACTTCATTAGATTTTTTTGTTGCTTCTTCAATAATTTCTTTTTTAATTTCAGGCACTTTAATATCGTCAATGCTCCACGTAATACCAGAGCGTGTAACATATCTGAAACCGAATGTCTTAATCTTGTTGACAATATCTGTTACGCGTTCCAATCCATACTGCTTGATAAGGTCGTCTACTATAGACAACATTGTCTTGTTGGTAATTTCATAGTTAATGAATGGATAGTCGCTCGGCAAAATACTGTTGAACATAAGTCGTCCAATAGATGTCTCAAATACTTCACCATTAAACTCGGCGTACTTTTTACTATCTGTTGGTAACACTTTTATTTGTGCTCTGAAACTCGCTTCACCAAAGTCGTACGAGGTTATCGCATTGTTTGGTGTTGGAAAGAACTTTCCTTCACCTTTTTCTCCAGGGACAAGTTTGGTCATCCAGAAACAACCCAGTACGACATCAAGCATTTTTGTAGAAATGACTGGATCACCGTTTCCGGGTTTTAATACGTTTTTGTTTGCAGACATAATTTCGCGTGCTTCTGCTTGTGCTTCTTCTGAAAGCGGAACATGTACTGCCATTTGGTCACCATCGAAGTCGGCGTTAAATGCTGGACACACCAGTGGGTGAATTTGGATTGCATTTCCTTCAATAAGCACAGGTCGAAATGCTTGGATACCTTGGCGGTGAAGTGTTGGTGCGCGGTTAAGGAGAACGTGTTTGTCGGCAATGACATTTTCAAGAATTGCCCATACTTCAGGAACACCGTCGTCAATGAGACGTCCCGCTCCACGAATATTGTAAGCGAGTTCTTTTTCTAGGAGTTGCGCAATAATAAATGGACGGAAAAGCTCCAATGCCATATGTTTCGGTAAACCACATTGGTCAAGCTGTAACTCGGGACCGATAACAATAACCGAACGTCCAGAGTAGTCAACACGCTTACCAAGTAAGTTTTGTCGGAAGTACCCCTGCTTACCCTTGAGATAGTCTGAGAGAGATTTAAGTGGACGACGGCGTGACTGGCTCATTGCAGAGAAAAGTGTATTACCGTGACGAATTGAGTTATCCAAAAGTGCGTCTACGGCTTCTTGTAGAATTCTTTTTTCATTACGCAAAATAACATCGGGTGCGTGGATTTCTTTTAGTTTTTTCAAACGATTGTTTCGGTTAATAACCCGTCGATAGAGGTCATTCACGTCACTTGTTGCGTGTCGCCCTCCTTCAAGTGCAACCATTGGACGAAGTGCTGGTGGTAATACTGGAATACGTATAAGAAACATCCACTCGGGGCGGACACCAGAGGTAACCATAGATCGAATAAGACTTAGTCGTTTGTGGAGCTTTGCGCGCTCTATTGCGCCGGCTTCTAATAGTCGTGCTTCAAGTTCACCCTTCAACTCCGTAAGGTCAAGACCAGTAAAAAGATTGTATACTGCCTCCGCACCGATTTCTGCTTCAAATAAACCACTATATTTAACTACGTAGTTGTGATAGGTCATTTCGTCAACCACCTTACCAACAGCGATTGTTTCTAGTTCTTTTTTGGCTGTTACAAAAAGTTCTTTTAATTTTGTTTTTGTTTTTTGATCTTTTGCGGTTTTTGTTTTGGAACGATACTCTGCGTCAAGATCTTTCAATACCTTTTGTTTTTCTTCTTGGTGTACGGTCGTGATGATGTATCCGGCAAAATATATAACCTTCTCTACATCCGCAGCAGAGATGCCGAGGATAAGTGAAATCCGTGACGGGATGTTGCGCAAAAACCAGATATGAGAAACGGGTGTTGAAAGTTCAATGTGCCCCATTCGTTCTCGTCGAACAACAGAACGTGTTATTTCAACACCACATTTTTCACACACAATTCCCTTATATCTAATACCTCTGTACTTGCTACAGTAACATTCGTAGTCTTTTTCTGGACCAAAAATCTTCTCATCAAAAAGTCCGCTTTTCTCTGCACGTTGTGTACGATAGTTGATTGTTTCTGGCTTGGTGACCTCGCCACATGACCACTCCAAAATCCGCTCTGGAGATGCTATCTTCAAAGAGATATTGTCAAAGTGTGATGTGTCAAATGATGGTTTTTTTATAGACATGGTTTTATTGAGTGTTAGATTTTTATTTTTCCTCCTTGTTTTTTTCTAAACGTACATCAAGTGCGAGTCCACGTAGGTTGTTGAGTAACACATTAAACGATGCAGGTGTGTGTGGGCTTCGTATCTTTTCTCCTTTAATGATTGCATCAAACGTCGCAGCGCGTCCGAGAATATCGTCAGATTTAATCGTGAGCATTTCGCGTAATGTGTAAGCGGCACCGTAACCAAGAAGTGCCCAGACTTCCATTTCTCCAAATCGTTGTCCACCACGCTGTGCCTTTCCACCGAGAGGTTGTTGGGTAATAAGTGAGTATGGACCAATGGAGCGCATATGGATTTTGTCTTCAACCATGTGATGGAGCTTCATAATATACATATATCCGACCGCAATATCTTGTTCAAACTCCTTGCCGGTACGTCCGTCATTGAGTTTCATTTTTCCTGTTTTATCAAAGCCTGCTTTCGTAAGCTCTTCTTTAATTTCTCTATTTAATGCACCAGAAAAAGCGGGTACAATCGCTTGGTAGTCCAGTGTATGTGCGGCGAGACCGAGATGAAGCTCTAAAATCTGTCCGAGGTTCATACGAGACGGAACGCCAAGTGGTGTTAGGATAACGTCAATAGGGTCACCCTCTTTGGTGTAGGGCATATCTTCTTCGGGAAGAATTTTAGAAATCACCCCTTTGTTGCCGTGACGTCCCGCAAGTTTGTCGCCCACTGATACTGCGCGAAGTTGTGCAACAGTAATGTAGATTCGTTTTATAATTCCGGAGTCAAGTGTATCGCCATTTTCACGGGTAAATGTTTTCACACCAATGACACGTCCCTGTTTTCCTCCTTCAAGTCGGAGAGATGTATCTTTGACATCTTTTGCTTTTTCTCCAAAAATAGAACGCATAAGTCGCTCTTCGGGAGTAAGTTGTGTTTCACCTTTTGGCGTAACCTTTCCTACAAGAATGTCCCCTGAACGAACTTCGGCGCCGATGTATACCACACCTTCTTCATCAAGATTTTTAAGTTTAACTTCTCCTACGTTTGGAATATCGTGGGTAGTAACTTCTGGACCAAGCTTTGTGTCGCGGACATTTACTACAAACTCTTCGATGTGAATACTGGTGAACTTGCTTTTCTTTACGAGTCGTTCGGAGAGAATAATTGCATCTTCGTAGTTGGCTCCTGACCATGACATAAAGGCAACGCGTACGTTTTGTCCGAGTGCCATTTGCCCCTTATCACTTGATGACGTATCTGCGAGTAAATCGCCCTTTTTTACCTTATCGCCAACAGAAACCGTTGGTCGCTGGTGAAACATTGAAAAATCGTTAGTACGAGAAAAGAGAACGAGTGTGTATTCGTGTTTTTTGTTTTTTTTGTCAGTAATGATAATTTTCTGTGCGTCAACATATGTCACTTCTCCTGCTTCTTTTGCAAAAAGTACTCGGCCAGTGTCTTTTGCTGCTAACTCTTCAATACCTGTTGCCACAAGCGGTGCGTCAGGAATAATACACGGCGTCGCTTGTTTTTGCATGTTTGAACCCATTAGTGCGCGATTGGCGTCATCGTGTTCAACAAAGGGAATCATTGATGTTGCTACCGAAAATATTTGGTTAGGAGCAACGTCAACAAAGTCCACTTCTTTTTTATTAACAAGAGATGGTTCACCCTTCAGACGTACCTCAATATTGTCGGCTTTGAAAACGTTTTTGTCGTCGCATGGAGTTGCGGCGTGTGCGATTGTATAGTTTTCTTCTTCATGTGCATTTAAATATTTAATTTCGTCAGTTACTTTTCCTTTTTCTACCTTTGCGTACGGTGTTTCAATCATTCCGAATTCATTAATGCGCGCGTACGTCGCAAGACGCAAGATAAGCCCGATATTAGGACCTTCTGGTGTATGAATAGGGCAAAGTCGTCCGTAGTGAGAACGGTGTACGTCACGCACCTCATAACCTGCACGTTCACGGGTAAGACCACCGGGGCCAAGTGCGGAGAGGATACGCAGGTTTTCAATTTCAGAAAGAATGTTTTGCTGTGTCATAAACTGTGAGAGCTGGTTGGTAGTGTAAAACTCTTTTACACTCGCCTGAAGCGGTCGTGGGTTTATGAACTGCATAGGAAGAGATGTTTCGGTGTCTACGGTGGACATTCGGTCTTGAATGTTTCGTTTCATTCGTGACATACCGACACGCATTTTCTGTGCAAGCATTTCACCAACGTAACGCACTCGTCTGAATCCGAGATGGTCAATGTCATCAGGCTCTGCGTTTGGTGTGTTGTTGAGCGTAATGATGTTTGAAACGATTGTGACCACATCATCAAGTGATATTGTTCGTTTTTCTAACTCGCTGTCGTTCACCACGTGTCCAAAACGGTGATTGAAACGATAACGTCCTACCTTGGAAAGGTCGTATCGCTCTGAACTAAAAATTGAATCTATGAATTCTTTTGCATTGTCTACTGTTGCAGGGTCTCCTTCTCGTAATTTTTTGTGGATTTCAATATATGCATCATCAACTGTCTCTGCAGTGTCTTTCTCAAGAGATGCGGTGATGACGCTTTTTGCATGAGGGTTGTTAGCAAAAAGTGAAAACATATCACGGTCAAAGTGTGCACCTAAAATACGCAATAGTGAGGTGACGGGGAATTTTCGTTTACGGTCAATACGTACATAAAGTGCGCCGTCTGCGTCACTTTCGAGCTCAATCCATGCACCGCGTGACGGAATGATTTTTGCGCCAAAGTATCGCTTTCCTTTTGATTCTTGTACATTGAAAAATACACCAAATGATCGTGCGAGCTGGGCGACGATGACACGTTCAATACCATTGATGATGAATGTTCCGTGGTCGGTCATTATCGGGAAATCGGTCAAAAATATTTCTTGTTTTTTAGAAGATTTTGTCGTGAGATTTTTAAGCGTAATTGTCGCACGAAGTGGCGCGTCGTATGAAAGCATTTTTTCTTTTGCGTAGTATTCGTTAAATTTTGGTTCTCCGATTTCAAAACTAGAAAACTCAAGTTCAAATTTCTTTTCTGAATAGTCTTTAATAGGAGAAAACTCTTGAAAAATTTCTTTCAATCCGTCTTCTATAAACTCCTTGAAAGAATTGAGTTGTGGCTCTACAAGGTCAGGTAAAGAAACAAGTGGTTCCTTGAATCGTGAGAAATATTTTTTCTCACGGTGTGCGTTTTTATGTTTTGTTTTAGTGGACGACATATAATAGAATAATTTATACGCTGATAAGTCTTACGAACTCTTTAACTCAAAAGAAAACACGACCCTAGTTTTTACGCCGAGGGTTTTGTGTGTGGAATATGTTTATTTATTTTTAATTATGAAAATAGGCCAATGTATACGCACCACATATGATATATAGCGCGGTTTATAATAGGAGAATAGCCTCTGTAACTCAATCGTTCGGATTTGAAAATATGCAAATGAGTATATACAAATGGGATTATTTTGTCAACCCCCTACATCACACTCTACCATAACGCAAGCATTCTGTTGTGATAATTAGCCAAAACTGTGGATAAAACACCTCCCACTACCTTTCATATCGCCCTACTTTGTGTATTTTGACTTCATCAAAATAACGATATAAGTGGTGTAGGTAGTAAAAACCCCCGAATTTCGCAAGCGAAATTCGGGGGATTTAAAAAACAAAGAACAAATTACATAGCTTCAGATAGAGTTAGATGGTGTGTTGAGATGACGCTGTGCCGCACATCGCACCATCCAACTCTCATCTTCCGCAAGTTTCGTAAGAATATTTTGTGGGGTATTAGTGTTTCTTGCAACAGAACGTCGCACATCCAAATCCTTATCTTCCGAAAGTTTCGTTAGAATATTTTGTGGGGTATTAGTGTTTCTTGCAACAGCACATCGTACCCCCCAATCCTCATCTCCTGCAAGTTGTGTGAGAATATTCTTGGAAGTGTTGGTGTTTCTTGCAACAATGTATCGCACATACCAATCCTCATCTTCAGCAAGTTTCGCGAGAGTCTCCTTGGAAATGTTGGTGTTTCTTGCAACAGCACGTCGCACATTCAAATTCTCATCTTCCACAAGTTTCGTGAGAATATTTTGTGGGGTATTGGTGTTTCTGGCAACAGCACATCGCACCTTCCAACTCTCATCTTCAGCAAGTTGTGCGAGAATCTCTTGAGATGTGTTGGTGTTTCTTGCAACAGCATATCGCACCCTCCAATCCTCATCTTCAGCAAGAATCCTCGAAGCTTCAAGTGTCTTAATACGACTAAGTTTTGTCGCCTTTGCACCAATCACTTCCTCAGAAAGTGAAGGAATCTCTTCAACAAAATCTTCAGAAAATCCCACTTCTCGTGCGACCTCTTGTACACGTTTTCCTACAGAACAAACC
>CAYZCN010000032.1:0-8317 GCA_964476975.1 uncultured Candidatus Saccharibacteria bacterium | reverse complement strand
GTGGGTTCAACTATTGAAAAAATAGAAGTTGAGGTATGTAATGAGTGTCATCCATTCTACACAGGAAGCACAAAAGTGATTGATACTGCAGGACGCGTAGAGAAATTTAAGGCACGACGAGCAGCGGCAACAAAAAAGAAAACTCCCAAAGGAAAAAAATAACTTAATATATAAATATTAAAAACGTGTCACCCTTTTTGGTGGGCATGTTTTTGTTTTATATTTGCCGTATACTTATATTATGGAAGACATAGAAAAATATAAAAAAAATCATAAGACGAACTTTCTCGTAACCGAATATGAGCGTCTTTTGAGTAAGGAAGTGGAGTTAGAAGAAATGTCTGGCGATCCAGAGATGAAAGAGCTTGCAGAAGAAGAAAAAAATACTATTTCTGAACAAAAGAAAGCGGTGTGGGAACAGATGGAACAAATAATAAAAAGCGAAGAAGAAGAGGAGAAAATGCCTAATGAAATTGTGCTGGAGGTTCGTGCTGGCGCAGGGGGAGAAGAAGCAGCACTCTTTGCGGAAGAGCTTGCAGAGATGTATCAACACTTTACTGAAAGCAAAAAGTGGCAGTGGCGCACCATACATGAGTCACGCGCGTCTCTTGGGGGATATAAGGAAGCATCTTTTGAAATCTCTGGAAAAGACGTGTTTAAAAAACTTCGCTTTGAAACAGGGGTTCATCGTATTCAACGTATTCCAAAGACTGAAAAGGCAGAGAGGATTCATACTTCAACTGCATCTGTGGCTATTTTGCCGATACGGAAAAAGACTAAGGTTGAAATTAATCCTGCAGATTTGGAGGTTGAGTTTTCTCGTTCAGGAGGAGCTGGTGGGCAAAACGTCAATAAAGTTGAAACTGCGGTTCGTCTCGTGCATATTCCGACAGGTATAGATGTGCGATGCACATCGGAGCGAAGTCAGCTTAAAAACCGTGAAAAAGCAATGAGTATTCTCTCTGCGAAACTTGAAGCACTGCAGCTTGAGAAAGACGCGTCTTCGCTTTCCTCTGAACGAAAAGAACAAATTGGAACCGCAGACCGTTCTGAAAAAATACGGACATATAATGTTCCGCAGGATCGTGTTACTGACCATCGTATTAAGAAGTCATGGCATAACATTGAAGGAATTTTGCATGGAGAGATTGAAGATATTATAGGTTCTTTGGATACATAAAAATAATGATACAATATCAAAAATTTATCCTTCGTTTTGTTTTTGTTTTAGGTTTGTTTGTATTCGCATTTTGGTTGGCAAAAACCTCTCAAGAAAGTGCATGGATTTTGATACTTGTCGCGGAGTACCACTACTTTGGTGTTTTTATCCTTTCGTTTTTGAGCGGTTTTAATACATTCGTCCCTGTTTCAGTTATTTCGTTCGTACCTCTTTTTTTGGAAGTAGGACTTTCGTTTTGGATTACGGTGTTTGTCATAATACTTGGCATAACTATTGCTGATGTTCTCGGATTCTTTCTTGGATTTATGGGTAGAGATATTGCGCGAAATGTTGAAAATGTAACATTAGTTAAACGACTCGATGCACTTCGTGAAAGGCATTACTGGGGTCCTGTCGTTGTACTTTTTTTCTATGCGTCTCTAGTACCTCTACCAAATGAGCTTATTGTTATCCCACTTGGATTTATGAAATATCGTCTCATCCATATACTCCCCGCACTTCTTTTGGGAAATATTGTTTTTCACGTCGCTGTTGCGTATGGGGTGGTGAAATTGTTTGGTATTTTATAACTCTCTATTCTATTTGTTATATCTTATATATCTTATATAATTCTTATATAATGCAAAAAATGAACGATAAAATACATATTCACCCACTAACGACACTTATCCGTGATGCGCACGCTATTTTTCACGACATGGGATTTGACCTTGCGGAAGGTCCAGAGATTGAGTCTGAACGATATAATTTTGACCTCTTAAACGTACCAAAAGACCATCCTGCGAGAGATATGCAAGACACGTTCTTTGTCGCTGGAACAGAAAAAAAAGTACTTCGCACACATACGTCACCTGTACAGATTCGTTATATGGAGACACATAAACCACCGTTGCGTGTTATTGTGCCTGGTAAGGTGTTTCGTAATGAAGCGACCGACAGAACTCATGAAGCGCAATTTTATCAGATTGAAGGACTTGCGATTGATACTGATATTACACTCGGGCATTTAAAGGGTGTGTTGCAGACCTTCATCAGTACGTTGATGGGGAAAGAAGTTTCAGTGCGGTTTCGTCCGAGCTTCTTCCCGTTTGTTGAACCAGGTGTTGAAGTGGATGTGTCGTGTTTTAAGTGCAGTAACAACGGTCTTTCTGCAGGCTGTTCTCTTTGTAAACAAACTGGATGGATTGAACTACTTGGCGCTGGTATGGTGCACCCAAAAGTGCTCGCTGGCGCTGGTATAAATCCGAAAGTGTATCAAGGGTTTGCATTTGGTGTAGGACTGGAACGGCTTGGTATGTTGAAGTACGGTATTGATGATGCACGGCTTTTTGCGAGTGGGGATTTGAGGTTTATAAATCAATTTTAGATGTATGATTGTTTCTTATTCGTGGCTACAGAGTTTTTTTGATGAAAAATTACCATCCGCACATGAGTTGGGGGATACTTTGACGTTCGGTGCTTTTGAGGTTGAGTCAATCAAGGAAAATGGAAACGATACTGTTTTAGATATAGATGTGCTACCCAATAGAGCTCATGACTGCTTGTCTCATCGTGGCATTGCAAAAGAAATTTCTTCACTTCTTGATATACCCATCACAAACGACCCACTTGGGAGCTCGACTCCTAAATGGATTTCTGGGTGGAATGACTCTAATATTTTGGATGTTACTGTTGAAGACTCAAAACTGTGTCGCAGATTTTGCTCTGCTGTTATTGAGGGAGTAGAAGTGGGGGATTCACCAGAGTGGTTAGTAAAATATTTAGAGTCTATTGGGCAGAAGACAATTAATAACATTGTTGATGCGACAAATTTTGTCATGTTTAACATTGGTCAACCGCTCCATGCATTTGATAGAGATACGTTGCAACAGATAGATGGTGCGTATAACATCACTGTGCGTTTAGGTAGAGACGGGGAGAGTATTAAGGCACTTGACGGTGAGGAATATGAGGTAGGAAAAAATAATCTTTTAATTACTGATGGAAATGGCGGTGGTGCTATTGGTATCGCAGGAGTAAAAGGTGGGGCGTCGTCTGAAATTACCAAGAATACGAAAAATATTATTATTGAGTCCGCTAACTTTGACCCTGTGCATGTGCGTAAAACTGCACGACAGTTAAAACTTCGCACAGACGCATCTGCACGATTTGAAAATGAGCCGTCAGTTTTACTACCACCATTTGGAGTAACTGAAGTAGTTGCGCTTATTCAGAAAATTGCTGGAGGTATGGTGGAAGGATACGTTGATGTATTTCCACATAAACAAAATCCATACAAAGCAGGAGTTTCGTTAGGTGAAGTAAATAATGTGCTCGGTACGGAGATTTCTGATATACAGATAAAAAGTATACTTGACCGCCTTTATTTTGATTACGAATATGTGGAACCACAGAAAGATATATGTGCACTCGCACAAACATTTGAAGGTGTATCGTATACATTTGGCGCGAGCGTGACGAAAGATGCACCGAATACGTTTGACTGCTCATCGTTTGTTGCATATGTTTTTGCGCAAAATGGTGTTTGGCTTCCACGAATGAGTGTAGACCAGTATGTTTATGGAGCGGAAATAAAGGAAAAAGACTTGCGCGCAGGAGATGTCGTATTTTCTGTCGGAAATAATAAAAAAACAACTCATTATGAAAGTAAAGACTTTATACAAGGCATTGAGGTTCCAGAAGGTGTAAGTCATTGCGGAATATATCTTGGAGATGGAAAGGTCATACATGCTTCCGGAAAAGAGAGTCGTGGTGTTGTGGTGAATGAAGAACTTAAAGAGAGTTCTGATTTCAATACTGTTGTTGGGTACCGACGATTTTTTGACGATGGTAAAAGATACGTTGTTACAGTACCGTTTGAGCGAGGAGATATTAGAATGCCAATAGATTTGATTGAGGAAATAGGACGTGTGTATGGGTATATTCATATTGAGTCTAAGCAACTTGATGACCTTGGTAAAAATCCGGCTGTGCATAAAACATTTTTTTATGCTGAAAAAGTGCGTCGCTTTCTTTCGGGGCGTGGATTTTCTGAAGTGTATACTTATTCACTTGTAGACAGGGGAGAGATTGCGCTTTTAAATTCACTTGCGTCTGACAAGGATCATCTGCGTGCAAGTCTTGAAAGTGGACTTACTGCGAGTATGAAACTAAACATTAAAAATAGAGAGCTCCTTGGGGTTGAGGAGGTAAGAATTTTTGAGGTTGGGAAGGTGTTTGGAAAGTACGGAGAGCATACTTCACTAGGGATAGCTGTGGAGAATCTAGAAAATTATAAAGAGTTATTATTAGAACTTTCTTCGCACTTGGGAGTTGAACTCCCAAGTGATGTTGAGGGAAATATTTTTGAAATCAATTTTGATGAGATAGTGAAAAAACTTCCACCTCCTGTTGAATATGAAATAGACAAGTTGAAAAAAGATACGGTGGTGTATAAATCATTTTCATTGTATCCGTTTGCGCTTCGCGATATTGCTCTTTGGGTCCCTAATGATTTATCTGTAGAAAATGTGTGTTCTGAAATTGAACAGTCAGCAGGGGACTTGTTGATGAACATTAAGCTTTTTGATGAGTATAAAAAAGACGATAAAGTGTCGTATGCGTATCGGCTCGTGTTTCAATCTTATGAAAAAACACTTACTGATGAAGAAGTGAATGGGTTTATGGAAAACGTAAATAAAGCAGTAGCAAAGAAGGGTTGGGAAGTGCGTTAAAAGAGATTTAAGGGTTTAAATATTTAAAAATTTAAAGGGATAATTAATAAAGAAAAAGAAAAAAACCGCTCCGTTGTTTAGGGCGGTTTTGGTGTACAAAACATATCTACTAAAAGTATTTTTAATGCAAACGATTAGTTTATGTTTAATCTCTCCAATTCATTTCATCGTGTTCAATTTGATGTATTATAGGTTTTTGTTCTTGATAATAAAGTGCATCAGAATATAAAAATATACCTGAAGAAAATATTAGCAGACAAAACACAAAAAACAAAAACAATCCAAAAAGTTTGTATATGTGCATTTTCCACGCTCCTCTCGAGATTCCTTACCTTAAATTAAGATAACATATGATATTTAATATGTCAATATTACAAATTATGCTCGTTAGGGTTTTCTGGCATTTCTCGGAGGTCTGTCGCGGTGTCGGTAAAAAGAATGCCGTTGAGGTGGTCTATTTCGTGTTGGAAGATTTGTGCAAGAACTCCACTTGCACCACGTTCAAATATTTCTCCTTTTTCGTTGTATGCACGTACGGTGATTTTTTCTGAGCGTTTTACTTTGCCATACCATGGGCGGACGGAGAGACATCCTTCATCTAATGTTTCTGTTTTTCGTGAGCTTTTGACTATACGTGGGTTGATAAAAGCAAGATCTTGCGGGATTTCTTTTGTTTCACTTTCGTAGTCTACAAATATTTTTCCAGAAACAATAAAGATACGAAGTGATATGCCGATTTGAGGTGCTGCGAGACCAACGCCATCATTTTCCTTGGCGAGGGTTTTCTTCATTGTTTTGATAAGGTTCTGTATTTTTGGCTTTGCAATGTCGTTTTTTGGTACCTCGTCTGACACCTTCCGTAATACCTTATCTCCTTTTTGTATGATAGTGACCATAATTTTGATTGTACTACATTAACAGTAAATTAAAACAAACTATCTGGATCTACCACTACGTTAAAATGAGGCGGTAGTGTTCGTAAAAAAGTGAGCAATTGGTCGTTAGGCCACTTGTCTTTTGGGAGACGTATTAGTCCGTGGAGAATATACCCCCCTTTTATCGCGGTAGCAGGACGATATGCGTGAAATGCATACTCTTCAAGCAGTATTTCTAGTTTTTCCATTTCGTTTGTTACTCGTTCCAAACTTCCGGCGACGGATATTTTTATAAGTACTGAGAATGGTGGATAGTTAAATGCTTTGCGTGCGTCTATTTCTTCTTTATAAAACTCATTAAATGAACCACGTTGTACGTATTCCAAGACAGGGTAGGTGGGTTTACGTGTCTGGATAAAAAAAGTTTTTGTTGCGGTGTGTTTGATTGTAAGAAGTATTGCGAACAATCTTTCACCTATTTTCCATTCTGGTAAGAGGAGGAGGGAATCGATAGAGACCACCACCGTGTGCTCTACGGGTTCTTGTATGAAACGGAGAGCCATTTCGGTCCCGATAAGCACTCCGCCGTCAGTTTTATAAAATTTTCCTGCGACCTTCTGTGCTTGTTTTTGTGTGGTTGTAGTGTCTCGGTCAATGGTAAAAATATTTTCTTTTGAGATATATTTTCGTACTTCGTCATAGAGACGCTCTGTCCCGATACCGAGAGAAATGAGTCTCCATCCGGTACATGTTTTACAACATTCTTTTGCACTTCGTGACGTACCGCAGACATGACACGTAAAAATGTTTTCTTTTGAGCTTTTATGAAGTACAACAGGCGCATTACATATTTCACATATAACGACGTCTCCGCAGTCGTTACATACAGTGGTTGAAGAAAGTCCGCGTCGTGTAGTATAAAGAAATACACGCCCCTTGCTTTTTGTTAATCCTTTGAGTATTTTGATAATTTGAGGATGGAGTATGCGAAATACTTTTTTCTTTGTTGTTTCTTCAGGTGTTTCTTTTTTTTCACGCATATCAATTACAGTATTTTGTATTTTTGATTCAGGTGCGCGTAGATTGAGTGGTACAAAATCTTCAAGCTCGCCCTGTTTAAATCGCCAGAGTGTTTCTATGCGTAGTGGAAGTCCAGCAAAGACAATCCGCGCACCACACTCTCGTGCAAGAAACTCTGCAAAGATACGTTGGTCGTAATATGGTCGCGAGAGTGTTTTGTATGCGGAGCTATTTTCTTGCTCTAGTATTATTGTTTGTATGTCATTTCGTGGAAGCGAAAGGAAGCGTGGAGTGGTGATAATAAGCACGGGATGTTTTGAGTGAACCGCTTCTTTCCACCGTTTTTGCTTTTCTTTTTTTGAGAGCGAACCGTGGAGGAGGAACGTGTGATGTTCTATGCCTTTTTGGAGTTGTTCGCATGCGTATTGTGTCTCTACGACTGTGGGTACACACACATACACTGACGCATTTCGTGCGAACTCTTCTCTGATAAAGCTTTTGTAGGTTTCAAAACGTTCTTTCTTTGGAGACTGAAGTACCACCTTTTCATGTAGTACTTCTTTTGCTTTTTGCTTTTTTGATATTTTCGTTTGTGTTAATTCGGCGTCTTCTAAAATAGCGGTAGGTATAGTGTTGTAAAGCACGCTACCTGTATTTTGTGCAAAATATTTCGCAGTTTTTATTGCTGCGTTAACACAGTGGTGTGAAATGATAGAAAGTGGCTTTTGTGCTTCTATTTTTCTCATTGCAAAATCAGCTTGTTTTATTTTTGATTTTGCTTTTGAAACATTTTCTGATGAAACAACAAGAGCGCGTACATATTTTTTACGAAGAGGAATATCTACAATTGAGCCCGTAGGAATGTCCCGTGCTGAAAAATACGAGAGTGTCTCTTTTCCTACTATGTTTCGTGTGAGGGGAATGACATTAATAATGCGCATATACCATAAGCATATCAAAAATACCCACCAGAATCTTGTCTACTATAATTTACTTAAAACCTTGCGATGTATCGCAAGGTTTTGGTCACTATTTGGTGTTGGACATTTGGGTGTTATTTAAATCGTATGCGGGCGCCGAGGGTGTTGAGGCGGGTGACGAGGTCTTCGTAGCCACGGTTGATACTATAGACATTGTGTAGGACGGATGTACCGCGCGCGGCGAGCATGCCGATAAGAATAATTGTTGCAGGACGGAGTGCAGGAGGACAGACAAGTTCTGTAGCTTTGAGCGGTGTGGGGCCGGTAACAAATATACGGTGTTGGTCGGCGAGGAGAGTGTTGGCACCAAGTTTGTCTAACTCTGTGTAATAAATAGCGCGCTTTTCGTATACCCAATCGTGTATGAGTGTTTGGCCGACTGCTTGGGTCGCAATGACTGCAAAGAAGGGAAGATTATCTATGTTAAGACCGGGGTAGGGACGTGCGGCGATTTTTTCTTCAAGTGCGGATAGGAGAGAGGGATGCGTGGTGATGTCTACGAGTTTTGTTTGTCCATTATCTGCAAGGTACTGTCGGTGGAGAGTGTAT
>CAYZCN010000031.1:0-8545 GCA_964476975.1 uncultured Candidatus Saccharibacteria bacterium | reverse complement strand
ACCTCCTTCAAGATTAAAATATATTTCATACACTCTTTTGATACCCTTTTTCTTGAGCATTCCTTGTATATGCTGGGAGCGCGCGGAGTACTTTGATAGAAGTGCGGTACCTGCAACAATGACGTGCAACTCAACGTCGTTGCGCTTTTGTAACTCCTCAAGAACGAGAAAATTCCTACTGTAATGAATAAAGCTCGTTATCACAAAACATATTTTTCTCTTCTGTTTTTTGTTTTTCACCGCCATAAGTATTTTATATATCTTTTCGTTCTCTTGGATTACGCACTGCGACATCAACAAGTATGTTTTTATCGTTAACTACTGGCAACAGATTGACTGAATTGTCTTTTTGAAAAATCTCGTCAACTACTCCCTCTTTTGCTTCTGCCTCCGTTACGGTGCGCGCTGACATGTTGATGATTTTGGAGAGCGGGGTGAGCTGGGTGGCACCCTTTAAAAGTGCCCGCCTGATGTCGCCATCTGACACAACGCCGTGGAAGGTGAGGTCGTCTCCTACTACTACAACTGTGCCACGTTGATTATCGGTAATAGCTCCCATCGCATCTTGGATTGAGTTGTTTATATTAACGACAAAGCTATTATTTTGTAATTCATCTTTTGTCATATTTTAGTACGTAAGTCTTTTAATAAGTAGTTTTTCATCAATGGGTGTATTTGCAAGTATATCAATAATACGCTTTGATGACTTACCGTCGCCGTAGGGATTCACACATCTTTTCATTTTGTCCTTGAACGTTTTGGACAATGCTTTTTTAATTGCTTTCACGATTTCTGCCTTGGTCTCTTTTGAATTAATCACATTGATACCTTGTAATCGTCCATACTCTCTCCGTCCGATGTTTACCGCCGGCAATTGAAACGATGGCGCTTCAAGTATTCCTGATGAAGAATTTCCTACTAATACATCAGCGCTGTTCATAAGTCCTGCGTAATCGGCGCGAGGGATGTTGGGGAGTACCTGCATTTCAGGAGAGCGGTGTCGTTCAATCGCACGTCGCAAAAGTGTACTCCCTGCGTCAGAATTATTCATAATCACGACTGCTTGCGCGTCAAATTCTTTTACTGCTTGAAGTGTGTTTTCCATCTGTTCTTCCGTACGATCAAAATCTTCGGTCACGCTGTGTTGTGCGACAAGTATAATTCTCCTCTTAGAGTCAAGATTAAACTTTTTACACAAGACTTTTTTAGATGTTACCTTTCCGTTCACCAAGTCATCAATCTGTGGTGCACCAACATTGTTAATACGAAACTTTTCTTCTCCCATTTTTCGTAAGCGCTCTGCTGCATCTTTGTTCGCGGCAAAGTGAATATGCGCAAACTTAGTAATCGCGTGGCGGGAGACACCGTCAATATTGCCGGAAACTTCACCAGCTTGAATATGTGCAACCGGTTTGTAGAGGTGTGCACCGACAATCGCCGACATGAGTTGTTCTCCGCGGTCACCACCGAGCAGGACTATATCTGCTCCCATCTGTTCTAAAATTTCAGGAAGTTGCAACATAAACACCGACAAAGATTTTGTCATCGTAAGATGTGTGTATCCGTCAAACGTATTGTGTATAGACGCTTCAATTTTGAACTTATCTTTTTTGATTTCTTCCACAGACGAACCGAATCTATCAAGAACGTGCATATTGGACACAATGAGTCCGTAGTCTAAATCTGGATGCTTTTCAATTGCGCGCATAACTGGCTGAAAATATCCATACTCTCCACGCGAGCCAGCGATAATCGCTATTTTTCTTTTTTTATTTTTTGTTTTCACTTTGTAAATACTTTCTATTTTATGCCTGTTTATATAGTATATATAACTATTCTTTTATAGAAAAGTTATTGTTTTATTGTAACAAAAATACCCCCTCACTCTGAAGAGTGAGGGGGTTGATTTGATGTCAACGAATCATATCCCATGTCAAAATTGTGTCTTGGGAGATATCGTGTGCGGCACGTCTTCCCAAAATCTGTTTGGAATGATCATGCGTAGGGTCAATAAACCGTGTAGGGATTCCTGAACCTGGTCGTTTTGGAATAAGATTATCAGGAGTAAGTATTGTTCTTTTTCCAATATCACACGCAGTAACAATACTGTGGTGAGCCCAACCGCGAACTTTTTTTTCTTCTTCTGTTACGGTACGCTCAGACCCAAAAGCATTCTCGAGTTTACGTACTCCCTCAACAAGATCACAGAGATGCTCTGGCTCAAGTGCTATTGCGTGGTCGGGTCCGTCTTGTGTCCGGTCAAGCGTGAAGTGTTTTTCCAGAACTGCTGGCCTATATGCCATCGCACCAAAACAGGTGAAGTTGTCCATCGTGTGATCAGACTGTCCAACATGAACACCGTAAAGTACTTTTAATTTTCCGATAAAACCAAGGTTGGCATTTTGATAATCTGTCGGAGGATATTCAGAAGTACAATTCATCAATACCAAGTTCTTCAGAGCACCCTCGGTTCTGTACACACGCACCGTATCTTCAATTTCTCCAACAACACTCATCCCTGTTGAAACAATAACCGCCTTTCCAGTGCTAGCTGAAATTCTTGCAAGCTTACGATGCATCGGAATATTTGTGAGCTCACCAGAGCCGGTTTTGAATGCCTTAACTCCAATTTCTTCCAAAATATCTACCGCACTTGGACAAAATGGTGTACAAAGATACTCAACTCCCACCTTTTCACAATACTTCATCATCTCTTTGTGCATTTCTATAGTGAAAAGATTGCGTTTAAGAATCTCTGACAAATCTCCATCCCACATATTGATTGAGTTTGGCACCATTTCAATATCGGGCAAGTGCAACTGAAACTTCGCAACGTCGGCACCTGCACAAGCAATCTCATCAACCATTTTCTTAGCAGTTTTTACACTACCGTTGTGTGAATCGGCAATCTCCGCAATGATAACTGTGCGAGGACCACCAATTTCAAGTTTCCCAAATGTGATAGATTTTTGCTTTGACATATTCAGCTCCTTTTTACAACAAATACACCGCCATATTCTGACGATGCTCTCTCTGTGTATTATAACCAGCTCTTTTTCTACAAGTTACCTATCTTTAAGTGTAAGGGCACTAATACACCTCATCGTGTGTTCCAATACTGGTATAGAGTATCTCGCTGTCTTCTATAAAAATAAAAGAAATTCGGTAACGATAATCTACCGAATATGACCATTCCTCTTTTTTCTCTCCATGAAGTTTGTGTGTTTTAAGGCGAGAATCAAAAGGATTGGTGATAAATATTTTTTCACGTGCTATGGCTTTTTTCTTTATAGCGACAGATAGTTTTCTATACTTTCTGTCAAAATATGAAGTGGTTCTAATCTTCATACTAACCAAGGTCGGCGAGAGATTTTATCTTTTTTGTTTTATTTTGACGGTATGCTCGTAAAGCATTCGTAACCCTAAGATCAATATGTTTTGCTTTTTTTCCTTTCATATATATCACAGGAAACATTTGTGACTTCATCAGCTCATATTCACTCTTCGGAATCACAATGAGGTCGTCTTTGCCTGCGAGTTTTTTGGGAATAGTTATAGTTGACATAATACATATATTCTAGCAAAAAATACTGTGGCGGGCAAATATTTTGCAGTCTACTGTTTCTTATTTTTTTCAAGAAGTATTTGCATCTTCAACTCTGCCAAATCCCAGTCTTCTTGAGTGTCTATATCAATAGCATATTTTTCATCCATCATATAACCATGCACGCTGTCCCCCCATAAACTTGGATTTTGAGCATAGAAATTTGCTGGTTTAAATGCATAGATTGCAGAGTTGGTAAAATGTACTGGTGAGAAATCTTGATTCCGGATTTCAGACTCGCGAATAAGCTTGTTGCTGTGGTGCTTTACAATAGTTTCATTTTCACGAGTCCGCACTACCTTATGGGGATGAAGGTGTGCGGGAAGTTTTGATATTCCCATAAGTGAGTCTATCGTGTTATCTCTCATTTTTTCTACTACTTCTTGAATGTGATACACTTGTCGTCCGGGGGATGTCGGTTCTAAAAGTACGATATAGTCGGCATCAAAATTATCATTATCTCGCAACCACTCGTGGGCATGCTTCACCACATCAAATGACTTTGATGTATCTTGTGCGTGTTGTGCGGGGCGCATAAACGGCACATCAATGCCGTGCGCTTTGCCAATGTCTGCAATTTCTGTGTCATCGGTGCTCAAAATAAATCTATCAAACATTCCACTTTCCTTTCCAACTTCAATACTCCACACCAAAAGTGGCTTTCCTAAAAAGTTTTTTATATTTTTTCGCGGTAATCTTTTAGAGCTACCACGTGCGGTGATAATGCCTAAGATTTTTGGTTGTTTTTTTATGCCCTCGTCCATGTTTTCTATAACTCCTCAATTATGCACTTAGTTATTCTCTCACTCGCCTTCCCGTCTATCTTCCAACACATCTTATCGCGCAAATTAGTAACCCCTTTTTTGTTCGCATCAGGATTTTGCAAAAATGTATTAAGCGTTTCAAGAAATTCGTCTTTATTGTTTACCACGAGAACTCCCCCATACTCCACAACTGGTTTATAGTGCGACAAATGTTTAAACCTTTTTATACTTTGTTGAAACGGTCTTTGTTTGTATCCGTCAAAATTGATATTAATAATCGGTTTCAAAAACGTCCCCGCCTCCACACTCACACTTGAATACGTGTTAATGATTACGTCCGAGTGATACATAATATTCATTAGATGCACGAGTGAGTTAATGGTGGGAATCCAACGATTTCCTTTATGTGGAAAAACTTTTTCTGGCTCTATCCAATCAATGTAAACGTCTTTCGTGTCGTTAAAGACATCAAACTTCGCATGGTCACTTTCTGTTGCTGGGTATGGACGAATGAAAAGCTGTGTAGAGTGCGTCAGTTGTTTTTTTTGTAAAAAGTTAACCAGCATATCCGCGATGTCACCGTCGTCAGGTGTATACCGTGTACCCGAAAAAAAAGATACGAACTTACGACTCGGATCAAGTCCGAATTGCGTCAAAAACTTCTCTCGCGGAAGAATATATTTACTCTCTGCAAAAATATCGTACTGCGGAACACCGACGATAGATACGTCTTCTTCTTTATACTCCTGTAAATCAACCGCTTCTCTTTTAAATTGCTCCGACCACACCATCAATCTGTCGGTGTGTAGTGGTTCAAAACGTTTCGGTAGGTGATCCCAACTCCCCGGCATACCGAGTGTCTTCACCCCTTGTCGCTTGGCTTCGCGAAGCACTTTCACGTCTTGAATACTCATTACGTCTGGTAGAAAGACGAGGTCTGGATTATATTTTTCAAAAAGTTTTTTATATGAACGGTTGGGATGTATTACATTGTCCAGCCATGGGGTGAACTTTCTCTTTATCCATTTTATTTTTCCAAATGTACTTGCGATTATGGATTTTAAAGGATACAAAAACTTTCCTCGCTTTCCCCCTGCGACAGGTTTATCAAGACGAATACCGTGCCATGCAAAAAGACGCGCGCCTTCTTCAAAAATGAGATACGAAACAAAGAACCGATATATTTTTTTAGAAAGTCGTTTTGTCCGCCACAACACTTCTATCGGCTCGACGACTACTCCGTTGTGCGCAAAGTCTTCGTGCATTTTTTCATATGCTGATTCGGGAACGAGGAGTACAATTTTTAAATCAAGTTTTTTGAGTTGCTCTAACACGCTCCCTGGAAGTATGAGCATATTTCGCATTATGAGAGGCGCGGAGATACTAATAAAAAGTGTCTTTTGTTGCGTTTGTTGTATTCGTTGCTTAGAACTCATACCCCTTTTTCTTTAATTCTCCGAGTGTGTACTCTGCTTCAATCCAGTCAAGCGGTACATCAATGTCCAGTGAGCGTTCTTTAGGAACGAGGTGTCCGACAATTTTACCATCTAGAAACAATCTGTTTTCTTTCATCACAACGTCACGCTTGATGACATAGACCGCGCTATTACGCTTGTACACGACCGGTAATTCCTGTCGTAGTGTCGTCGTTTCTTCAATCACATATGGCAACACCTTATCTCCTTCCATCTTTTTCATTTTCATCGGATGTGCATCTCCCTCTATCTCACACATAGAAACAGCACTGTCTGCATCGGCATCAATGAGTTTTTGTACAGTGGCATCAATATCGTCTACGGTGCGAAACGGCGACGTCGGTTGCAATATCACCACGCTGTCATAGATACTACTTTCTTTTTTTTCCATAAAATCAACCGCGTGTTGTACAACTGGTAAATGCGGTGTCGTGTCTTCAGCAAGCTCTTTGGGACGCATAAAAGGCACATCCACACCATACTCTTTACATACATACGCTATTTCTTCACTGTCGGTTGAAACAATAAGATGTGTGAGTAATGTGCTTTTTTTTGCAACATCTATAGTGTATGCAATGAGAGGTTTGTCGCCGAGTTTCTTCACGCTTTTTCCGGGAATACCCTTAGAGCCACCACGTGCGGTGATAATACCTAAAATTTTCGGTTGTTTTTGTTCGTGACTCATTTTATTGTTTCGTAAAATACTTTTGAACCTTGTCCGCCATAAACACATCCGTCATTCGACGAGACTCATGTGTCATACCTCCGATGTGCGGGACGATAATGCAGTTTTGGTTTTTCTTTGCGTACTCAACAAGCGGGTGATTGCTAAATCTTTTATCAAATGAAAGCTCCCCTGCAAGTACGTCAGTAGCGTAGCCTGCGAGTTTATTCTGTTGGAGATTTTTCAAAAGCTCATCTTCGTCTACAACGCTTCCGCGAGATGTGTTGACGAGATACGCGGAGTCTTTCATTTTTGCCAAGGCATCTTTGTTAAACAAATGCTTGGTCTCTGGAAGAAGGTGAATGTGAATAGACACAACATCACTCTTTTCTAATAGCTCGTCAAACGAAACTTTTGTACATTCCTCTACTGATACAGTACTTTCTTCAATGTGCGGATCATAAAACACCACGGTCATACCAAACGCTTTTCCATATCGCGCCATCCATGTGCCGAGGCGTCCCATGCCGACGATGCCGAGTGTTTGTCCGTATAAACTGTGTCCACGAAATGCATTTCTATTCCACTCATATTTTTTTACTGAATCAAAAGCGTGCGAAGTAAAACGCAATAAATCAATCATTAGTCCGCAAGCGAGTTCGGCAGTGCCGGTAATCGTATTCAAAAACTCTGTCTCGCCCCGCAAGCTCAATACATCCACTTTTTTCTCTTCTGCATATTTCACATCAATATGGTCAAGTCCTGTCGTCGCGGTCGCAATAGCTTTGAGCGCGACGCCATTGTCAATAACCTTTTGGTCAATATTGAGACCAAGCCCCACAAGCACAACATCGTAGTTTTTAATATCTTCGTACAGCTCGTCTTGTGAGGGAATACGATAATCAACCTCTCCTACTTTTTCAAGGATTTCTTTCGCCTCCGGCGCAAATGCTTCGCCTATGGTGTTTAAAATGCGTAATGACATATATCTATATAAACAAGCGTATTAGGGGGATAGTTTCTATACACAACCTAATCTAGGTAACGCCGTAGCCAATATTC
The DNA here is from genome assembly GCA_964476975.1 of uncultured Candidatus Saccharibacteria bacterium. GTDB lineage: Bacteria > Patescibacteriota > Minisyncoccia > Phycocordibacterales > CAYZCN01 > CAYZCN01. Next base: position 976 of record CAYZCN010000031.1, on the reverse strand, counting down.
CAAATTCACCCACTGCCACAAAAAGAAAGAGTTATCACCCTCTCCGTCAAAAAACTCTTTTGCTTTACGGATTGCCTTGTCCGCATCCCAGTACGGACGGCTCTTAAACGAATCTGAAGTCAGTACATCCATTATTTCATCTTTCATATATGTGCGAAACCACGGTGTCTGGATTGCACCGAACGCTTTTTTGGACCGCCCTCTTGTTTGCTCTGGAATAATGTCTTTCATTGCTTCTCGTAGGAGAAACTTTTGTGTCGTGCCATTTATTTTTAATTCATCAGGAAGAAAAAAAGCAAATTCAACCAAACGATGGTCAAGAAACGGCTCGCGGTACTCACGCCCGTGCGCCATACTAAATCTATCATTAAAGCGAAGTACGCGCGGAAGCTTTGAGTATACGATGTCGCGATACTGTGCATTCAAGAGTGGTGAGTCAAACGGCTGTGTGAACTGTGGTGCATGTGCAGAATGTTGTGCAACAAACTCTGAACGCAGTACATCTGTGTGTACCTCCTTGCTCATATCCTGACTTCGTCCTTTTGCTTTTTCAATGTTTTCAGGAAGGTAGTACGCATACCCTGCAAAAAGTTCATCGCCACCTTGCCCTTCAAGCACTACGGTTGTGTCTGCTTCTTTTGCAAGATGTGCAGCATGGTAGTATGCAATACTCGGTATCCCTCCGAATGGCTCGTCTTGGAGTGCGACGACTTTTTGTATCAAGTTTGTCGCGTCTTCTGGCTCAAGGTACATCGTATGCCACAGGTCTTTGTGGGTTTCGTTCATCTCTTTTTCAATGTACGCGCCTTCATCATAGTCTTTGTCGTCTACTCGCACGGTGAACGCGGGGAGTTTTTTGCCTGCATTTTTCTCCGCAAAAAACAAGAGTGCATTTGAATCCAGTCCACTGGAGAGGTTCACTCCGACAGGCACATCGCTCCGTAGACGAAGTGAAATGGAGTCAGAGAAAAGTTCA
>CAYZCN010000030.1:0-8922 GCA_964476975.1 uncultured Candidatus Saccharibacteria bacterium | reverse complement strand
CTGAAATAGTTACTGAAATAGTTGTGAGGCCAGAAGTTACTGAACCCGCTACGCTTATTGAATCTGTGTCCGAAGCTGAAGTCGTGACCGAAGTGGTGAGTACTGTTGTTGTTACAGAATTAGATACTCAAAATACGTCAACGGAAGTTGGCCTTGGTACAGTCTCTCCAATGACTACTAATGTACCGTATCCCGGTTTCGGGGGTGGTGGAGGAAGTCGAAGTAGTGCATCTACACAGACAGATTCTGTTGTTGAAGTAGTAGAGGAAGAGATTGCGACAACAACTGCGACAACAACCAACTCTACTCCAGAACCGTCTGTACCATCAGATACGACAGCACCCGATGTAACCCTCTCAAGTGCCACGTGCAGTGATTCGTTTGGCGTGAGCACATGTGTTACGTCTACCACAGCATTTCAATTTGCATGGAGTTCTTCTGCAAGCGACTTCAGTTACTTTGTACTTGATCAAGGAGGGGTGGTAAGTACGACGACTGCCACGTCAACTTCAGTTACCATTCCTGCAGATTCGTCGTATGTGTTTAATGTAAGTGCGTTTGATGAGACAGGAAACAGTTCAGCAACAAGTACACTAACCGTATCGCACGCTTCACTTCCTGTGGTCATCAATGAAATTGCATGGATGGGAACGGGTGCGTCTTCTGCGGACGAGTGGATTGAGCTTTATAACAATACTGACAAAGACATCTCACTCAATGACTGGGTGCTCTACGCACAAGACGGTGTACCATACATTCCGCTTGGAGGTATAATATCTGCTGGTAGTTACTATCTTATTGAACGAACCGACGACACTACAGTAAGTGACGTTACAGCAGATCTCGTTGTGCCATTTAGTGGAAATGGTAGTGGTTCAGGGCTTTCAAACAATGGGGAACATCTCTTTTTGGTGCGTTCTGGTACGGATATTCGTGCAACGTCTACTGTGGATGAAGTCCCACGTTGTAATTTCAAATGGTGTGGCGGTTTGTCTAATACTTACACAATGGAAAAATACGACTCGCATATCGTCGGTACAGATACATCTAACTGGGGAACTTCCATTGGAAATTTTGTTATAAATGGTCTTGATGCTAATAACTTTACACTAAGAGGAACACCCGGAAAAAGAAATAGTGTGAACTATACATTCGCACTTGGCGGCGTACTTTCTACTGACAAAACACTCACAAAAGCAAACAGCCCGTATCTCATTCCGAGTGAGGGTTTTATTATACAAGAGGGTAAAAAACTTACCCTCAACGAGGGGGTGGTGGTAAAAATTGTGTCCCCACAAGAGCCGACATTCACTATCAAGGGCGCTCTTGTTACGCAGGGTACAGAAAATGAACCAGTGATTTTTACCTCATTTACTGATGACACATATGGAGGAGATATGAATAGTGATGGGGCATGCTCACCAAACAATGCATCGTCTACCGCAGCATGCCCCTCTGTTGGTGATTGGAAGCAGATACTCTTTACTCCACAAAGCACTGGATCATCTCTCATACATACTACTATTCGTTATGGTGGAAAATGGTTTAATAATATGTCTATGAAGTCTGCTGTGGTAGTTGACCAGAGTGACATCACGCTTGATAACATGCTCGTTGAATATTCAAATAGACACGGCATCATTTTTTCTAGTGCTGAAAGCACGACAACCAACAGCACGTTTAAAAATAACACTGCGATATATGATGCGACAGGGGCCCGTGTCATTGGAGGTTCGGCTTTTGTAGAAAACAGTACTTTCAAAGACAACAAATATGGTCTGTATGTTTCGGGAACTTCAGATGTCACTGTGCAGTCCAATACATTTACAAACAACAGTAGTGAAGCAATTTCTAGTGTCGGGGCCTTAGGTTCTTTTGAGTCAAACAACGGTTCAGGAAATGGATTAAACGCTATTATTTTAGAAGGAACACTGACGACGGTAGGTACAACAACGGTGTATGCAAATACACTACCGTATCTTTTACGGGGACAAACATACGTGTCTGCAAGCTCAACGCTTGCATTTGAAAATGGTGTTGTGGTGAAAGGAGACGACACAAACCCCCAAGGAGAACTCGTTATACAAAACGGCGGTAGGATATTTAGTGGTGGCACAGCTCCAACAGACCTTATCTTCACCTCAATAGATGACGACACGGTTTCTGTCGACGTGAGTGGTGCAAGCACAACAGCTCAAAAAGGGGATTGGAAGGGAATTACTATAAAAAACGGAGGAGAAGCACATATGAGTGGTTTCAGTACCTTTTTTGCTGACAATGCATTTGATATTACAAACGCGGTTGCCCAACTTGAAAATGTTCTTTTTAGAGATAACAAGACTGATATACAACAAACAGCGAGTTCAACTGTTATTTGTACCTCATGTACGATGTCAGAATAGTTTTTAAAATATGAAAAAACCACCGTTTGTTGAAAATCAAATATATCATATCTACAACAGGGGAGTAGAAAAACGCGATATTTTTGTTGACTCTCAAGATTATATTCGATTCATTCACTGCCTTTTTGTATTGAATGATCAATTTGTTTTTAAAAATTTTAACCGTATCCCAATGAGTGAGGTTGGACCTAACTCATTGGAAAGAGGAGGAGAAATCGAGATTTCAAATATTCAAAACAGAAGAAAGTCACGAGAATTACTAGTAGAGATATTAGTATTTTCTCTTATGCCTAACCATTTCCATTTGATGATACGTCAGCTAGTAGATGGTGGAGTTGTTAAGTTTATGCGTAAACTTGGTACCGCACATGCAATGTATTTTAATCAAAAATATAACCGTGTCGGCTCGTTGTTTCAGGGTAATTTTAAAGCCAAGTTGGTTGAAAGGGATGCACACTTTTTGTATTTACCTCACTATATTCATCTGAACTCGCTAGCACTTCTCAATGAGTTAGGTCCAACCTCACTCATTGAGAAGATGAAGTTTTTGGAGAAGTATCGATGGAGTAGTTTCCCAGATTATGTAGGAAAGAAAAATTTTCCGTCGGTTACTCAAAGAGATTTTCTACTTGAAACGTTTGGGGGGATAGATGGATATCGAAAGGATATCGAGACCTTTCTTAAAACAGAAAAAAAGAACAGCAGTCTCTCGGATGGAGTTTTGTTTGAAAAGTAAAATGAGTGAGGTTGGACCTAACTCATTGATGAAAAGTATAAAATGAGTGAGGTTGGACCTAACTCATTGAGGACCTAACCCATTGAGAAGTTGTTAACATTTTCGTACAAGGTTATACAGAGGTTATCCACATAGTTATCCCCAGAAATAAAAATCACCCCATTTTTTTTGGGGTGATGATAATAAAAAAGAGTACTACTTATTTTATTTTTTTCGCTTCTTGTTTTTGAGCAGAAGTCTTTGGATTTGTCGGTAATGCCACGAACTAGAATCCTTGATTGGATTTGTAAATGTTATTTTTTTTGTTGCGTCATTATATGACACAAGGGCTTCGATTACCTGTCGTGCGTGTATACTCAGTTTTTCTCCAGCCACATTTCTGTTGCATCCTAAAAAGTTGCACTCTGTTAATATGAATAACTCGTCTGCGTTAAGAAATAAGTGTGCGTCATATCGTAATTTACGCAACAAGTCTGGTTTTTCTTTTTTTATCTCAATACATCGTGCAACAATATCACGCAGTGAGTCGTATGGGATATTTTCACCAGTAGTTAGTAAGATACCTTCAAAGATTTTGTTCATTTGTGGAGCTCTCCTTTTCTTGTTCCTTCCAAAAGATACTATACTCATAAATAATGTCAAGTTTGACATTGTAAGTATACTCGTATACAGTATTTCCATATGGACTGGAGACAGTAGGTCGTTAAATCCTACCGAGGTCGAAACGTGTTTTCAACACGTTCCTTTCTTCAGCCCTTATTTTTTAAGGGTTTTTATTTTATAAAAAATCTAATATGGCATTAACAAAAGATAAAAAAATAGAGATTGTTAAAAAACTTGATGATATTATCAACAACGCACAATCAATAGTATTTGTTAATTTCAGTGGTTTATCGGTAAACGATACTGGTGAAATGAGAAAAAACTTGCGTGAAAAAGATACTGGGTACTTTGTTGCTAAAAAAACATTAGTTAAGCGGGCGCTTTCAGCGTCAAAAATAGAGGGCGATATTCCAACGCTTGATGGAGAGCTTGCTCTTGCGTATGGTAGTGACCCCATAGTTCCAGCAAGCACAGTAGCTGAATTTGCAAAGAAACATAAGAAAAAAATATCAATACTTGGAGGTGTTTTTGAGGGACGGTATATGGACCAGCCAGAAATGATCACCATTGCGTCTATTCCACCAATTGAAGTTTTGTATGGACAGTTTGTCAACATTATTAACTCTCCAATTCAAGGATTGGTAGTTGCATTAAATGAGGTCGCAAAAACAAAAAATTAACTTTATTTATTTAACTAAAAGCTATAAGTTAGTAGCTATAAGCTGAAAAATTATGACAGAAGAAAAAGATCAAAAAGAAGAAACAGCAACGGATACTGCTCCTGTTGCAGAAGAAAAAACAGAAGAAGCTCCCGCAGAGGAGAAAAAAGAAGAAAAAGAAGCACCAGCAGAAGTTCCTGCAAAATTTAAGAAATTAGTAGAAGAAGTTGAAAAGATGACCGTACTTGAGCTCCATGAGCTCGTAAAAGTTCTTGAGGAACGTTTTGGAGTTTCCGCACAAGCGGTAGCTGTTGCAGCTCCTGGTGCCGGTGGTGCTGATGGGGGTGATTCAGAACAGGATTCGTTCACTGTTGAATTATCAGGTACAGGAGACAAGAAAATAGCGGTAATTAAGGCAGTAAAGGAAATTCTTGGTCTCGGACTTAAGGACGCAAAAGATATGGTGGATGGAGTACCTTCTGTACTAAAAGAAGGAGCAAAGAAAGAAGAAGCAGAAGAAATGAAAAAGAAAATTGAAGAAGCGGGTGGTGCAGTAACATTGAAGTAATACGACTATATTATACTAAACCACAAAAAAAGAGCGCACAGCGCTCTTTTTTTGTGTCTAGACAAATGTCATAAAAAGTGCTATTCTAAAAATAGAAGAACATTGTCGTATTTTATCAAAAGGAATGGAGGCGCATAATGATGAAGTCCGTTTTGAAACCTGCTGTGATACGGAATCGGAATCCTTGGGATGTTGTGGAAACAATAATCCAAAAATGCATCCCACTTATTAAGGTAAAGGCTCGAGTAGTGGTTTCTTGGACGTCGTATCGACATGGATATGCGAGTGGAGAGCGCACGCAAGGAGTTATTTTCTCTTGCAACACAAGTGTTGGTCAGATTTTGATTGACGAAGGGGACCACGAACTAAGACCTGTTATGCTTGATGAAGTAAGAAATATTGAAATATTATCCGATAAGGGTAACAAAACGGCTCAGAGGTAACTCGCTTGAGCCGTTTTTTTTATTTAGTTTTTTATGATATTATTGACGTGATGGAAATACTTGGCAAACTTTTTGGAAGCACAGGACGAGTAAGAATACTTAAGCTTTTTATTTTTAATAGTGAAAATGTATTTGAGAGTGCTGATGTGGCGCGACGAGTTAAGGTAAATGCAGAAGTGGCTCGTAAGGAGATAGGGATGCTTTCTCGTATTGGTTTCATTAAAAAACGAGTATGTTATAAAGACGTTGAGAAAAAGGCGCGAGGAAAGACAGTGGTCAAAAAGAAAAAAATAAATGGATGGACGCTCAACTCGCAGTTTCCGTATTTAGAATCTCTCAAAACATTTTTAACAAGCGCGAATTCACTCACTGCACCTGAAATAACAAAACGACTTCAAAACACCGGGAGACTCAAACTCGTGATAGTTTCGGGAGTATTTATTAAAGAATGGAATAGTCGTTTGGATATCTTAATTGTTGGAAGTAAAATTCATCAACCAAAGCTAAAGGCAGTGATTAGAGATATGGAGGCGGAACTTGGTAAAGAGATTGAATACGCACTCTTTTCTGTCCCCGATTTTAAATATCGTTTGAGTGTGTATGACAAGTTGGTGCGAGACGTGTTGGATTATCCGCATGAAGTAGCGGTGGATAGGATAGGAGTGCGCTAGCTGGTAGAAAGTAGCTTGTAATTTTTAGAAAAATATCCCCGACAGGCTTCGCCTGTCGGGGGTTTTGAATCGTAAAAGAAAAAACGCAGATTGGAGTTATCCTTTCTGCGTTTTGCTACCGAGCCGTCAGAGACGGCTCGGTAGATGAGCGTGTCACGCGGCGACTTGCATGCCGGTGGACGTGACAAAGACCTCCTTGCCGCCGGTCCGGATTTTTTTGCAGTGCCTGGTGATGGACTCGCCATCAACCATAACTGAAATCATGAACATCCCAGGTTTCCGGTGCGGGATGACTTGCGTCACCTCACCTTTGCCGAATGCCTTTGCACGTTTTGCGCGAGCACCGACAACTTGACTCTCGGTCGCCTTCAGCGCTTTTTCTGCTGCTTTGACGGATTTATCTAAAGGTTTCAGAGTTTTTTTCGCAGCTTCGACAGCAGCGGCATAGTCGCGAATCGGCGACTTGTCGTCAGCGTTCAGTTCGGCGGCTCGCTCTTCTTGTTTGAGCGTCTGCGCAAACGGCTTTCGGTCGCGCTCCGCGTTTTTCAACGTCGCGCGCGCGAACTTCAACGCGTTACTTTCGGTCGGCGTGATGCGGTCAAGGATTGCTTTTTCCGTTTTCTTTGCAGTCGTTTTCTCGGTAGCCATTTCCTTCGTCCTCCATTTGGCCTCGCTGTCAGGCGAGGGGGAGTTTACAATACAATCAAGAGCTCATCTCTATGATCTGTGTATAGTATATCATATTGAAATTATTTGTCAAGTGTTTTGGCTGTTTTCTTATAAGAATTCTTATCCACATATTTGCCAAAAAATCACTTCAAAATATTGCTATAATATATGTATTGCCGTGTTTGTACATAAAATACGGGAATGCTACAGGGTCGTACCGCTCCTCGTTATGTGGAGCACATTATTTTAGATATAAACCAATATGTCACGTTCGTAGTCTTTTTGGGAGTATTTTTCTGAAAAAACAAAGAACGGGACGACATACGTATGCTTATACAAACATGGACAGACGTACTTACTCAATCTTTCCAGGACATTGGAACTGGATTTGTTGAGTTTGTTCCAAATCTTTTTGTCGCATTGGTTATTTTCATTATCGGTTGGGTTGTCGGTTCCGTATTGGGTCGTGTAACCGGGCAGGTAATAAAATCTCTAAAAATAGACAATGCACTCCGTAGTGCAGGATTTGACGAAATATCAAGTCGAGCAGGATTTGATTTAGATGCAGGCGCTTTCTTGGGAAGTCTCATAAAGTGGTTCATCATCATCGTCTTTCTTGTTGCTTCATTTGAAGTGCTTGGTCTTACGCAGGTTAACATCTTTTTGCAAGAGGTAGTGTTGTTGTATCTCCCACAAGTAATTGTGGCAGTACTTATTTTACTTACCGCAGCAGTTATTGCTGAAGTGATGCAGAATATTGTTATCGGCGGAGCAAAAGCGGCGCATATGCGTTCAGCACACTTTTTAGGAAGTGTGACCAAATGGTCTATTTGGGTATTTGCTATTTTGGCAGCACTCAACCAAGTAGGAGTAGCAACAGCATTTGTACAAACACTCTTCACAGGTATTGTCGTTGCTATCTCTCTTGCAGTTGGTCTCGCTTTTGGTCTTGGTGGACAGGAAGCAGCAGCACGTTACCTTGGAAAGGTTCGTGATGAAATTGCAGCACGGAATAAATAAGTTATATAAAAGATCTTTTGGACCTTCTTACAAACACACAGAAGTCACCCCTCGCGGGGTGATTTTTGGTTATGCAATTTTAATCCACAGCAACTGATTAAGAGTTCAACCCTTAATAGTTCCTAAACACCATAAGTTATTTTGGAGGTATTTAAGGTATAACGTGATAATCCAACTGTGCAACGCTCAGCGTTGCACAGTTGGAAGCTATTGTGTTTCAGATGTTAATTTAAGGAATCCATTTGGTGGTTGACAGCATAAACGAGCCGTGTATACTAGTGATTACGTGTTTATTATAAAAAACAACAGCAAAAACAAGCGGAAAATGTAGTACCGATATTTTGGTGTACGTAACCGCTTTGTATGAGCGGTTTTTTTAATATCCACGCGATCTTTGACAATAAAATATGAAAGAATTTTTCTCTAATTTTATTTGGATTTCATTCCAGATTTTATTTTGAGAAAAGTTCTGGAGAATCAAAATAGCAACTCAACATTTTTTCGGATGTTGAGTATGCAGGTAATTTTCAATTGTCTACTAGCAAGCTGACAATTGAAATGCAAAAAAGTAAAAATATAAAGTAAGTTTCGATACGTACACATTTTTTTGTGCGTGTCGGCGGTTTTTAAATTTCCTAATAGGAAGTTTAAGAGCGTATGGTGGATGCCTAGACTCTAAGAGGCGATGAAGGACGTGGCGTGGCTGCGATAAGCTTCGGTAAGGTGCCTAGCAACCTTTGACCCGGAGATTTCCGAATGGGGAAACCCGACCGACTTTGTCGGTTATCCTATTTTTAAATAGGAAGCGCACCCAGGGAAGTGAAACATCTCAGTACCTGGAGGAAGAGAAAGCAAATTGTGCCGATACTTCGTATTGGATATTTAAATTCTTAAATATCTGATGCGGAGCTTCGGTTGCGATTCCCTTAGTAGCGGCGAGCGAAATGGGAATAGCCCAAACCGAATTGATGTTTACATTAGTTTGGTGTTGTAAGGTAACAACGTCGTTTCTTCGGAAATGAGAAGAGTTACAAATCATTCTATTAACTGAATTGGCTGGGAAGCCGAGCCCTAGACGGTAATAGCCCCGTAAGTGAAAATAGTATGACTCTTTTGTTGTTATTCTTGAGTAGCCCGAGACATGAATAGCT
>CAYZCN010000029.1:0-8938 GCA_964476975.1 uncultured Candidatus Saccharibacteria bacterium | reverse complement strand
AAGTGGGTTGGCAGCTTCGGATCCCAAGAGGCGGAAAACACGCAATGCAGAAATCTGCGCTTCAAACAATGTCGCAATCTGTCGCGAAAGAATGACAACATCTTTGTTTTTTACACTTTCAAAAAATGTAATTGTCCAAATTGACTTTTTCTTTGCAGACTCAATTGACGAAATAACGAGACCTCGTCGTTGAAGAGAATTAATTGCAACATCTCTTGTGATTGCTTCAATGTTTCCCTCTTTTTCGTTGCCATTTGTGTCTATTGATTTGTAATTAAATAACATGATAGATTTTATTTAAAAATTTGAATGATAAGAAAAATACACTCCACTTCGTTGTATTATTTTTCTACAATAACCTCTCCAACGCCTTCGGATTCCATGCGTACGAAAAAGCGGTTTCAGCAGTAATTTCACCCTTACGAACCAACTCAACGATGGTCCTATTCATATCTATCATTCCACTCTCGGACCCTGTTTCAATAAGTGTGTTTATCTCATGTGTTCGTTTTTCTCTAATAAGATTTGCGACCGCATTATTATTCAAAAGAAGTTCGTATACTGGGATAAGTCCACCTGAAATTCGTGGTAAAAGACGTTGAGAAAATATACCCAAAAGACTTCCTGCAAGCTGTATACGTATTTGTTGTTGTTGTTCTGCGGGAAATGTATCAATAATTCTATCAATAGTTTGTGGGCCATTATTAGTGTGTAGTGTAGAAAAAACCAAATGTCCTGTCTCAGAAGCGGTAACTGCAGTTGAGATAGTCTCGGTACCACGCATCTCACCAACCATAAGCACGTCAATGTCTTGTCTAAATGCGGAACGTAATGCTGTTTGAAAATCTTTTGTGTCAATTTTTACTTCTCGTTGCTCTATAATTGACTTCTTACCGTCAAATAAAAACTCAATCGGATCTTCAATAGTAACAACGTGCGAAGCTCGCTCTGTGTTTATCATCTCAATAAGAGCTGCGAGTGTGGTTGATTTACCCTGTCCCACAGGCCCAACAATAAGAAAAAAACCTTGTTTCTTCTGAGTAAATGTACCAACAATGGGAGGTATACCAAGCTCTTTGAGTGTTTTAATTTTAGTTGGTATCAAACGAAGAGCAATGCCAACAGTACCTCGTTGCACATATCCATTACCTCGAAAACGCGCATTGTTTTTATATGAATAAGAAAAGTCAATTTCCTGCGACTTCAAAAACTCTTCTTTTTGTTTCGGGGTCAATAATACTGAAATGAAACCAAGTGTATCCTCTGCCGTAAGACGTTCCTTTTTTAGTAGAGGAATGAGAGGTCCTTCAATCCTAATAGTGGGATGACTGCCTGCAGAGAGGTGTATATCAGAGCCACCTTCTTGTATTACTGTTTCTATTAAATTTTCAAGCTCTTTTTTATAATCCACATTCCCTTGCTTCGCTTCAGTCAAATTAAAAACTAAAAACAAAGAATTAAAAAAATAATGAAAGAAAATATTTTAAACGACAATTTTTACCTTCTCATTTTTCAACTTAACGTATATATATAGTATACCTTATCCTTCGTCGTTCCGCTTCTTCTTTTGTGAGACAATGTCGTCTTCAGTAACTTTTTTTACTTCTTCTGCATTAATCGCATCCTCGGCAGCTAAAAATTCACCGTCGAGTGTACCGATTTCCTTAAAAGAAATAATTTTATTGGACGCCTTAATAATGGCATCTTCTTTCATAGAAAGCATGCCGTTTCTTCTAGCCGCTTCAGCAATAGCAATATCTGTTGGATTATTAAGTATAATTTTTTGTATTTCCCCATTAACTTCCAATATCTCAAAAACACCTATTCTCCCGCTCACACCACTTGGACATTCTTTTGTTGGCTCAATTTCGTACACCTTACTAATATTTGGAATTATTTTCCTGTATTCACCTGGTAAATCCTCAAATGCCTTGTCAATCATAATTTTTATACCCCCTTCAGCGGAAATAGGAACCCCAGTACCTTCACACAGACGTGGAACCAAACGTTGTGCAATTGATACAATAAGTGTCGGTGCAATTAAGTATGGATCAATGCCCATTTCAACTAAACGTGAAATCACTCCAACAGCGTCGTTGGTGTGAATAGTGGACAAAACAAGATGTCCTGTAAGTGCAGCTTTGATAGCAAGTTCAGCGGTTTCTTTGTCGCGAATCTCACCAACCATGATAATATCAGGATCTTGACGAAGTACGGTACGTAATCCACTTGCAAAAGAATATCCTATCTCTGGATGCATTTGAGACTGATTAACACCAGGTATATTATATTCAATAGGGTCTTCAAGTGATAAAACATTTTTGTGATCTCGGTCAAACTCTTTTAACATTGCGTAAAGTGTTGTTGTTTTTCCTGATCCTGTTGGACCAGATATAAGAATAATACCGTGTGGTTTATTAACGGCTCGTTTTATTGTTTTTAGGTTTTGTTTAGAAAGACCAATCTCTTCAAGAGAGACAGAGCCCGATTCGGTGTCCAAAATACGCATTACCACCTTTTCTCCGTAGTAACTTGGGAATGTGGAAACACGGAAGTCAATCTTCCTGCCATCAATCTTCATAGAAAACCGTCCGTCTTGTGGTTTTCTTTGTTCATCAAGACGTAGTCCAGACAATATTTTGACACGAGACACGACTGCCTTCAGAATCTTTGAGGGAAGTGTAAGTTTAATATTTAAAATACCATCTACACGAAAACGTACTCTGATAGAGTCACCTACTGGCTCTATATGAATATCCGACGCACCGTCATCAACTGCATGTTTCAATAAATTGTCTACAATTTTAGTAACAGGAGCGTCTTCTTTAATAAGTTGTTTCGTGTCTTCAACTGCATCTTTACCAAAACGTACCGCTGTCTTATCTGCATTAGCAGCAGACTCAAGTTCGTACTCACCCAGAGCCCTTGTAACTTCTTGAGAAAGCCCTTGATACATATTTATAACCTTATTAAAATCTGTTTCCGATATCAAAAAAACTTTAAACGGTAAGTTAATTTTTGACGATATAAAATTAAGTGCATCAAGCGCTTTGATATTATTCGGATCAATAAGGCCAACCGCCAAAATTCCATCGGATAGTCCGACGGGGACAAATTTGTAATGAAGCGCAGATTCTTCAGGAATATAACCAAGAATATCAGAGGAAACCTTTTTATCACCAACATGAAACACAGGCGTGTTGAGATGTCCGCTTTTTGTTTCAAGAATGATATTTGGATCAAGTCCTTTTTTTATGAGTATACTCTCTGCGGTACCACCTTTTGTACGTAACTCATTTTCAACTGATGCTACATCTTCTTTGGTTATAATATTTTTTTCAGATAAAAGTGAGAGGATGTTCATGATAGTAAATATATTAATATACTAATGTATACTAACAACACCAATGTGGTTCGTATTTTTATTTAAAATCCGATGACTGAATTTGAAATACTTGCATTTGTGCTTATTGGTGCAAACGGATTATTTCGTCCTGATGGTTCTGGGGTCAAATCTTGACTCAAATCATCCAAACTTCTAAATACAGGGTCAGTAAAGATACTCTCATCAAGTTCTAAATTATTTAGTGTGTTAATAAGTTGGAGTAAATCTTGTCCTACAGCACCTTGTGAGATAGAAGATTTGTCAGAAATAAGTAGGGATGCGTCTATGCCATCCACTCCAAAAAAGACACGGTATGCAAAGAAAGCAACAACAATAAGTCCAATGACAAGAAAAATATTTTTATATTTTTTGATATATTCCATAATAAATTTTATTAATATTTTTGAGTAGAGCGATAAAAATGTGCTACAAAAACATTAAGGTCTCCAGTACGTCTTAAAACTTATGTCGTATTCGTTCAAGTCACCATTTCCGATACTGCTAAAAGAAAGATGGGTAATATCTATGATACGAAGACTTCGTTCCAAATCCAAAAGAAACGCAACAAGGTTGTCATACGTAGATGCAACCGAAAAAGAAATCTCGACTGACTCATATAAAAGAGGAACCGAACCTAACACTCCTGCAGAAGTATTCCGTGTTGCTGTTGGAGACTCATTCACTGAAATATTTTTTATACGCATGTTATATCCTGAAGCGATACTGCTAATGTCGAGCGCGAGGCGAACATTATCAACATTGCTGGGCAACATCTTATTTAATCGTTCTAAATCATCATCCGAAAAAGAGTTATATTTTACAAGTAAGGAGTCCCGAATATCCTGTAATTCGTGTAATTTTTCTAAAGCGTCATTGTACTGTTTTTCTTCTGCAGTTATTTCTTGAACTAACTTATATGTTGGATCAATGAAGGTATAAAATAAACCTGCGGCAACAGCAACTAATAAAATTGGAAGAAATGGTTTCATGATAGATTTTGTTAATATTTTTGAGCCTGTCTGTGCAGGCAAGTGAAGCGAAGAAAATGTGTTACAAAATCATCACCTCCGTCTTTTGCTCGCTGTAAGTGAGAAAAGGTGTGGTAACGTTTTGCGTCCACAGATTTGTATTCAAGGTCTTGGATACAAATCTGTGGGCAAAACTATTACTGTGACGATACTGTCCCTCTTTGGAGTCGCTGATACGAGACTAACGTCGGGTCTACTACAGCAGAAAAATCAAAAAGTACGCTACCCGTATTATCTAAATCAAGATTTGAAAAAATTGGCCCTTGAATATATGGGTTTTTACCAAAAATATCCGACTGTAACGCGACAGAACTAAAACTTAACCCTCGTCCTTTCATCTGCACGATCATACCACTTTCATCAGAGTGAGAAAAAGTAAAACTATCAAATTGTACGCTCTGTAGAGTGGACTGTTCCAACATGTTAAAAAAAGCAGATAAGGCAATGTGTGAATTAAGAATATTTTGTGCTGATTTAATATGTGAATCAACAGTGGCCAGTTCGGTCACCAATGCTGGTTCAAAAGCAGTGCGTGTCTTCTCAAGCAGTGCTACCTTTTCTTCCAATCGCTGTTCAGCCACTTGTTTATAGAAAAATACCCCCACAGACGCAACTACTGAAGTAAGGAAGACAATAAGAGCAACAAGAAAAAACACGTTTATAACGCCCCCTTTACTACGCCGTACTACAGAAGTTTCCGGCTTTTTAGGAATAAAAGATGTGGTACCAAATTGAGCCACCATAATGATTGTAATATCTTTGAGTTATATTCATACGATTCAAAGATGTTATACATACAAGCGAATAATGTAACTAACACATTCCTCACTTGCACTTATTATACCCCAATTCGTCAATAGATTTTAGATATATGTTGTTTATAACTCAAATAATATCTATTCCGTTTCCTGTAACTTACGGAGTGCGAGTCCTACCGCAACCGAAAAATCAGGTCCGACTTCTTTAAGAACATCTTCAAGAAACGAAGGGGATTCCACTTTCGAAAATGGATCTCCGAGAATAACTTCTGTCTCAAGATGTTGTGATGTGAAACTAAGTACGCCCTTTAATGCAGATCCCCCTCCGGTCAAATACACTTGTCCAACATTTTTATTATATTGTTTTTGAAACTGCAGAAGCACACGATTAACCTCTGCAAAAATATCAGTGAGCACGAGAAGAGATGCATCGGTAACTTCCTTGTGGTCAACTGGGTCAGCAATACCTACCTTGCGTTTTAGTGTCTCAGCTTCTGTCTGGGAAAGTTGAAGGGAACGTGCGAGCGTCCGTGTAATCGTCTGCGATCCTCGACTAATGACGTGTGACATTTTTACAATCCCAAACTCCACGATAAAAAGTTTTGTTGTGCTAGCCCCAATATCAATAACCAACGCTGGTTTTAAATTTCTCCCTAAAATTGAACGGATGGTGCTGAAAATTTCAATCTCATAAAAAGAAAGCTCGAGTCCTGCTGCACGCATAATTTCCCGATACTGACTCAACACCTCGTTGTGAATTGCAACCAAAAGTATGTTTATTTTTGAGTCTTGAACCGTATCTTTTTCTTCGTCACTATCAAACGATTCAACTTTTTCTTCTTTCGGAATAACAAACCAATCAAGCGTAACTTCAGATACCGGAACAGGGATATACTTTCGTGCTTCAATAGGTATCATTTTTGCCAACTGTTTCTTGTCTAGTTTTGGCATCTGAATTACGCTTATCAAACTTGAAGAAAACGGAATAGACGCACCACAACTTTTGGTTGTTACATTTGCTTCTTTTATCAAGTCAGAGAGAGCTGCCACCGTTTGATCAACAGTTGGTTGCACCGATTGACCTATTTCAAGATTAGCATACGGACCAAGTGCAATCTCGCCGTACGTTTCAAGTACTGCGGTTCCTTCGTCCTTTCTTAGTTGAACTACCTTTATAGATGTCTCACCAATATCAATACCGAGCACACTTTTATTGTCGCTCTTTTTTAAAAAGTTAAAATCAGAAATTTTATCAAGTAATGCCATATGCTCTCTATCATACCAAAAACAATACTGTATAGAAAGAAAGCCTATTGGGAGGCTTCCAAGCGCATTATGCGCCGTAGTTGTCGGACAATTACAATTCCAATATGTTATATTCACACAAAAACCTTACGATATATCGTAAGGTTTCAAAACATTTAACTTCCCACTATGTCAGTATGCCGACATAGTGGGAAGTTAAATGTTTAATGATTGAGGTATATCTATACAAGAAAAGACCACCGCAAGCGGTGGTCTTAAAGAAATTACAGAAGTCACGGACGGAAGTGGTGATACTTTTCCCGAAACTCAGTCAAGGTCGCAAGTGCTTCTTCCAGTTTGTCTTTCACTCGCGGGTCGTCTCGTGAAACAGTGTGTCGCACCGTTTCTCCGTACGAAAGGTGAACCATCCCTTCTGTTGCAAGCGAGGAATCAACCCTGTATCCGCCCTTAGACGCATACCCAACACATTCACACGAACCATCGTACTCTATATGCCAGTATGGATCAAAAGGAAAGGTGCTGCCACTCACGATTTCCCTACCTGTCGTCAAATTGACGACGTATCTTGTGTGATTCAACGGCGAGAGACCAATCCGGCCAATCACAATCTCTTCATCTGAAATTGCCGTTTTGTGATGTAACATAAGATTCATGCCATACAAAGATCCTCCAAGAATAACAGCAACGAATGTCAAAAGACCAACAACTTGTTTCATTTTCTTCTCTCCTTCTTCTCTGTGAAAATTCTATTTCTAAATACAGTGTACAGAATTTTACAAGTTTTTCAAGCCTAACGGGTACACCCATGCACATGCGTCAGGACTCCCCTGACGCAGTATTATGTCTAATTCGGTGCAGGAAAAAACACAATATTATAGTCTGCATTGTTTAAGTTTCTATCCCCCCCTGAACACGTGTCTTTTCGGAGTATGAGCGACGTTCCTTCTGCTTTATTAAATCCAAGCACTGCTCCGTTTTGTGTACCATTACAATCACACGCGTCGGGAACACTGTCTGTGCAATGAACAGGATCATAAGAATAAAAATACACCGTTCCATCATGAAGCGGGTCTTTGGGTATTGCTTGCAAATATGGCAAAAGAGCTGTTTCTATGGGACCGTTGTCGTCCCCTATCATTTCTCCACCGTTAGATACACCCTCAACGGTATTACCGGGGTAATGCCCCTTGCTATCAAAAAAAAGTTCTAGTGCGAGATTCAATTGTTTAATATCAGAAAGTCGGCGTACATCACGCGACTTGACTCGCGCAGTGTTCAAGCTCGCAAGAATAGTGGAAGACAAGATACCAATAATTGCAATGACCACTAAAAGCTCGATGAGCGTGAAGCCTTTGTTGTTAAAATTTTTACTATTTGTACTAAATAACATATCGGTCTAAAATAAAAACCATTATTCCACATCAGGCGCTGCAGTTTCAGGATCAAATATGTTGTGTTCTTCAATCGTAACTCCACCTCGAGAAAACATAAAAATAGAAAAAACAACAGATGCAATCAAAAAAAAGATTAACATAAAAGCCTTTGCATTACTTTTATTTTCGTCTCCGTAAGTAGATCCATTTGTATAATCCGACGACGCGCCAGACTCACTGCTATAGGTTACTTCTCCTGAGTTAGTATCATTCATACTAACTAGAATATCACAGTCACCTGCAACGAACAATTTCATAAAACCGTATGGTATTCTGTCATTACTGTGCTCAAAAAACTATTTCAAAAAATGACCGCGACTGGTCTTGATATTCTTTTTCCTAAAAGTGCCCTTGATGCCTTGCTAGCCACACTTTCACCAGACCAACTCTCAAAACACCTTGAAGCGCAACATCTTTGGAATGATAATAATACCATTTCGCTTTTTAACTACACTAACCCACTCATCAAAAATATGATATGGGCTATGAAATTCAAGGATAACAAACGTGTAACAAAACTTTTTGCTTCGGCTGTGTCCGACTTTTTAATAGAGGAATGTTCTGATCGCGCACTTTTTGAAGCACAAGAAAATCCTATTATTATTCCTATTCCCCTTTACAAAAAACGATACCGCGAACGCGGATACAACCAAAGTGCGCGTGTCGCAAGGAACATCTGCGAACACAACGACACTTTTTCATTTCACGACAACATACTCATCCGAACAAAACACACACCACCACAAACCTCTCTCAAAAGTAAAACTGCACGAATACAAAACGTCCGCGATGTCTTTGATATCGCAGACTCCGAACACGTGCAGGGTCAGCACATCATCCTACTAGACGACATAACCACCACCGGAAGCACCTTACGCGAAGCGCGCGAAACACTCCTTACGGCCGGCGCAAAAAACGTTCTCTGTATCGCACTGGCTCATTAAAACAATTTCGGAGGTCAAACCTCCAAAATTAGAAAAAACACCGAAACTATGGTATTTTGTTACATATGGAGGAGTGCCGGAGTGGTCTAACGGAGCGGATTGCTAATCCGTAGGGGCTTACGCC
>CAYZCN010000028.1:5061-9037 GCA_964476975.1 uncultured Candidatus Saccharibacteria bacterium | reverse complement strand
ATGACACATGTAGGTTTTGAAAACATATCTAAGCAATCCATTGCTGAAGGCAACTTAGATGAAGATGGTGTCCTTGTAAATGTTGACTCATCTTCAACTTGGAGCGCCACGTTTGGTCTCACAGTACTTAAGTTAAAATAGACATCACTATGAATTTTAAAAACATACAACAATATATACAAAACATTGGTGGTAGTTTACATTTTGAGAGTTTTACTGGACGTGGAGTCATTAATCCAAACCGTGACTGGAAACTGCTCCTGTTGTTTTTTGCCATATTGAATGGTATTGTTGTTCTTTTGAGTGTGTACTTGTTTTTTCAAATTAATAAAGGGGAAATTTTTTTGGTAGAGTCGCAGTCTTCTGCGTCAGTAAATATTATCAACGAAACACTTCTAAATGAAACACTATTAATGTTTAATGAAAAAGCGGGTGCATTTGAAGATGTTCAGACCATGAAACCGACACTTCCTGATCCGTCTCGTTAGTTTATTGATTTACACAGAACGTAAAGAGTGATATATATTTAAAGACTTTCTCCTCCCGTAGTTCAATGGATAGAACAGGGGTGTTCTAAGCCTTCGATGGGAGTTCGATTCTCTCCGGGAGGAATACTATTATACAGAAACATTCCATACGGAGCGTTTCTGTTAAGTGACGGTTTGGAGTATTGATAATATACTCTTTTTGCGTATACTATCTCTAGGGGCGATTAGCTCAGTTGGCTAGAGCGCTTCGTTTACACCGAAGATGTCGGGGGTTCGAGTCCTCCATCGCCCACACTACAATAAATATCTAGGTTTTTGCCTAGATATTTATTGTAGCTAATGTGAGAGCTCGAAAGGCGGAAGCCCGCGTGCCTAAGCACGAGGAAGGGCTGAGCCGGGGTCGCGAACACTTAGTAGATTTTGAGTGAAACGAAAAAATATACTTAGTGATTTGTGACCGAGTCCTCCATCGCCCACAAATGAATACTCATAAAGAAATCAAATGCCGGATAACAGGCAAGGTGCAAATGGTGATGTTTCGTGATTTTGCACAACGAAAGGCGCGCTCACTCTATATACAGGGAACGGTAGAAAACAGAGACGACCGCTCGGTTGAAATCATTGCACAAGGAAATACTGATGCACTCGAAACATTTATAGAGCATTTAAACAAAGGACCTTTTATGGCTCGTGTTATGCGGGTTGACGTTGATTGGCGAGAACCTTCTGAGGAATACGAAGGTTTTAAAATTATATATTAACATGACGACTACAAAACAATCTAATCTCCCAACATGTATAGGTGTAATTATGGACGGCAATCGCAGGTGGGCAAAAGAACGTGCACTCCCAACACTTGCTGGACATACTAAAGGATATCAAAAGTTAAAAGAAGTTATTTCGTGGGTATATGAAATGGAGATACCAAACATAATTTTCTACACTTTCTCTACAGAAAATTGGAATCGGAAAAAGGAGGAAGTCGAGTATTTGATGGACCTCTTTGAAAAAAAAATAACAAATGACTTTGAAGAAATAAAGAAAAAAAATATTCGAGTGTTATTTATTGGTCAAAAAGAAAAGTTTTCTAAAACACTACAGAAAGTTATGAAACAGCATGAAGACGACACGGCAGACAATACTCACGGCACAGTTGTGTTCGCGCTTTCTTATGGAGGAAGGACAGAGATTATACATGCGGTGAACCGAGCACTTAAAGAAAAAAAATATAAAACAGTAGATGAAGATACATTTTCAAAAATACTCTGGACAGAAGATGTTCCTGATCCGGACATCATCATTCGGACAGGAGGTGAAAAACGTCTCTCAAACTTTCTTACATGGCAGTCGGTGTACAGCGAGCTTTTTTTTAGCGATACTCTGTGGCCGGACTTTAGTAAAAAAGAGTTTACTTCCATACTAGAAAATTTTTCAAATAGAGAGCGTCGGAGAGGAAAGTAAAAGTGTTGCGAAATGAGTAAAAAAATAGAAATTATATATGAAGACAGTGATGTAGTGGTAATTAATAAACCATCAGGTCTTATTGTGCATAGCGATGGCAAAACAGATGAGTCGACACTTGTCGACTGGATACTTGAAGGGTATCCAGAAACAGCTCTGGTGGGGGAGTCGTTTCAAACGTCAACGGGAGTCGAGATACATCGTCCTGGAATTGTTCACCGCCTTGATAGAGAAACATCAGGGGCGTTAGTTATTGCAAAAAATCAAAAAATGTTTGAGTGTCTTAAGCAACAGTTTAAAGATAGAAAAGTTGTCAAGGTTTATAATGCTTTTGTGTACGGTGAGATAAAGAACGACTCAAATACCATTGACCGACCGATTGGAAAAAGCAAGAAAGATTTTAGAATGTGGTCCGCACAGCGAGGTGCGCGAGGCACTCTTCGTGAAGCGGTTACTGAGTACTCGATACTTAAACGACATGGTGGATTTAGTTTTGTTGAGGTGCAACCAAAAACAGGAAGGACACACCAAATTCGTGTACATTTTAAGGCAATCAACTACCCCGTAGTATGTGATAAACTTTATGCACCGAAACATGACTGTGCGCTCGGATTCCAGAGGTTGGCGCTACACGCCCGCTCCCTATTTTTTAAGGGAGTTGACGGAAACGAAATTACGGCTGAGGCACAACTTCCAGATGATTTCGTAGAGGCGTGTGAAAAAATGGACGATTGATTTTGCAAATTATATGTAGGTATGTTAGAGTATGGCTTATTATTATGAATACAGAAACAATACAAGTATCGTCAGTAAATATGAAAAATCGTCAAGATCTTGGTATCAGGGCGGGGGATACGGTGCGTGTGTGGCAGAAAATAGAAGAAAAGGGAAAGACGCGACTCCAAGCATTTGAAGGGTTGGTTTTGGCACGTAAGCATGGCAATGAGTCCGGTGCGACATTTACTGTACGACGAGTGGCAAGTGGTGTGGGGGTTGAGAAGATATTTCCTCTGTATTCTCCGTTGATTGATAAAATTGAAATCGTAAAACGTGCCAAGGTGCGTCGTTCTAAACTTTACTATATTCGTGAGAAGGCAGCGAAAGAAATTAAGCGACAAATGCGACGTATGACACTAACACACCTTGCGTCAGTAAGTGAGGCGGAAGAAAAAGAAAGGTTAGAAAAGGAGGCACAAGAAGTTGAAGAAAAAGAAAAAGCAGAGGCCGAAAGGGAAGAAAGTGAGAACAAGGATACAGAGGTGTTGCAAGAAGAAGTAAAAGAAGATGTTATCGAGACTCCTAAAGAAGAAAAAGTAGAAGTAACAGTTGAAGAACAAAAGAAAGAACAAGTTTAACTTGTTCTTTCTTTACTTAACACACTCATCATAATATACTGCGTTAGTGCATAGTATTATTGCCCAGGTGGCGAAATTGGTAGACGCGTTACCTTGAGGGGGTAGTGGGAGCAATCCCGTGCTGGTTCAACTCCAGTCCTGGGCACAAGTTCGGACTTCTTGCGAAGTTAGAGTAGGAAAATACACATAAATACAAAAACACCAAATCACACGGTATACCGTATGATTTGGTGTTTTTGTATTTATGTGTTGCAAAAACTACAAAATTTCTTTATGCTAGGTTTAGAGTAATAAATTAGCAATAGGAGGACAAAATGGTTAAAAACCTTTTCAGAGCCAATATTTTGACCATTGTTTTGCTTGTTTTTTTTAGTGGAACACATGTAACAGCAGAAATTAATACACAACACGTAAATCAATGTATTGACAACGGAGTGGCTGGCGTTCTCACTGGAACCTCACCTGTACGCAAATATATGGCCGTAAGGTCTTTTGTGAATCAAATAGTAGGAAGAGGGTGGAGAAGCAGATTTGACTCGAAAAACCCGGGTGCTAGTTCTGATGAGTTTTATACTAAGGTTATAAA
The DNA here is from genome assembly GCA_964476975.1 of uncultured Candidatus Saccharibacteria bacterium. Classification (GTDB taxonomy): domain Bacteria; phylum Patescibacteriota; class Minisyncoccia; order Phycocordibacterales; family CAYZCN01; genus CAYZCN01. Next base: position 5,147 of record CAYZCN010000028.1, on the reverse strand, counting down.
TTTATCTATAGAGCTTACAGAAGGTATTGTAGTCAGGAACAGAGCGCAGTTTGCAGGCTCGTCTGTAACTAAAAAAGATATCAGAC
>CAYZCN010000028.1:0-5051 GCA_964476975.1 uncultured Candidatus Saccharibacteria bacterium | reverse complement strand
TTCCATCTGGTCAGTATAAGGGAAATTATAATTTTTATTCTCTAATTTATTCAACCAAAACAGCATGTTGGTTCTATTCTTTAAACGTTTTGGACTTTTTTACGTTGCGTGGTTGGTTAAGAAATCATTCAGAAATGATTGACCTACTGAAACAGTACAAAATGTATTAAAAAATAAATCCGTGTTCAACAATAGAACACGGATTTTTTAGTGGTCGTGACCGCAGTCGTCTTGATGGCTATGGTCAGAGTGATCGTGGCGCGATGCAAAAATAATAACAATAATAGCCCCCACAATAACGAGCCCTGCCATTGTCCACGCACCCCAGTTGTCATATTTACTTTCTCCAGTGAGAAGGATGGCGACGCCGCCGAGTGCAGCGATGATACTGACACCAATATCAAGAATGACATGGAAAATTTCACCTATAAAAGTAGTAAGCTCGCGCTTACCGTCTTTAAGTGCGTTAAAAATTTTTCGCAATAAATTCCAGATACTTCCGTGAGGGTGAAGGATTTTGAATCGTCGCCAGTTGACGTATGCAGCAATACTTCCGATTACGATCATTAAAGGTGCGTTAATGTTTTCAGCATCTGCATGTACATATACTTCGCGAACGATAAGTAGCGCTGCAATCATAAGCATGAATGCTTGTATGTACCCACCCCATGCGCGATACCTTTCTTCAAGGTTGGGGTAGAGGAGGGCAAATCCTGCAACTGACCATGCGACAAAGTCGGTGAATACATCTGATACCAAATGTAATGCGTCACCTCTGACCGCATCGCTTTCTATATACATTCCCATACCGTACTCAATTCCAGCAAAAATAATTCCAAGTATCATAACGTTGCGATAACGCTTACGCTCGCAGGTGCATTGTGCGCTTGGTGATGTGTAAGATGGGCACTCAAGAGAGTGCTTGTACACCTCTGTGTGCGAATGCATTGAGCACCTCCTTTCTATATCACAGTATTAAATCTAACTGCAAAATAACATTTTTTAAATAGGTTGTCAATTTTAACTCAAAGGTGTTACAATATCGGAATGTATAAATATATACATGGTGGCTATGGTATAACGGTTATTACAGAGGTTTGTGGAACCTCAAATTCGGGTTCGATTCCCGATAGCCACCCAAGACTAAAAAACCTTACAATATATCGTATGATTTTGTTTTTGTTGAAAGAGGTGTGGCAAAAGATTTATAGATTTAAATTTGATATACTTTTGGTATGAAAAACTTTGAATTAGAATCAGGGGTAAACATACCAGAAATTGAATTTCCTGATGGGCTGTCGGAAACAGACAAAGAGCTTGTCGTTCGTCAATGCGAGCTTCAACACGCTACCTCAAAAGAGGAGGTAGAAGGTTTTGCGTCTGCGTATTCATCATTTAAAGAGCTTTCTGACGACGAGGAGAAAATTTTAGAGATGAGCGCTGAGAAGTTTTTAGAATACATTAAAAGTCTTGCAACACAGATAGACAAGGTAAACACAAACGGGTGGAGTAAGGTGCCGAGAATGTTTGGCCCTGACCCGACCAACAAGGGTGTAGACCCTGAAAATATACAACGAGCGATGGAGGGTTGGGCAGAAGCGTTTGTAGAAAACAGACTAGAACCCGACGAGGCGTATGAGATGTTTGAGCGCATTCACCCACTCAACGACGGCAATGGACGACTCGGGGACTTATTGTGGAAATTCGCCATGAAAAGAAAAACTGGTGAATGGCCAGACACGTTACCTCCTGATATGTTCGGTGACAAAGAATAATTTTTTTTTAATATATTTATACGGAACAAAAAATTGTTGAGTATTTGAAAAATAAATATAACCCTAACGCCATACTTTTACATGGCTCACGTGCGGTTGGAAAAGAGAGGGAACATAGCGATTGGGATATTATTATGCTTTTTGAAGGTTCATCTTCCAAAAAAAGGAAGTCGTGAAAAAATAGAAAATGAGGACGTTGAGTTGAAATCCTACACGTTACCCGTTGAAAGTATTTTGGATACTTGTGATATTATCTTACAATTTGCAAAAGTATTGTGGGAGAAAGATGGAGAGGGGACCGAGTTGCTCGAAAGAGCACAAAGGTAATATAAGAAAGGGCCAAATATTTCTCAAGAGGAAATAGAAACAGAGAGTTTATTTTTTAAACACAAAGTTAACGGCATGAAAGACGACAAAGATATGCCTGCCTTATTTTTACGTCATTTGAGCGTTATATTTCCTCGGGCAACGCGGTTATGGTTTGAGATGCTTCGCAATGAATATCCAAAACCATTTTATATTGCGATACCGATTATTCAAGAAAAAGATCCCGTGTATAGTAAACATTTAGAAATACTCACTTCAAACAAGGTAAGTAACGAAGAAAAAATAGAAACAGCGGAATTGATTTACAAAAGACTTTTTGAGGGGGCTAAAAAATAAAACAAAAATTAAATCTACTTAAAGCAAAAGCATTATGCCGATACCGATGAGTATTGCAACGATTTGTTGTAATGACTGTTTTATGTTGTTTGTTTTATGCAATTCTGGCACTAAGTCGGACCCTGCGATGTAAATGAAACTTCCTGCGGCGAGCGCGAGCGCTACCGGTATGAATGTCTCGTTGTTGTTCCCGATGAGAAGAGCGATACCAACACCAATAAATGCAGATAGTGCTGAGAGGAAGTTAACAAGAAGTGCACGTGCTTTTGAAAAACCTGAGTGAAGGAGTAGACCGAAGTCACTTATTTCTTGTGGTATCTCATGAAGAACAATAGCAATAGTTGTTGCAATACCAACCTCAATACTAATTAAATAACTCGCTCCAATAATTACTCCGTCTATAAGGTTGTGAAGACCATCTGATGTGAGGATAAGGAAACCAAGCGGTTGCACGCGTGAGCGTTTTTCTTCAACGTCATCTTTGCATAGCTCATCCTCGCAGTCGTGTCCATGTCCATGGTGCCAACGGAGTATTTTTTCAAGAATAAGAAAACCAAGAATACCGGAGAGTATGAGAAGGGAGGCGGTAACCGGATTTTCTATCTGCTCAAAACTTTCTGGAATAAGGTGAATAAGTGCGTCACCAAAGAGTGCGCCGACAGCTAAGCTTACCATAAGAAAAACTCCCTTGCGTAGCAGGTTTTCTTTAAGTGATAACGCAAAAACCCCAATAAGGGAAATCAAACTTACTATTGCAACACTTGAGAGTGCGTAAAATACGATTGTAGTCATGGATAATATAGTAATATGAATGTTTAAGAATCGCAATTAGAAATGAATTTTTATTTGTATACAAAAATTTGAATGATAACAATTAAAAGAATAATCAAAGAAATAAATGTTGTTATTGTTAGCGGTCTGTTTTTTATATGTACACCATATATAAACCACGCGACAACACTCGCCAAAGCTATAATGTGCGTAAGTAATGAAAGTCCTGCAATTTCTTTAGTATGGAAAATTTTAATAACTTGAGGAAGACTAGAAAATGACGCAATACTTCCTACAAGTAGCATAATACGATCGTCCCATACGCGATGGTCAACAATCTTTTTTTTCTTCTCTTTCTCGCATTCGTATAAGTTTGAAGGATTGAACATAAATTAAGTATACCACCATCTAAACGAATAGACATTTGTATCTGTTGAGTGTATAGTCTAAGTTAGAAAATTAAAAGAAGGGAGCATGCAACATGTGTGGACTTTTTGGTATTTATGGATCTAATGATGCTGCAGCATATACAGCGCTTGGACTTCAAAATCTACAACACCGTGGACAGGCGGGTGCCGGAATTGTTTCATATGATGAGTCTGAAAATAGATTTAATTTTTGTAGGGTACTTGGTCATGTTGGAGAACATCTGTGTGCTGGAAGTAACATACCTGACTTAAAAGGAAAAGCAGCAATAGGTCACGTTCGATATCCAACACACGGAGAGAGGGAGCCATCACTTCAAGATGTTCAGCCACTTTTTGCAAAAACAAAATTCGGAAAAATTGCTATAGCACACAATGGTGATCTTATAAACGCTGACACGATTCGCGAAGAGCTTGAGCAGAGTGGAGCAATATTTCAGTCGTCAACTGACACTGAGGTAATTATTCATTTAGTAAGTCGTTCAAGAAAGTCTAGCTTTCACGATGCTTTTATTGACTCGTTGAATACAATAAGGGGTGGATACTCACTTGTTGTTTTGACAGATGCTTCTTTAATTGGCGTTAGGGACCCGTTCGGAATAAGACCTCTTGTCCTTGGTAAAATGGGGCAATCTTATGTGTTGACGTCTGAAACATGTGCACTCGATATAGTTGGTGCAAAATTTATTAGAGATGTTGAGCCAGGAGAGTTGATAATCATTACCGGTGATACTTTCAAAAGTATTGATTTAGGTAAGGATGTTCAAAAGCGATCGTGCATTTTTGAAAATGTATACTTTGCAAGACCTGATAGCGTTTGGGACGGCAGAAGCGTTTATGAAGCACGAGAAAACATCGGCGTTGAGCTTGCCAAGGAGTTTCCTGTCAATGCAGATGTTGTGGTACCAGTTCCAGATAGCGGAGTTGCGTCAGCACTTGGATACGCACAGAAAAGCGGTACTCCTTTTAAAATGGGAATTATTAGGAGTCATTATACAGGACGAACGTTTATTGAGCCGACGGATTCTATTCGACATCTCGGCGTGAAGCTCAAGCATAATGTAAACCGATTCGTAGTTGAAGGTAAGCGCGTTGTTCTCGTAGACGATAGCATTGTTCGTGGAACAACCATAACGAAGATTATTGAGATGGTTAGAAACGCAGGAGCGAGCGAGGTACATGTGCGAGTTGCATGTCCACCAGTTACGCATTCGTGCTTTTATGGCATTGATACACCTACGCAGGACGAATTGCTTGCCGCACACAGCAATACATCTGAGATGTGTGAAATTATTAATGCAGACAGTCTCGCGTTTGTTTCTCTTAATGGGTTATATCGCGCAATGAACAAATGGGGGAAGGAAAGCGAGATCAAGGGTAGAGATAATGCACATCCGCAATTCTGTGATGCATGTAT
>CAYZCN010000027.1:4501-9654 GCA_964476975.1 uncultured Candidatus Saccharibacteria bacterium | reverse complement strand
ACAAGCATTCCCGACTCCATATCTTCAACAATTTCTGGGATACCGCCAGTATGACTCGCAACAGTTGGAAGTGCCACATTTCCAGCTTCAAGTATTGTGTATGGCAGACCTTCTTTTATTGAGGTAAGTGTGAAAATATCAAACGCAGATAGAGTGAGAGAGGCGTTAGGAATATTCCCTACAAGAAACACTTTTTTTTCAATTTTGTTTTCCTTAATGCTTTGCTCCAGCATTTTTCGTTCATCACCCTCACCGATGATAAAAAAGACAATATCGTGACCTCTTTTTACTAATTCGCGTATTGCATTTATGGCATAGACGAGTCCTTTATTTTTATGTAATTCTGAAATACTTCCTAACCAAATCGTGTTTTTTGAAAGCGTGTCACTACTTATTTTTTTGAGTAATATGTCTCGCGCTCTTTCTTTTTCTTCAGGTGTGAAAGCATCAATACCGTTATATACTTTTTTTATTTTATTAGTAACCCAAAGACGCGGCGCTAGATCGTAGTCATTTTGGGACACTACGACTGTGTTGTGTGAAAACAGTACGGTTACCCATGATAAAAAGTAAGTGATTTTTTTGAGAACCCATCTACGGTCTTCTTTATATACCCAACCGTGCGCAGTAAAAAGTATTTTTGGAACACCTGCAAATCTTCCAGCAACAGCGCCGAGCCCACCTATTTTTGTACTATTGAGGTGAACAATATCTGGTCGTTCTTGTCGGTATATTTTGAGAAGTGAGTGAAAAACTCTTAAGTCGTTAAACATGCGTACATTGCGGGTAAGGTGGGGAATAGTAATTGTTTTGATGCCTGCAGTGTTTAATTTAGCACAAAGATCCCCACGTCCACCACAAGCGACCAAGACGTCGTGTTCGTCTTTTGGCAACGAGGTCGCCATATCATACACATAGCGTTGTGCTCCGCCAAAGTTACTTTTGGTTATAACATAGAGGATTTTTTTCTTTATCTTGGCTTGCATTATGGGGATTTTAGACAAGTAACGTATACTCTTTTTATTTTGTTATACTTATTAAACAGTATAACAAAATGTCGCTATTATGATGATTACACGAACACGAGAGCCGATTATGCTCTTTTTTGGTGATATACTTTTTTTCTCTATCGCACTTTGGGTAACTCTTTGGGTGCGCTACATTTCAGTACCTAAATCAACACTTTTGTATAACCACTTTCTAGCATTTTCGTTTCTTTTTGGATTATGGGTCTTGGTATTTTTTATTGTTGGTCTTTACGACAAGCACACGGTTTTTTTTAAGAAAAAACTACCCAGCATAATCATACAGGCACAACTTACCAACATAGCATTTGCTGCGGTGTTCTTTTTTTTCATACCAACGTTTGGTATTACACCTAAAACCAACCTTGTAGTGTACCTTCTTATTTCCTCTTTTCTGATACTTTTGTGGCGCCTCGTACTTTTTCCTTTGATAGGGTTTAGTAAAAAACAAAATGCAATTTTGATAGGTGGTGGAAAAGATGCCACAGAAATCATCACTGAAGTAAATAACAACAGTAGGTATAATTTGTCGTTCACACTCGTTGTTGATCTTGAAAAAGTAACTAACCCAAACGATATTCAAAAAAATGTGTTAGAAGCTGTTGGAATGGGCACTACTTCTGTAGTTGTTTGTGATACACGGAATAGTCAGCTTGAACAGCTTTTACCACTTCTTTATAATCTTTCGTTTCTCCACACTCCTTTTAGATTTATAGATATTCATAAAGTATACGAAGGCATTTTTGACCGTATTTCTCTTTCGTTTATTAGATATGAATGGTTTTTAGAAAATGTGGACAGTTCTCCGAAGATAGTATATGGATTTGTAAAGAGAACTATTGATATTGTAATAGCGCTTGTTTTGTTTGTAGTCACACTTCCTTTTCTGCCACTCGTTTGGTTTGCTGTTTGGTTTGATGATGGTGGTCCTTTGTTTATTACTCAAGAGCGCGTCGGAAAACATAATCAATCAATTAAAATTATAAAATTCAGAACACTAAGTGGGGATGACAAAGGAGATGAAGTATTAAACAGCACACTAGAGTCAACGACCGTTGGTGCATTTTTACGTAAGTCACGAATAGACGAGTTTCCGCAACTATGGAATGTGCTCAAGGGTGATTTGTCGCTTGTAGGACCACGCCCCGAACTTCCTGCGCTCGCACATCACTATAGCGAGAAAATACCGTATTACAACACACGCCACCTCATTAAGCCGGGTCTTTCTGGGTGGGCACAAATATATCATGACCAACACCCTCATCACGGAAGTGATGTTGCGGAAACACGAACCAAACTTTCTTACGATATTTACTATCTAAAAAACCGCTCAATCTTACTTGATTTGAACATCGCACTAAAGACAGTCAAGAAACTTCTCACCATAAGTGGAGTTTAAAATAGTAGAAGATACATTTTTTACTCTCTAAGAAAGGCTAGGGCTATGAGAAAAAAAACAAACAAAGCTGTCGTAACTGGCGGTGCTGGTTTCATAGGATCACATATTGTTGATGAATTGATTTCGCGCGGTTTTGAAGTGCATATAATTGACAACCTGTCTGGCGGAAACGTGGATAATATAAATAGTCGCGCAGAATTACACACTTGTGACATACGCGACCTAAGTGCCATCACTCCGATTATAAGTGGATCGCAGTATGTTTTTCACGAAGCAGCATTACCACGAGTTCAGTTTTCTATTGAAAACCCAATAGATACACACAATACAAATGTTAATGGCACGCTCAATGTTTTAATAGCGTCTCATAATGGGGGAGTTAAAAAAGTTGTTTACGCCGCATCAAGTTCCGCTTATGGTGATCAGGTTACAATGCCACTTCACGAAGATATGTCAGCAAGTCCCCTTAGTCCATATGGACTACAAAAACATATAGGTGAGTTGAAATGTCGCGTTTGGAGTAAGGTATATGGCTTACCGACAATCTCGTTGAGGTATTTTAATGTTTATGGACCTCGTGCTAGTCACACAGGCGCTTACGCGCTTGTAATTGCTAAGTTTTTAAGGCAGCGAAGTGAGGACGAGCCAATGACTATAACTGGAGACGGTGAACAGACACGAGATTATACCCATGTTCGTGATGTTGTGAGAGCTAATATTCTTGCGGCAACAAACATGCATATTGGAAATGGTGAAGTGATTAACATTGGAGCTGGCGACAGTGCTACGGTTAATCGTATAGCGGAACTTATTGGTGGAGACACGAAACACATTCCGCCACGCCTTGAGCCCAAGCATACGCTTGCCGATAATTTACGTGCAAAAAATATGATCGGATGGGAACCTCGTATAACATTAGAAGAGGGAATTGAAGAGTTGAAGAGTTTATACAATCTCTAACGACATAGATCCTAAGAAAAGTAAAACCTCCAGTATCCGCCGATAAGGTGGATACTGGAGGTTTTTTATTTTTTGATATGATTATGTGATGGTATTGGTGGTTTTTGAGTAAAAAATTTGTTAGAATGTACCGAATCTATGTTAAAAATACGCCTTATTGCAGTAGTGCTTCTCATTGCCGGTATGTGTATCGGTTATTTTGGCTATACATCTGAAACCAATCCAGAGAGTCGTTTCCCGTTTAAGCTTGGACTTGATTTGGCCGGAGGTTCTCACTTAGTGTATGGAGCTGACGTGTCAGATGTACAACCTGAAGAAGTGGCAGATTCCATGAGTGCACTTCGTGATGTAATTGAGCGACGGGTAAATATTTTCGGGGTTTCCGAGCCGTTGGTACAGGTGGAAAAAAATAGTATTTTTGCCAAAGGAAAACGACAAGAACGTCTCATCGTAGAGCTTCCTGGTGTCACGGATGTTGCTGAAGCGGTACGTCTCATAGGAGAGACACCTGTATTAGAGTTTAAATTGTTAGACGAAGGTGCGTTGCCACCAGAGGGTGTTTCATTAGAAAGTATTGATACCGACAAGATGTTTATGGCAACAGGATTGACAGGAAGATACTTAAAGCGCGCCCAGCTTGTTTTTGGAGATGCGCAAGGTGGCGGTTTTTCAAATGAGCCGATTGTACTCCTTGAGTTTAGTCGTGAGGGGGCAAATCTCTTTGCAGAAATTACACGAGATAATGTTGGTAGAACGCTCGCTATTTTTCTTGACGGCGAAGTTGTTTCTACCCCCGTTATTAGAGAAGAGATTTCAGGAGGAAGTGCGACAATCTCTGGGAACTTTCTCGCGGACGAAGCTAGACTTCTTGTTCGTAACCTCAACTTCGGTGCATTACCTGTTCCTATAGAGCTTATCAGTACACAGTCAATCGGTGCGTCGCTTGGTGAAGAGACAATACAAAAGGGAATAGAAGCGGGAATAATCGGTCTTATACTCGTCGCGCTCTTTTTGGTGGTGTGGTACCGTCTTCCAGGTGTTTTTGCATGTATTTCTCTTTCAATTTATATTGTCACCATGCTCGCGCTTTTCAAAACCATTCCCGTAACACTCACTGCCGCCGGTCTTGCTGGTTTCATTCTCTCTATTGGACTTGCAGTTGATGCAAATATTCTTATTTTTGAGCGTATGAAAGAAGAGTTTATGAGTGGAAAGGATACAAAGAACGCTGTGAAAGACGGATTTACTAGGGCGTGGGCGTCTATTCGTGACGGAAATATTTCAAGCATTATCACCGCCGTCATTCTCTTTTGGTTTGGCACGTCACTTGTGAAGGGGTTCGCACTCACGTTTGGTATTGGTATTTTGGTGAGCATGATGACCGCTATTTCAGTTTCGCGAACGTTTTTATATACATTTGGAACGCGCGAATATAGGGGGTTGGTTAAGTTTTTATTTGGAACAGGGTTAAAATAAATTGTATGAAAAAACAGTTATCACAGGTAGAAAAATTTCACGAAGTATATAGTTGTCTTAAGCAGGCACAGCCAGCACCTCTTTCTGAAAAAGAGATTGATTGTCGTATTATGCTTATGGAAGAAGAATTAAAAGAGGTTGTAGAAGCCATGAGAAACGAACCTCTTGAGAATGTTGCCAAAGAGCTTACGGACCTCGTGTATGTTGTTTTAGGCACTTATGTTGCGTATGGTTTTCAAGACAAGGCCGAAGAAGTTTTTGATGCAGTGCATGAAAGTAATATGTCCAAACTA
>CAYZCN010000027.1:0-4401 GCA_964476975.1 uncultured Candidatus Saccharibacteria bacterium | reverse complement strand
ATATGTCCAAACTAGATGAAAACGGACAACCGATAGTGCGTGAAGATGGAAAGATCCTAAAGGGAAAAAGTTACAAAGAAGCGGATGTTAAAAGTATTTTATTTGTATAAAACAACATGACAGTTGAAAAGAAAATTTTACCAGAATATTTTGACGCAGTAGTTTCTGGAGACAAAAAATATGAACTTCGGTTGCAGGATTTTGATATATCGGTCGGAGATGAACTACTTTTGCGTGAATGGAATATGAGGAATAAAGAATATACTGGTAGGAAAGTTATAAAAAAGGTAACTTATGTTGGGAAGTTTAAAACTGATGAGCTGTTTTGGTCAAAAGAAGATGTAGAAGAAAAAGGTCTTCAAATTCTCTCACTTGAATAATTTTTATTTATAATTCTATATTCCAAATTCATAATTCCAATTCATATGTTCGTAATAAAAAACAAAAAAATATTTTTCATATTATCGGCGATAATTGTTGGAGCATCGCTTTTGTCCATTACAGTTTTTGGACTTAAGGCTGGTATTGATTTTGCCGGCGGTGCCATAATGGAAGTCAGTTATGTTGGAGATGTGCCAGAAAAATCTGCACTCGAAGAACGTATCAGTAATATTGCTCTTGGTGAATATTCTCTTCGCCCAACCGAGGATAGTGGTTTTATACTTCGTACACGCGATCTCACTGAAGCAGAAAGAGCGGGCATACTTGGCGCTCTGTCTTTTAATGGAGAGCGAGAGGTTGTGCAAGAACGATTTAATTCCATCGGTCCTGTTGTGGGGGAAGAGCTTAAAAATAAAGCTTTTGTTGCTATGGGGATTGTTGTGCTTGCAATAATTATATTTATCGCTTTTGCGTTTAGAAAAGTGAGTGAGCAGGTGTCGTCATGGAAGTACGGACTGATTGCCATTGTCGCACTCTTGCATGACGTTATTGTTCCCGTTGGAGTTTTTGCACTTCTTGGAGCTTTGGTGAATGCACAGATTGATATTTTATTTGTGATGGCGCTTTTGGCAATTTTGGGGTACTCGGTCAACGATACTATTGTTGTATTTGACCGCGTGAGAGAAAATCTCCGCACAAACAACGAGCTCAATAGAAAAGAAGATTTCGAACTCACAGTAGGGAAGAGTTTAAATCAAACATATAGCAGGTCAGTCAACACTTCACTCACGACTGTGTTTGTACTCCTTGCCCTTTTCTTTTTTGGTGCGGAAGTAACTAGAAACTTCGCACTCGTTCTCTTGACCGGAGTTATCGCGGGTACGTATTCAAGCATCTTCCTTGCAACCCCACTTCTCGTGAGTGTTCAGAAGTGGGGAAGGAAAATTTAATTTAGACTATTTTAGTTGACACATAATACTAGTACGATATCGTCACCATCACCGTATGACTGTGATTTGTCGGGTCCAAAAGATTGAATTACTCTCATATCAACACCAGAAGAAATATGACCGTTGCATCCCAGTGTAGCTGCTCCGCATATGTAGTCAGGATCATAAAAATAGTTAGTTCCCCAAGGATCTAGTGGCACTGTACTCATATATGGACCGTTCCATCCAGGGAATCCTCCATCTGTACTTTGTATTCCAGCAGCGTTGGTATTTAGGTATACTTCAGAATTTTGTGTACACGGTATCAATGTTTGTTTGCTTGGATAAAGACTTGTATCGTCGTATAAAAATTCTATTGCAAGTCGTATTTGCTTAAGGTCTGATTGAGCTCTTGCGATACTTGCCTTTGTTCGCGCAGTGTTGAGACTTGCGAGGATTGTTGAAGACAGGATACCTATAATAGCAATGACCACCAAAAGCTCAATAAGTGTGAAACCATTACTGTTGGTTTGTTTTTTTGATAGTTTATATCTCACTGTTTTATAATTTCTCATCTATTATTGGTAATCCGTATTCTGGGGTTTCCAGCGCTTCTGGAGGAATGTCCGCACCGCCCCCTTTTAAAAACATGAATGCTGAGAAAATAAATGACACTATAACAAAAATTATCAGTAGATAGTTTTTCTTATTTTCCTTTGATGATATTTCAAAAGAATTTACATCTTCGTCGTATCTTATTTCATCGTTGTTTTGACTCATAATATTTTAATTATAGCGCACATTATTTATTGCACAACGCTATATTATATGTTATAAACAAGTTAGATTTTTAAGAGTTTTCTTATATAAAAAAGGAGAAATACATTGAAGAAGGCAAAAAAAGTGAGCAGAGACGAACACTTCATGTGCATTGCGCTTGAAGAAGCAAAGAAATCCCTCGAACGAGGGAAGCTTCCCGTGGGCGCGGTCATTGTGTCGGGTGACGGTAAAATCATTGCGTCTGGCGGAAAGATGGATGTGACCCATTCACACACCGACCATGCGGAAAAGAATATCATTGAAGAATTGCTTGAGAGTAAACAACATACGCTTAAAAATCTTCGTGGCATGACAGTGTATACAACCCTTGAGCCGTGCATGATGTGTTTCGGACTTATGCTTAATGTGCGTGTAACACGCGTTGTGTATGCACTAGAGGATGCGTATGGTGGAGCACTTTTCAGCTTTAGACCAGACGATTTTCCGCCGCGCCACAAAAGAGATTTCCCTTCAATTACCAGTGGTGTATTGAGGGAAGAAACGCGCGCGTTGTTTAAGGAATATTTTGAACAACAACCGAGTGATTTTTGGAAGGATTCAGAAAACCCACTTGTCGCACTTTGTTGCAAGGAGTAATTTGTATGTTTCAGACGCTTGGAATGGTAACTCATTCCGAGCGTCTTTTTTTGTGTGCATAAGGGGTTGACCCCCACTACCTTTTATATCGTTGCACTTCGTGCATTCTGACTTCGTCAAAATAACGATATAAAAGGTGTCGGGGGGTTGACCTTTTATTTGATGTGTATATAATAGGTCTTATCGTCTTTTTTGGGGCGATAAATAGAATTATGGATAGGACGTTGAAAATTGAATATATATTTTTGGGACTAATAATTCCTTACGAATCTCGGAATTATTGGCTCCAGCTATGTAAATTACAAATGGTAAGATATATAGCCCTCGAATATAAAAAATAGTTCTCTGTAAATATGGAGAACAAAAACAATCAACTCGTCCCATACCCATGGGACAACACACAAAAACAAACCAGTTAAAAAGAATACAAAAGTTTAAGTGGATTTTAAAAAGATGCCCCGCATCTTTTTATGTCTTTTCTTTTGTTTCGTTCATCAAAATAGTTTAGAAAGTCAGAAATTTATTTTTGATTTCAAATTCTATATTTAGAGTTTGATCCTAGCTCAGGGTGAACGCTGGCGGCGTGGATAAGGCATGCAAGTCAAACGGGCGCATCACACTGCGTGTGATGAGATATTTAAATATCATCATCGCACATAGCGTGATGCGTCAGTGGCAAACGAGGTAGTAACACGTAGGAACTCACCCCATAGTCAGGAATAACCTTTGGAAACAGAGAATAATACCTGATGGTCCTTTTTAGGTAAAGCGTTTACGCGCTATGGGAGAGGCCTGCGGAGTATCAGCTTGTTGGTAAGGTAATGGCTTACCAAGGCTATGACGCTTAGGGGAGGTGAGAGCCTGACCCCCACCGATGGCACTGCGACACGGGCCATACTCCTACGGGAGGCCGCAGTCGAGAATCTTCCGCAATGGGCGAAAGCCTGACGGAGCGACGCCGCGTGGTTGATGAAGCACTTAGGTGCGTAAAGACCTTTTCTGAGGGAGGAAGTTTATTGACGTTACCTCAGGAATAAGGGGCTCCCAAACTCGTGCCAGCAGGAGCGGTAATACGAGTGCCCCGAGCGTTACCCGGAATCACTGGGCGTAAAGGGTGTGTAGGCGGTTGTGTTAGTCTTTTGTTAAAGCCTCCGGCTCAACCGGAGAATCGCAAGAGAAACGGCACAACTAGAGGGTGTGAGGGGTCTAGGGAACTCATGGTGTAGGGGTGAAATCCGTTGATATCATGGGGAACACCAAAAGCGAAGGCACTAGACTGGCACACTCCTGACGCTGAGACACGAAAGCGTGGGTAGCGAAAGGGATTAGATACCCCTGTAGTCCACGCCCTAAACGTTGTCCGCTAGCTCTCTGGAGTATCGACCCTCTGGGGGGCGAAGCTAACGCGATAAGCGGACCGCCTGGGTAGTACGAGCGCAAGCTTAAAACTCAAAGGAATAGACGGGGGCTCGCACAAGCGGTGGATCATGTGGCTTAATTCGTTGATAAGCGAAGAACCTTACCAGGGCTTGAAACCAAAACGACGAGCATTCGAAAGTTTGCTTTCCTTCGGGCGTTTTGGCAGGTGATGCATGGCCGTCGTCAGTTCGTGATTTGAATTGTTCCCTTAAGTGGGGTAACGAACGCAACCCTCGTTGTCTGTTATACGTGTCAG
>CAYZCN010000026.1:7442-9901 GCA_964476975.1 uncultured Candidatus Saccharibacteria bacterium | reverse complement strand
AAATCGCAAGCAAAATATTTATATACACGACAAACGTACCAAGAACAACGAAGGCGCTTGTCGGTGCAACGATATCAAACAATAGACCAAACCGAATCATCAAACCAAATACAAGTGCGAGCAAAATATTAGTTACTGGACCCGCGCCAGCGACAAGTGCCTCACCCCATCGTCCATACCTCAAATTGTACGGATTATACGGCACCGGTTTTGCCCACCCAAAAAGAAAGTTGGCACCGGTAATAACGAGTAGTGCAGGAATAACCACTGAACCGAGTGGGTCAATGTGTTTGATAGGATTTAAAGTCAAACGTCCCGCGAGACGTGCGGTCGGATCACCCAACATCTGCGCCACATAACCGTGAGACACCTCGTGAATCACGACAGAGAGAATAAGTATTGCAATTATAAAAATAAAACCACTTTCCATATATAGAGTTGCATATTAACGTGTCTATGATACCATACAAGTCACTATGGCAAAAATATGTAAAGTAACAAATAAACGCTCGCAAGTAGGTGGTGGCTACAGCAATCGTACACGTGCGACTCAATTCAATCCGACAGGTAAGGTCAGGAGGCAACCGAATATGCAAAAAAAGAAAATTTTTATCCCCGAAATCAACAAAACTATCATTGCCAACCTATCCGCAAAAGCAATAAAAACAATCAATAAAAACGGCGCGTACCAGACACTCAAAAAAGCAGGGCTCATCTAAGTTTAGAGTTTTGACTTCTAGAAACAAATAGCAACAAAATACTCCAGTATCTTCATCATCCTACCTCATCGACAGACAAGTGACGGACACGTGACGGGCACGCGGTAGACACGCGACGGGTAAGTGCTAGAGTATTTTTTAATCCCACCAATGAGTCAAGTCCGACTTGACTCATTGGTGGGATTACTTTTTTCTCCATACTCGTTCTCCGTCTGAAAAGAAAACGATATTACTATCTTGTGCAGTTTGTAACACCTCCACACCAAACTGCTCCAACGTATCAAGAACGGAGAGGTGTGGGTGTCCATAGCGATTATTGCTACCAGCAGAAATGACTGCATATTCTGGAGACACAAATCCGAGAAACAGCCCATCAGTACTCGTCTTTGACCCATGATGTCCTACTTTCAAAACATCGCTTTCTAGTCTTTTACCATCAAGTGATACGAGATACTTCTCAATATTCTTAGGTGAATCTCCAGTAAATAAAAACGTTGTATCACCATAAATAAGTTGCGCAACAATAGATGCACTGTTTGTCTCAATACCAGAGACATCTCTGTCAGGAAAAAGTATAGAAAGCTCTACACCGTCATCAAGAACAATAGTCTGCCCACGCTCCGCAATAACATGTGATGTCTTCTTTGTCTTAAGAATATTAAAAAGTGCCTTAAATGCGCCACTCTCACTCACGACACCAGTGTCAACAAAAAAATCAACAGAAAATCTCTCTGCAACCGCAGGTAGGCCGCCAATATGGTCTTTGTCAGGATGTGTCGCAAGAACAACATCAATTGATCTATCATAAAACGGCATCACACGAGAGAGTGAACGTAGTACTTTGTTGTTTCCACCACCGTCAATCAAAAACTGATTTCCGTTTGGCGCCTCTATGTATATGGCATCCCCCTGCCCAACATCCAAAAACACTACTTTGAGAATGTCGCCCCGAGCTTCGACAACAACGACATACCAAATAAAAAATACAGTCGCACATAAACCGACAACACTATACCACTTACCATTTTGAATAACCATTTCCCAAAATGACGTTTTTTTCTTTGGAATTTTCTTGAGAGATTGCATATACCACAGTATACAACTAATAGAAAAAGAGTATACTGAAAAAACGGGATTTGAAGATGTTCAAAATGAAGAAACTGAAAGCAGTAAGCGGGAACGTTTGTTTAACGGTATGTACGATAGTATGACATCAAAAAATGACGGTGATTTTATTGAATATCAAGGAGAATTTCCAAAAGAAGAGTTTCTTGACTTTCTAGTGCACGAAAAAGGGTTTTTACTTCGTGGCACAAACAACAGCACTATACAAGAACTTGAACCACGTCAAGCAAACTGCGCATCCAAAAAATTTGGCAATATGTGCGGAGTATACGCTGTTGAAGATTCTGTTTTACCTATCTTTTACTCAATCAAAGATAAGGACCTCTTTAACGGGATTGCAGAAAGTGGGGTAGGAGAAATACCAAGCGAGGAGGGTCCGCAAAAGAAATACCACTTTGCAGTTAGCCGAGAGGCCTTAGAATCAAACCTGTGGTCAGAAGGCGCTGTATACATACTTCCAAGAGAAACTTTTAAACAAGGGGGCGACGATGACGGTGGGTTGATTGACGAATGGGCGAGCGAAGTTACCGTTAAGCCAGTTGCAAAATTAAAAATATCACCTAATGATTTTAGGTTTTTAGATGAAATTCAACCACTAGACTAAAATGAGCAAGG
>CAYZCN010000026.1:0-7342 GCA_964476975.1 uncultured Candidatus Saccharibacteria bacterium | reverse complement strand
AAAATGAGCAAGGTCCAACCTAACTCATAAACAATGTTCAACATCCGATGTTGAACATTGTTATTTCTGTTCTTCTAAGAAAGTAAACGTCTTTTCGTTTGTGAGAAGTGTTGTGACATACACGTACACATTCTCTTTGTTTGCCTTTGGGTGTTCTTTGAGAATTTTCTCAACTTCTCGCGCAACATCTTCCGGCGCGACAGTCACATTTTCATCTTTTGCAATTTTATTAAGTGCAAGTTGGAGTGTTGCCCGCTTTTCCGCATCTGTCTTCCACTCTTTTTTAAGGTCATCTTCGGTCTTTTTAATTTTTTCAAGATAGTCTTCAAAAGGTATACCCATTCCTGCAACATCATGCTTAAACTGTGAAAGCATCTTTTCTAATTCATGCTCCACAAGCACGCTCGGCAAGATAACTTTAGCTCCGGCAACAACCGCTTCTCCTATTTCACCACGGCGTTTACTATGCTCTTGATTTTTTTTATCTTGTAAAATATTTACTTTCAGTTTTTCTCTAAAATCTGTAACATCAGCAAAGTCACCGAGTTGTTTCACCACCTCGTCAGTGAGTGGTGGTAGCTCATCGTCTTTTGGTTCCTTTTTGTCAACGTCTGCATCTCCCTTGTTGTCAATGTGCCATTTGTTTTTTCGTATCTGTGTAACAATTTTCTCAACGTCATCGTCTGTTACCTCCACTTTTGTATCGTTCGCTTTTGCAAACACATCTTGTGCTATCTTTTTGTAGTCAGGAAGTGAAATCTCTGGTACGACTGCAGTTTGAATTTTAAACTCTATCGGATTGTCTGGAGCAAGTTTGGTTATAGTAACTTCCGGCTTTCCTAATACATTGACGGTGTGTTCCATAACAATCTGTGGGTATGCATCCTGTAATGCAACCTCTGCTACTTCTTGAAGAATGACTGGCTCGCCGAGATGTTTAATGAGAACATCTTCTGGAATATGACCTTTTCTAAAGCCATCTATTGAAATATCCGCACCGAGTTTTTTTAGTGCCTTTGTGCGATATTCTCCAACAGCGTCAGTGGTGATTTCTCCTCTAATTTCCACTTCACCATTATCAAGTGTTTTCACTGTAATATTTGTGTAATTTTTTTTATTTTCCATAAACGTGAGTGTACCCTGCTTTCTTTGTGGATGCAAGACACCACCCCGAATGTGCTGTAGCACAGTCGGGGTGGTGTCTAATTTAAAGTTAACTAAAAAGTGAGTTCTTTTTCAATGTCTGCAAGTTCTGCATCAAGTCCTTCAAGGTCGGTTACCGTAAGGTCACCTTCGATATCAACAACCTCATCAGAAGTACCCTGTTTTTCTAATATCATAACAGCCTCATCTTCTTGGGCAACAATCTCTTCAGCGGTTATGGTAACTTCTTCCACAGATGAAGTCCAGTAATAAAAACCACCCAAAATAAGTACTCCAACAATTACAATAACTCCAACAACGGGACCTAAGGATTTTTTATCCCCCTCAACAGATAGTGCTTCTGGATTTGTCTCTTGATTCATTGACGACTCTGCAGCAACTTCCTCTACCGGCACTTCTTGAGGTGATTCATTTTGCTCACTTTCCATCGTGTCACCTGTTGCGTCAATAGTCTGTGAGTCTTGCTCATCTTTATTTATTTGATTTGGATCCATAATATTTTTTAATTCTATCTAATATACTAGTAGTTAATCTTTAACTATGTTTTCTATCCTTCGTTTTGGTCACTACTCTCATCAGTTTCGACCGGTGCATCAGAACGATTACCAACTCCTGCTTTTACTTCGTGTATAGCTTCAACAAGTGCACGATGTGCTGCTTTCACACTATCTTTTGCAGTACGGAAGAGTTCGCGAACCGTGCTAAATGCCTCTCTAGGATTTTCATTCTCTAATGCTTCTCTTACTGCAACAATAACCGCATCAACGTCTGTCTGCGCTGCTCCAATCTCTGCTCGAGCGACACGCAAGAGCTCGCGTGCATTTGAAAGATCGAGTCCACGCTCCTCAAGTTTATTGATGCGAGACTCTATCCTATCTCCAAGCTTAGTAAGTCGTTCTATGGCAGCTCCGAATCGTTTAACAATCCTTTGTGCATACGCCTCAATTCTTTTCTTTGCTTTTTCTTTCATTTCCGCTCGACGTGTCTCTCGTTTTTCTTTCATTTCAGTTCTTTTTTCTTTTACTTCCTCACGACGACCGTCTCGTTCCTCTTTTAAAGAATCTCGTTTTTCCTTCATGACATCACGTTTTTCAGTACGTTCATCTTTCAATGCGTCACGTTTCTCTTCTGCTACTTCTCGATTATCAGCGCGGCCTGCTTGTATTTCATCTCGCTTTTGACGCATTGCGTCAACGTCTCCCTTAAGATCCTCACGGATATCAGAACGTGCATTACGCACCTCGTCACGCTTCTCCATAACCTCTGTCCGTACGTCAGCCCGTTTCTCTTTCATCACTTCAACGTCTGCCTTAAATACATCGCGTGCTTCCATACGCTTATCTTGAAGTGTCGGTTCGTCTTGAGCAAACGCTACTGTACTTAATATAAAAAATGAAAAAACAACAAACGCAATAACACCGAGTTGTTTTTGTAATGTTTTTGTATACATATATTTTTATTAATTTTTATAATTGCGAATAATAATACTTTGAGTTACGAAATAGGTTCGTAATTCAAAGAATAATACACCGAAAAAAACAACGATGCGTAGAATTAAGTATACAAGATAACAAAACAAGACGAAAGATTATCATTTGTTGATAACTATTACAACACCCCCCGCATCGAGGGTGCGGGGGGTGTTTGTTTTGTTTTTTTCCTTTCCTTACTTACATATATGGACGTCGGACGTCCATTATTTTTATTTCTTAAACTTTTCCTTGTAGAGCTGTACTCCTCGTTCAAAATCCTTTTCTGCGTCAGCTTTTCCCTTAAAGCCATTCACCACGACTTCCTTATTCTGTACTTTTTTATATGTTGCATAAAAGTGTTCAATCTCTTTTACGGTGTGTGTATTTATATCAGACAAATCTTGCACATTGTCCCAACGAGGATCGTCTACGGGAACGGCAATAATTTTATTGTCAGATTCTCCACCATCAATCATCTCCATAACCGCAACAGGACGCACTCTAACCAAGATCCCTGGAACGAGCGGATACGTAGTGAGCACAACAACATCAAGGGGGTCATCATCATCCCACAGTGTTTGTGGGACAAAACCATAGTCAAACGGAAAGTCCTGCGCAGTGTGCATAACGCGGTCAAGAGCAATGAGACCAGTCATCTTATCTATTTCGTATTTATTTTTAGAGCCCTTGTTAATTTCAATGATAACCGTCATTGAATCTTTTTCACCAGGCTCAATATCGTGCCATAAATTCATAAGCAAGCTTTTGGTTTTTAGCTAATAACTTTTAGAAAACTACGAACTAAAAACTGAAATTAACCTAATAACTACTTATCCTGTTTCTCGTCACCTTCATCAGAATTTTCTTTTTTATCACCATCTTCACTCTCCTTTTTTTTCGATTCCTCAACTTCCATCTTATCATCATCTGTATCTTTTTCACCCTCTTTTTCAATAACTATTTCCTTTTCTGTTACATCGCCATCATCCTCTTTTTCGTCTTCAATCTCAACACCTTCGTCGTCAGCAGTAGCAATATTATCTCCCGCTATAGACCGAATATCAATCTTCCATCCCGTAAGTTTAGCTGCAAGACGCACATTCTGTCCCCCTCTGCCAATAGCGAGTGACTGTTGATCTTCCGATACTTCAACAACCGCTTTCTTGTCATCTTCGTCAATTTCAACACTCATAATACTTGCCGGCGAAAGCGCGTCCTCTATAAATTGCTTAGGATTTTCAGACCATTCTATAACATCTATTTTCTCTCCCCCAAGTTCACTCATTACCGTTGTTACACGAACACCTCGCTGTCCTACCAAAGACCCAACAGGGTCAATATGGTCATCATTTGAAACAACGGCAACCTTAGAACGTGAACCTGCTTCTCGTGCAATCTCTTTTATTTCAACAGTGCCTGCACTAATTTCGGGAGTTTCCATTTCAAATAGTTTCTCAAGAAACTTCGGATGTGATCGTGATAACTTGAGAAAGACACCACGACCTCCCTCTTCAACTGCGTGGAGATATGCACGAACACGCTCACCTTGCTTATAACGCTCGCCAGGGATTTGATCTTCGTATGAAAGTACACCTGTAGCACGTCCACATTCAATAAAAATAGTGCCACGCTCAATACGTTGTACAGTACCACTCACAATTTCTCCTTCTCGTTGACCATATTCCTCCATCACCGATACTTTTTCTGCTTCACGAATTTTTTGAATAATAACTTGCTTTGCGGTTTGTGCTGCAATGCGACCAAAGTCATCTTTTTGTTCAAGCGGAAAGACAATCTCATCATCAACTTCAGCGTCTTTTTTTATTTTTGTTGCATCCTCAAGAAAAATATGCTTTTCAGAATCATATCGAAAACGCTCGTCATCTTCGTCGGTCTTTTCTTCATCTTCCATAAGTACCTGTGACGGTTCTACAACAATTTTTATTTGACTGAAATCAGTTTTGCCTGAATCAATGTCAAACGACGAACGCAATATTTGTCCACGCTTACCGTATTCCCTTTTATATGCAGTAGCAAGTGCAACTTCAATTGCTTCAAGCATTTTGTCACGAGGAATACCACGTTCTTCTTCAAACTGATCGAGTACCGAATGTATTGTTTTTAAATCAAACATGATATGTTTTGTTAATGAACTTGTCCTACTTTGATGTGACAAGTTCCTTATTGTTTTAATAAAAGATGCCCGTTTCAAAACGGACAGTACTACAAGTATACACGCTCCAATCTGGATGTCAAGCATATGTATTGACTTTTTGTTTATTTATGGTAGCATATAGATAGGCAAAATATCGCCAGACAATAGAGAAAGGAAAAACTATGCACATAAAAGAGCGGACCGGAAAAGATGTCGCATTTGCGGTAGCGGTCCTTACCCTCTCACAAGAAGGCGTCCCCCTCGTTTACGACGAGAGTAAGCCTTACCCCATCTACTGGAAACTTCCCGGTGGAAAAGGTAAGGACACTGACCGTCACGCAAAAGACGCGGCGCGGCGCGAGCTGGAAGAAGAAACAGGACTTCGTCTTCCTCTGGAAGACTTCGTACCGATTTTTTCTGAAGATCGTGGCAATCACGGCTTCACACTCTTCGGAGTACGCGTATCACAAGACCTCAAAGAACTCGGTCTTGTAAAACGCGGCAACGAGGGCGAAAGAGTTGGTGTATTCAGTTTTGACGAACTGAACAAAATGCCGGACTTTTTTGACCCGCATCGCAAAATGATTTTAGCAGGATTGAAAAACTTTAAATAATCCTTGTCGAAAAATCGCAAACGGCACCTGTAATGGGTGCCGTTTTTCTTTTTTTCCTCATCACTTAGATGTCCGATGTTTTTATTTTATAAAAAAATATTTTCAAATTACTCCAGTATACTGGAGTAATTAAAACCTCACACTCAAACATTAGAAGTCCGACTCCTAATGTTTAGATTTTATTCAAAATCGCCATCAAATTATCAAACGCCGGGCGTTTGATAACTTCTTGTGTAAAGCAGGAAGTAGGGGCAATCCCTACTTTCTGCTTTCACTTAACCCAATGTTTGTCGCGTAATTTTTTTATTTCTCCTTCGTCTACTTTCTCTCTCCTCTCCTTCCCCTTATCTCCCTTCTTTTTTAACTCGTCAACGGACAGTTTCATAAGCTCCAATGCCTTTTTTTCAAGATATTCTGAGGTGTTGAGTGTTGGGTCATCAAGCACATCCTCAAGAAGTGCGTGGAGGGTATGTCCTATCTTGGGTCCCGGGCCTTCACTAGAAATTTCCATAAGCCGACTACCATCAAGTTTCAACATTCCAACAGAAATAGGATCCCGTAACGCTTCCTCAACCATTGACTTATATTTTCGTAAACGATATGGATGTGCCTTAGGACGTCCAGTGCCGATACGGTCGCACACACGGAGATTCATCAGATCCCAGATGTTTTCCGGTCCCACATTTCTTACCATTCTTCGTACCGCAGAGAGCGTTACTACGTCGGGATCAGAAAAAAACATATGCCATCGCACAAGTTTTGATACTTTTTCTATAACTTGTTTGGAAAATCTAAAATCTTTGAGTACTCTCTTTGCAATTCGTGCACCAACCACATCATGCCCATGAAATGTCCAGTCATTTTTTACATCAGACCACCTCTGTGCGTCTGGTTTTCCTATGTCATGAAAAAGCGATGCAAGTCGTATGTCCAACGACCATTTTTTATCCGCTGCGTGTTGTAGGGTGCGCAGATTATGCTCAAACACATCATACTTGTGTGCTTGATTTTGCTTTTTATCAATCCCCTTCCGCAAGTCAGGCAAGATAATCTCAAGCACACCAAACTCCTCCGCAAAAAGCAGTCCCTCCATTGGCCTGTCAGACAAAACAATACGAGTAAGCTCATCCCTAACACGCTCTTGTGCTATTTTTTTGAGGTTATCTGCTGTTTTTTTGATTGCCTCCTGTGTTTCTTTTTCAACAGAGAACGCCAACTCTGCAGAAAGTCGTATCGCACGCAAAATACGCAGCGCATCTTCTGAAAAACGCTCTTCCGGGTTCCCAACTGCTCGTATAACACGCTTTTTTATATCCTCTTGTCCGTTAAAGTTATCAACAACCTTCCCACTAGAAACAGAATACGCAATAGCGTTGATTGTAAAGTCTCTACGCGTGAGGTCGTCTTCAAGTTTATTGCTGAAAGTAACCGAGTCGGGGTGTCGTGAATTGGAATATTTTGCCTCCATCCTATATGGAGTTACTTCAATTACTTTTAGTGTCTCGTCTTTGGTTGTCTCGCTCACAACACCAACGGTTCCGTAATCATTTTCATAAAACGTTTCCTTAAATAGTTCTTGAATTTGTTCTGGTACTGCATTAGTTGTAATATCCCAATCTTTCGGTTTCTCGTTTCGCAACAAGTCACGTACACACCCACCAACTAAATACGCCTCAAAACCAGCGTTTAGAAGCGCTTCTGTCACATGTGAAACTTCTTTTGGTATAGTAAACTTTGTTGACATATGCCTATTCTATTATATGTTTTGCTTTTGTGCTAATCTAACGTATTATATAAACCATTGCGCCTGTAGTGAAATGGATATCATAGCTGACTTCGGATCAGCCGTTGTGGGTTCGAATCCTGCCAGGCGCATAAATAAAAAGTAGCTGATTTTTTTCAGCTTCTTTTTGTTTATTACGGCCTAGTTCAGGATT
>CAYZCN010000025.1:0-10003 GCA_964476975.1 uncultured Candidatus Saccharibacteria bacterium | reverse complement strand
AAGAAGTGTGACACTTGTGACTAAGCCAACAATAAGAAATTTATTTGATAAAAAATTTATTTTCCAAAGTGGTTGGTCAAAACTCTTAAGTGAGAATGCGAAGAAAATTGAATCAATTGAAAGTGCAAAAAACATAATTGTGCGAATTTCTTCAATGGGTAAATCGAGACGAGAGAGAATGACATACAAAATAAATAAAAGAGTTCCTGTAATAACCCCGACAGTAAAAATAAGTTTTTTAACATCTTTAGTTAAAATATTTTTTGCTCGGTGAGACCGTGGGTCCCGCTTCATACTGTTTGCGTCCTTTTTTTCAAACGCAAAAGGAAAACTCATTACCCCCTCTTCCACAATGTTAGCCCATAATATTTGTGTAGGCAGTAACGGAATCGGTAAACCCATCACCAGCGCGCCTCCAATAAGAAAAATTTCACTAAAACTAGTGGATAGGAGGTATGCGATGATTTTCTTGAGATTATCAATGATACGCCTACCTTCTTCAATGGCGGCAACAATAATAGCGAAGCTGTTATTGATCAATATCAAATCTGATGCTTCTTTTGCCACCTCAGTACCACTTCCAACCGCAACGCCTATGTTTGCACTCCTAAGTGCTGGGGCATCATTAACTCCGTCTCCTGTCATAGCAACTACTTCATTATTATTTTTTAAAATGCGCACAATGCGTAGTTTTTGGTCTGGCAATACGCGAGCAAATACTTTTGTATCTTTAAGTATATTTAAAACCTCCTCGTCATCTTTACCATCCAAATCAGCACCTAAGAGGACGGTGCTTTTTTCTTGAGCTATACCTACATCAATCGCTATTTTATGTGCAGTTTGGGGGTTATCTCCAGTGAGCATTATAACTTGTGCACCAGCACCTTTCACTTTTGCTATTGCATCTTTTGCATCAGCACGAATAGGATCTTGAAATGCCATGAAACCAACAAAAACAGAATCTGTTATAAGTTCCTCATTCTCTTCTGAATTAGGATTCTTGGATTCAGGAATAGTGTCCCATGAAACATCTTTGTAAGAAATACCGATAAATCGTGCGCCTTCAGAACTTTTTTCTTTTTGGATGGTAACAAACTTGTTTCGCTCTTCATCAGTCAACGTGTGCTGTTTTCCTTGTTTAAATGAATGACTCGCAACTCCCAAAAGAAACTCAGGTGCGCCAGTAAAATAAATGCGCTTCATTTTTGATGTACTATTTTTGTTCAGTGAAGCTCCAAAACGTCTTTTAGACTCGAATTGTAGGAAATCGATTCTGTGATACTCGTCTGACATTTCAACTTGTGTAATACCGTTCTCAAGTCCCGCAGTAACAATTGCTTTCTCTATGGGGCGCCCTTTTACTACAAGTTTATTTAAGTCTTCTGATGACTCTTCAATAAAAGCATCTGATGCACGAACCGCTATTCTCAAAAGCTCAAGGTCATCTTCAGTATATTTTTTTGCGGATTTCTCTAGTGACTCCAGTGTATAGAGATTGGATAATTGCATTTTTGCTTCTGTTAATGTCCCTGTTTTATCTGTAAGAATAACCGTTGTTGCTCCGAGTGTTTCTGCGGCGAGAAGGTTTCGAACGAGTCCGCCCCGCTTCAAAATTGACTCCATGCCAAGTGCTAAAACTACTGTGACTGCGGCAGGAAGTCCTGCTGGTATCGTTGCAACTGCTATTGCAATAGCAAGAATAAGCATGTTACCTACGGGCTCCCCTCTGTACAGTCCAAGCGCAAAAATTGCAACAATAGCACAAGCGATAACTATAACAAGAAAACGTGCAATGTTGCGAATATTATTCTGAAGTGGGGTTACACGCTCATCTGCCGTACCAAGTGCTTTAGCAATTTTTCCTACTTCTGTATCTTCTCCGGTACTCACAACAATACCTTGTCCATATCCTACAGATACGAGTGTTCCCATCCATGCCATATTAAGCCTATCAGAAAGCGCGGTGTTCTTTTTAACTACTCCCTCTTCTTTTGATACTGACACCCATTCACCAGTGAGTGCTGACTCATTTATGGAGAGATTTTTTGCTTCAGTTATATATACATCTGCCGGAACATATGAGCCACCAAGAAGTGCCACCACATCCCCTGGAACAAGATCTTCAGTAAGTACAGTTACCTTCTTTCCATCACGAATGACGGTTGCGTAACGCTCTTGTGAGGCATTTAATTTTTCAAATGCTTTTGATGCACGCTCTTCTTGAAAGGTTCCGACAATAACATTTATGATAAGTGCTATAAAAATAACAACAGTATCAAGAACATCATGAAGAAAAAAGGTGGCAATTCCCGCAGCGAGTAAAGTAAAAACAAGTGGACTTTTAAACTGTTTTAAAACCTTACCAGTGAGACCTAGATCGCCTGTTTTTTCTAAAATATTCTTTCCGTATTTCTTATGACGTTCCGAAATATCAGTAGCGGACAACCCCGTAAGCGCACTTGTATTAAATGCCTTCTCAACATCTTTCTTTTCAAATGTTTCCCAATGTGTTGCAGATAATGCCATAGTATATTCAGTATACTAAAATAAAACAAAAAAACCGAACGGTATTTCGTATTTTAAACTTTATTAATCTACTGAATTTACTGGACATCCGATGTCCAGTAAATTATACTTATGTATATATGGGGTTTTATCACTTACTAAACAGAGGGGTTGATAAAAGAAACACTTTTTAATGTAAAAATGATTACTGGCGTTTTGTGCACATCCTTTTTGTATTCAATGATGTAAAAAGTCGATTCAAATAACAGCCGTTATTCTTACTCACAAAAATTACTGGACATCGGATGTCCAGTAAATATTAAGTGGGCTTCAAATTTTAAATTTTACCTTTATTCAACATATCCACCACTTTTTCCAACAAAAAAGACAACGGCAATGGGTGCTACGAGCCACCAAAAAAACGCTTCCGAGGACGCGAACAGACTGTCAATAGAGTCTGAGAAATCATACATACTCTGTAGTGGAAATACATGATAAAGAAATGCGACGATAAGTGTCGTTGTCACCAAGCAGAGTATCGCCACCTCAAACCACCTCCCTCTCCCAGACAAAGAAAAAGTAGCACGCATTATACGACTAAATATAATATAAATTACAGCAAAAAAAACAAGAAAAAGACCAATGATAAGTGCGGTGAGCTTTACATCTCCTATTTGAGAACCTATAAGCTTTTCGGTATACGGAAATTGGTGTGATACAAAAGCAACAAAGTAAAGCGATACAATAAGTGTAAAAATTTTATTTACGCCATATCTAAGACCGAAGCCAAATAGACCTCCAAAAAGTATGGAGAAAAAGAGGATGTCATACGGTGTAATCGCAAAAATTACTGACACGCGTCCTAAACCAGTAAAAAATAGTTCAGATACTTTATCTATAATGTCCATATTTTCAGTCAATAAACTAGACCCCTTCTTTTCTTAATTCTTCTATAGCCTTACGCGCTTTGCGAGAAAGTTTTTTAGGAAGCGTAATTGAAATTTTAATCAACAAATCACCACGATTATTTTTTTCAACCGGAACACCTTTATCACGGATACGCAATATCTCACCATGAGATATTCCTGCGGGAATACTCACCTCAATATCACCATCAAGTGTTTCAACGGTATATTTTCCACCAAGTAATGCATCACTTAATTTAAGTTTTAGAGTTCGCACTAAATGCATTCCCTCTTTTACAAAAACAGAGTCGGGGCGCACATGCACTTTCACATACAAGTCCCCTGGCTGCCCACCACGCAACACTTCCCCACCACCACTCAACCGAATCATCTCGCCATTGTCCATTCCAGACGGAACATTGATAGTTATCTCCTCTTCTTGGCGGAGAATTCCTTGACCACGACACGAGCCACATTTATCTTTCGGCTCCTTACCTGCTCCATGACACGTATCACACATACGCGTACTTGAAAAAGTTCCAAGCATTGAGCGCTTTGTCTCGTGAATTTTTCCATTCCCGTTACAGTGCTTGCATGTTTTAAACTCACTTCCTTCTTTTGCGCCTGTTCCTTTACATGTTTTACATTCAGATTGTTTTGTGAGTAATATCTTTCGCGTAATACCGAATATAGAATCACGGAAAGGAATTTCAAGGTCAATGGAAATATCACGCCCACGCTGTACCCTCTGTCCCGAACCGCCGCCCTGGAAAAATTGTCCGAATATATCTCCTAAATCAAAATCTTGAAAGTCTGCTTGGGAAAAACCCGATGCACCACCAAATCCATACGCCCCGCCACCCGGTGCACCACCTTCACTGAAAACACGCCCGTACGTGTCGTATTCATTACGTTTTTTATTATCAGAGAGTATACTAAACGCCTCGCTCACTTCCTTAAACCGCGCTTCATCTCCACCTTTTTTATCAGGATGAAATTTGTGCGCCAATTTCCGAAACGCCTTTTTTATCTCATCGTTATTGGCGCTCTTGGTCACACCAAGGATAGCATAGTAATCTTTAGACATAGTTTAATTATAAGGTATTACAAAAGAAACGTAAATGCTTTTCTACTTTGTTTCTTCCCCTTCTTCAGCGTCAGTATTATCGTCCGTTTTCTCTTTATATTCTGCATCACGCACAGAACCATCTGTATTTGGTGTCGCATCTCCTGAAGGAGCGTCGGTTTGCTCTGACGCCTTTTCGTTGTTTTTTGCCATTACTTCACCAATTTTTTGCATCTCTTGTGATAGCGCTTCGGTGGCCTGCTTAATCGCGTCCATATCGTCTTTATCTTTCACTTGTTTAAGTGCGTCAATTTTTTCTTGCACACCCTTCTTAGTGTCATCTGGAATAGCGCTCTCGTTATCTTTCAGCGCTTTTTCTGCAGCATATATAATCTGTTCAGATATGTTGCGTGCCTCCGCTGCTTCTTTTTTCTTATTGTCTTCGTCGCTGTGTACCTCGGCATCTTTTTTCATCTTTTCAATATCTTCATCAGAAAGCCCTGAACTCGCCTCAATACGTATTGACTGTTCTTTACCGCTTGCTTTGTCTTTTGCAGTAACATTCAAGATACCGTTTGCGTCTACATCAAATGAAACTTCTATTTGAGGAACTCCACGTCCCGACGGAGGAATGCCGTCAAGGATAAAGCGTCCGAGACTTTTATTGTCTTTTGCCATAGAACGCTCACCTTGTGTAATACTAATTTCAACAGATGTCTGGTTATCGGCTGCAGTTGAAAATGTTTGCGACTTAGAAGTTGGAATCGTAGTGTTTCGCTCAATAAGCTTTGTTGATACACCACCGAGTGTTTCAATAGAAAGCGAGAGCGGAATGACATCAAGAAGTAACACATCCTTCACATCGCCTTGTAAAATACCTGCCTGAATTGCAGCACCGAGCGCCACCACTTCATCTGGATTAATAGAACGATTTGGCTCTTTATTGAAAAGCTCTTTGACTGCATTTTGAATCGCAGGCATTCGTGTTTGTCCTCCGACTAAAATAACCTCATCGATATCACCTATCTCGAACGGTGACGCTTCAATAGCTTTTTTGGTAATCTCAATTGAACGGTCAACATACTCTCGAGCTAACTCTTCAAGGGTTGTCCGGGTCATTTTAATGTCCAAATGCACAGGACCTGCGTCACCTGAAGTAATAAACGGAATATTTATATCTGTTTCAGGAGTTGCGGAAAGCTCGTGTTTTGCTTTTTCTGCCGCCTCATCAAGACGCTGAATAGCAAGTGGGTCTTTCAAAACATCAATACCACTTTCCTTTTTAAACTCATCAGCAATCCATTTAATTATCTTTTGATCAATATCTCGTCCACCCATATGGCTATCACCATCGGTTGATTTTACCTGAATACTCTGCTCCCCTTCGTCTCCACTGATTTCCAATACCGACACGTCAAATGTACCGCCCCCAAAGTCAAAAACAACAACTTGTTCGTCTTTTTTCTTGTTAAATCCGTATGCAAGTGCCGCTGCAGTTGGCTCGTTAATAATACGTTTTACTTCTAATCCTGCGATTTTTCCTGCGTCCTTCGTTGCTTTTCGTTGTGAATCGTCAAAGTATGCCGGCACCGTAATAATTGCTTCAGTTATTTTTTCTCCCGTCTTTGCTTCAGCGTCCGCTTTCATTTTCTGGAGAATCATAGCAGATACTTCCTCGGGACGATACTCTTTATCTCCCATAGGAGTAATCACACCTCCATCTACTCCCTGCTTCACTTCAAAAGGTACCGTACCCTTATCTTTCTGTACAACACTGTCCTCAAATTTATGACCAATAAAACGCTTAATACCCAAAACGGTGTTTTTAGGGTTAGTAACTGCTTGGCGTTTTGCAAGAAGTCCCGCGAGACGTTCTCCGGTCTTTGAGACCGCGACAATAGAAGGGGTAGTACGCACACCTTCTGCATTTTCAATAATGACTGGTTCCCCTCCCTCAACCATAGCCATGGCGGAGTTTGTTGTTCCTAAATCTATTCCTAGTATTTTTGACATAATATTTTTTATTACTTACTTATTCTTTATTTTTAAAAACTGCGACTTTTACTTTTGCTGGTCGTATAACTTTATCATTCAACACATATCCGCACTGCAATACTTCTATTATTTTTCCATCATCGCTTTTTGTGTCAGCGCTAACAGACTCAACTGAATCATGCTGTGATGGACTAAAGTACTCTCCAAGCGGGTCAAATGATTTCAAGTCATATTGTTTGAGAACATTTACTAACTGTGTGTGGATGTGTTCAATTCCCTTTCTCCAATTTTTATCAACACTCTCCCACACCTTCTTATTACTAAATGCCATTTCAAAACTATCTAGAACGGGTAATACATCCAACAACAAGCCCTCTTGAGAAAATTGGATCAATTCTTTTCTGCGACCCTCTTCACTTTTTTTGGTATTTATGCTGTCTGCTTTTGCTCTCTGCCATCCGTCTAGGTACTCTTGTCGTTCCGTCATACATACTTTCAACTTTTTCTGTATCTTTTTAATTTTATCTGAAAAAGCGTCATTGTCTTCTATGTCATCAAAAACGACATCATCTTCAGCTTCGGTAGTATGACTTACTACACCATCATTGTCAAGACTTTTTGACGTGTCGTCATTTTTCACTTTTTTATCCTTATTTTTCATAATATCTTATTATATCTGTTATCTACCTTATGTCAACCAAAAAGCTTGACGGGCCGTTGGTCGTATGATAGAGTTTATCTAGAAAAAAGCGTGGCAAAAGGAGAAAATATCATGCAAGCTACTAAATCTCGAGAAAATTTTGCTTATCCCTTAACAAGATTCTTGACGACCATCGCAACGCGAGTAGTCAGTACAATAGTGTTTGGTTTCGTACTAATGACACTGTGGGCATGGTTCGTTGTTCCTGCGTTTAACCTTCCCGAGCTTACTATTGTTTCAGCAATCGGTCTCGGGTTAATTGTTGCATTTACAACTCATCAGAACAAAAAAGAAGATTTTTACTCTGATGATAATAGTGCAGAGAGCGGGTCACTTGAAAAGACCTTTAAAGACTTCGGTATTCGTCTTTTTATACATGGCTTCTTTTTGTTTTTTGGTTTTATTGTTCATTTGTTTATGTGAACAAAAACCCACAACATAAACGGGTTCGCAAAATGCGAACCCGTTTTTATCTACATTAAAAAAATGGACGTCGGACGTCCATATTTTTAGTTTATCGTTTACTCCACTGTGCTGCGCGACGCGCTTTCTTGAGTCCAAATTTCTTTCGTTCCTTCATACGTGGGTCTCGTTTTAGAAATCCTGCTTTTTTAAGTACCTTTCGTTTTGTTTCGTCAAAGGTAACTAGTGCACGCGCAATACCGTGTCGCACCGCTTCTGACTGTGCGCTGATACCACCACCCTGCACGCGTGCCTCAACGCTAAATGTCGTTGGTAGTTTGGCTTCAGCAAGAGCGCTTCGCACCGCAGCCTGCATCTCTTTCGTAGGAAAATAATCTTCAAAGGTCTTTTTATTAACTACGTACGATTCTTTTTTACTTTCAGTGATGCGCACACGAGCAGTTGCAGTTTTCCGCCTTCCTACTGCTTCTATATATTTTTCAGTTTTTGTTGAAGTAGCTACCATAGTGTTAGTCATTAATTTGTAAATGTTTCATCATTTTTGCTCGCAACTTATTAGACGGCAACATATTATACACTGCTCGTCGTAAAACTTCACGATGTCCTTTTTTTGCAACAACCTCCTCCATTGTTTCAACTTTCAAACCACCAGGATATCCGGAGTAACGTGTATATTCTGTTGTTTTGAGCTTTTTTTCAGACAATATAAGTTTTGAAGCATTTGCAACATTCACCACAACATTAGGTGCTATATGTCGCACAAAAGAAGTAGTATCTTTACCCATCAAATAACTAGCAATCTCACTAGCAACGCGCCCAAGTTTTTTACCTGTCGCATCAACTGTATATACTTTTTGTGTTTCTGTATCTGTGTTCATATCTTATACTTATACTAAATACTTATACTTTAAATTTTAAACTAATTCAATAACCGCCATCTTACTCCCATCTCCTAAACGCGGTGGCAATTTGGTAATACGTGTATACCCACCGTCTCTTTTTTCATACTTAGAAGCAACATCCTCAATTAATTTTTTTGTTGTCTGTTTCCTTCCTCCAAGACGAGATACAACAAGTCGGTGTGTTGCGACGCTGTTCGTCTTTCCTTTGGTAATAAGCTTCTCAATAAACGGGCGAAGTTCCTTGGCGCGCGCTTCTGTGGTACTTATTTTGCCATGTATAATGAGCGCCTGCGCGAGTGATCGCAGAAGTGCTGTTCTCTGTCGACGTACCCGACCAAATTTTCTGTTTTTATTGTGATGTCTCATAAAATTAGGTTTTAGGTGTTAGTTCTAAAAGCCAAAAGCAAACAGCTAGAAGCTATCTAAGAATAATTCCGAAATTAGAAAGCGCTCTCCGAATCTCCTGTAATCCCTTTTGTCCGAGTCCATCAATAGCAAGAATGTCTTCTTCTTTCTTTCGTGCAACACCTCCTACTGTTCGGATATTTGCAGCAGAAAGTGAATTGATTGTACGCGCAGAAAGATCAAGAGTTTCTATGCGTGTTTTCAAAAACTCTGTTTCTTTCTCTGTGGCACCTTCGTCCTCTATCGACTCTTCCACAACCTCTTCTTCAACTGGTACAACGACTTCTTCTTCCTTAAAACCTACGACTGCTTTGAGTTGATGAATCATAACGTCAATGGATTGCTCTAATGCTTCACGTGGCAAAAGAGAGCCGTCTGTCTGAATAAACATACGTAACCTGTTAAAGTCTGTTCGATCTCCAACACGCATATTTTCCACTTCATAATTTACTCGACGAATCGGTGTGAAAATAGCATCGAGCGCAATCATACCAACGTCAACTTTATCTTTCTGTAATGCTTCCTTTGACATATATCCCAAACCTTTTTCCACTGTCATTTCAATTGAAAGTGTTGTACCTTTGTCGGTTATATCAGCTATATGCTGGTCAGTGTTCAAGATGGTTACCTGACCAGGTGTTTTGATATCAGCTGCGGTAACCTCTTTAGGACCCTTCACAGAAAGTGCGATTGTTTGTGGTTCATCTGTATCTAGTTGGATACGTATTTTTTTCAAGTTAAGCAATAAGGTGATTACGTCTTCTTTGATACCAGATATTGTTGAGAATTCATGCGAAACACCATCAATTTTTACTGAAGTAATAGCAGCTCCAGGAAGCGACGATAAAATAATTCTCCTTAAGGAATTTCCTAATGTGTGACCGTACCCGGGGTACAATCCATCTATCTCATATGTTCCCTCAAAATCTTTTTCAGCAACCACGCGAGGTTTTGAAGGTAATGTAACGTTATAATCTGGCATAGTAATAGTTAAATTTTAAGTCTAGTAATTTTTTAATAATATATAAAGTAAAATTTTATCTACTGTAAAACTCGAGCACCGCACCAAAATCTAGAAATGTTTCCCCTTCTAGTGACGGAT
>CAYZCN010000024.1:0-11033 GCA_964476975.1 uncultured Candidatus Saccharibacteria bacterium | reverse complement strand
AGCAGAAGCAAAATATAAAAAAGTATCTGATGAATTGCAGAAAATAGAGTCAGCAGTATTTGATGAGAAATAGGGATAAAAAGGGTTGCGTTATATCACATATACGGTATGATTAGAAAATAATTATGTCTAAGAAGGTGAAAAAAGGAGTACGCAAAAAAAGGAGCACCAAAACAAAAGCGAAAAAAGTTTCGCAACGTACTTCTGTGTCTCGCAAAAAAAGTGTTAAAAAGGTTGTAAAGAAGAGTGTTAAAAAACGCATTGTCGCCAAAAAGAAAAAGGTATCAACAAAACCAAAAGCAAAAAAACGCGTAGTCAAAAAAGCACCAAAAACCGCAAAACCAAAACCAAAACCAAAACCAAAAGCAAAAAAAGCACCAAAAAAAGCAAGTAAGAAAATAAGCAAAAAAGAAAAAGCACAAGAAGAAGGAGCAAAACGTCTTTTGGACAAGGGACGAATGCGTGGCTTCGTCACCTACGACGAAATCCTTAAAGAGTTTCCAACCATTGAAGACAACATTATCTTCCTTGAAGATATGTATGAACGTTTCAATGTCGCAAGCATTGACGTACTTGAAGGCGGTGGCATTTTGACCGACGCAGTCAACGAAGAGCTCAAAAAGAAAAACACATACAGTAGACGCAAGACGTCATCCTCGTATGATTCTATTCAGATGTACTTGCGTGAAATAGGACGGTACCCGCTCTTAAGCGCAAAACAAGAAAGAGAATTCGCCAAAAGGATTCTTGAAGGAGACGCAGAAGCACGCAATCTTCTTGCGCGCGCCAACTTACGTCTTGTCGTATCCATCGCAAAGCGCTACGTCGGACGCACACCAGACCTCACACTCCTTGACCTTATCCAAGAAGGAAATATTGGACTTTTCAAAGCAGTAGACAAGTTTGACCACACACGGGGGTACAAATTTTCAACATATGCGACATGGTGGATACGACAAGCAATCACTCGCGCACTTGCCGACCAAGCGCGTACCATTCGTATTCCTGTGCATATGGTTGAAACAATCGCAAAATACAAACAAGTTGTACGACGACTTTCGCAAGACCTCGGTCGTGACCCACTTTCAGAAGAGGTCGCCTTTGAAATGGGGCTTGATGTAGAAAAAGTGTATGTGATTAAGAAAATCAACCAAGATACGATTTCACTTGAAAACCCTGTCGGAGACGACGGCGACGACAAATCCACTCTCGGCGATTTTATTCAAGATGATAAAATCCTACCACCAGACCAAGACTCTTCACGACGCATTTTAGCAGACCAAATTAAAGAAATCTTAGACGACCTTTCTCCGAAAGAGCACAAGATTCTCGCAATGCGAAATGGTCTAGAAGATGGCATCTACCACACACTTGAAGAGGTTGGAAAAGAATTTGGTGTTACGAGGGAACGTATACGACAAATTGAAGCAAAGGCGCTAGAAAAAATCCGCCAACACGAAAAAGCAAACCGCCTCAAAAACTACTAACCAAATGCCCTAGGACTTCTCTAGGGTATTTGAAATTTATTTGACAAAGTTTTCAAAAAATGATATTCTAAAAATAGAGTACATTCACATTCTCATACAACAGAATTGGAGAAAAAATGGGTTTCTGGGAAGTTCACGGCATTTTGGGCGGATCTTTTCTCTGCTTACTCCTCGCCATCTTACCTCGTTTTACGTTATTGTTTGTTTGCTATGCGTTCGGGGCAATTGGAATTACATCTTGGGGTGTTGTTGGCTGGTTTTTCACTCCGCGTTTACTCATTGCAATAATCGGTACCACTATCTACTGGGATACAAACCCTATACTGTGTGTTTTTGCATGGATAATTGCCCTGTGTGGTGAATCAGCAGAGAAAACATCTGCAAGCAAACAAATCCATAACAACAGTTATTAAACAACACAATCAACGTCTCAGCGTTGGTTGTTTTTTTATCTATTTTCATCACTTAGGTGTCCGACACCTAAGTATGAAATACTCCAGTATACTGTAGTATTTTGGTTTACGGAGATAAGTAAAAACTCCCGAATTTCGCATGCGAAATTCGGGGGTTTTCTCTCTCACTTTTTATATCGTTATTTTGATGAAGTCAAAATATGTGTAAGAGAAATCCTTGCACCTCTTGATAAATATATCCTATGGGACTCCTAGGACATAAAGGTCTTGCTTTTTATATAAAAATGTATGGCTTAAAATAAGCGTTTCAATTAACTCAACCGGTTGAGTTAATCAAAAATCTTACGATATCTGACTCGTCGGCGGACAAGTATCGTAAGGTTTTTTATTATTATGTAATCCTTAACTGTGCAACACTTAGTGTTACGCACCTATGGCACGCGCTATGTTATACTGCAATAATGATAACCAAAGCATTTAATTCTTTTTATAGAAAATTAAACACCGCACAAAAAGAAGCAGTAGACTCCATTGACGGACCTGTGATGGTCATCGCAGGCCCAGGTACTGGTAAAACACAAATCCTCACACTTCGCATCGCTAACATCATCAGAAAAACAGACACAACACCCGACAGCATTCTTGCATTAACATTCACCGAGTCCGGTGTTTTTTCTATGCGAAAACGATTAGTGGAGATAATGGGGAGCGAGGGATATCGCGTTCATATTCACACCTTCCATGGATTTTGCAATGACATCATCCGTCGTTTTCCTGATGCGTTTCCGTCCATTATTGGCTCACGAAACATCAACGATGTAGACAAAATCACACTTCTTAAAGAAATTATTTTAACCACCCCACTTAAAAAACTCCGCCCTTTTGGCGACAACTTTTACTACGTTAACCATCTTAGACAAAAGATAAGCGAACTCAAGCGTGAAAACACCTCTCCAAAAGAATTAAAAAATAACATAAAACGAGAACAAAAAGCATTTACCGAAATAGACGACCTCTACTACGACAAAGGTGTATACAAAGATAAAATGAAAGGGAAGTATCGAAGCCTAGAAAAGAAACTCCAAAAAAACACCGAACTTGTCTTTGTCTACGAAGAGTACCAAAAAGTATTGAAAAAAGAAAAACTCTATGACTACGACGATATGATTATAGAGACCATACAAACTCTCTCTAAAAACACCGATCTTCTGCTTGAAATTCAAGAGGAGTATCAGTACGTACTAGCAGACGAGCATCAAGACGCAAATAACTCCCAAAATACGCTTTTAGAGCTTTTGGTCAACTATCATGATAATCCCAATCTTTTTATCGTAGGGGACGAAAAACAGGCGATTTTCCGCTTTCAGGGGGCGTCTTTAGACAACTTTCTATACTTTAAAAAACGTTTTCCTAAAGCCCTTTTGATTACTTTAGAAGAGAATTATCGTTCAGGACAGCATATTCTTGATTCTGCGCACTCACTTATTTTAAAGAGTTCTGAGGGGGATAATAAATTAAGAAAACCACTGAAAGCAAACGTAAAAGAGCGCGAGAATTCCTTTATAGAGCTCCGTACGTTTTCAAACAATGACTACGAACATATGTACGTTGCCGAGAGTATACAGAAAAAAATAGACGAAGGCGTACCTGCTCAAGAAATAGCAGTGCTCTACCGTAACAACAAAGACGCCGACGCGCTTATCAGGGTTTTAGAAAAGACAGACGTACCGTTTGTGATTGAGTCACCACAGAGCGTGCTTGCTGACATTGATATACGAAAATTCATTCTCATACTAAAAGCAATTAACGACTTTGGAAACGACGGCTTACTTCTTCCGACACTCCATATAGATTTTGTCGGTGTTGATAACTTAGATATATACAAAGTAGTGCGTTACGCACAAAAGATACGTACTCCACTTTTTGGTGTTTTAAAGTCAAAAAAGATATTAAAACAAGCGGGCGTGGAACATGTTGACGTGCTCCACAGTTGGTATACAAAACTTTCTTCGTGGAAAAAGGTTGCGCACAACAAAACACTTCTTTCGTTTTTTGAAATCGTACTTCATGAGTCGGGGTTTTTGGAGTATGTTCTCTCACACACTGATGCAGGAGTAAAACTTGAAAAAGTAAACGGTTTTTTTGATGACCTCAAGGCACTTGTAGAAAATCATCATGAGTACACACTTACTGACTTTATTGACTACTTACAGCTTGTTGAAGAAAATAATATTTTTATAAAAAAAGACTCGCGCACCCCTGCAACAGATCGCGTACGTTTAATGACAGCACATAGGTCAAAAGGGCTTGAGTTTGAGTATGTATATATTATAGGGGTGCGCGATACACACTGGGGAAACAAGCGGAGCATAGAACACTTTCCGACAGAAGTTGGCGAAAGGGATACCTTTGACGCAAACGATGATGAGCGCCGTTTATTTTACGTTGCGCTTACACGCGCACGTACGAGTGTGTCGGTGAGTTTTGCAAAAGAAGGTGAACGTGGAGGTCTTCAGCTCCCGTCGCAATTTATAGAAGAAATCGACAAGAAGTATATAAAAGATTTACCCATATCTTTATTTGAAAAAAGTATCAAAAAAGAATCAATGCTCTCCCCTAAAAAAGATACAAACACACTCGCATTACAAGACAAAACATTTTTGAATGAACTGTTTTTAGAACAAGGACTATCAGTAACCGCACTCAACAACTACCTCAAATGTCCGTGGAGTTATTTTTATAGCAACTTACTCCGTATTCCCAAAAGTCCGAATAAGCATATGTTGCTAGGGACCGCAATACACAATACGTTAAATGACATATTTAATAGAATTGCAAAAGGAGAAAAAATAGAAAAAAAGACGATTGATATGCTTTTTGAAACATATCTCCAAAAACAACCACTTTCTTTGGGTGAATACGAAGAGACTCTTGAGAAAGGAATAGAGGCACTTAGAGGATATTTTGCTATGTATCACAGAGAGTGGGGAGGTGAGACATTGACCGAGTTTAAGGTACACATAATACTTCCTGTTGAAACGCTTCCCGAAGGACAACTTACACTCCGTGGCACATTGGATAAGATGGAAATAGTAAATACTTCAGGTGAGGTTAATGTGGTTGATTACAAGACAGGAAAACCAAAAACACGAAATGTGATTGAAGGAAAGACAAAAAGTTCGGATGGGAATTACAAACGACAGCTCGTGTTTTATAAAGTACTTCTTGACTTGTACGACAAAGGTAGATTCACAATGTCGTCTGGCGAAATAGATTTCGTGGAGCCAGATGAGAAAGGAAAGTATCATAAAGAAAAATTTGTTATCACTGACGAGAATACAGAAGATTTGAAAAAGGTGATAAAGGGGGTGAGTAAAGAAATATATGACTTGAGTTTTTGGAATAGTAAATGCGACGACGCTAAATGCAGATACTGCGACCTGCGCGCGATGATGTAAAAAAATAAAAAAATCCCCCGCACACTAAAAAAATAGTGCGTGCAAGGGATTGTGTAAGGTAGAGCGCTGTCATCACCCCGCTAATTCTTTTGCCCAGTTAGGTGCATCGGTGTTTATCTTTACATCTTTCAATTCGTGTACACCGAGTGCCTTAAGTCCTTCGCGAACAGTTCTAATAAGCGTAGAACTCGGTTGTGAAAGTGGGCGCGTGAGACTAAAATCGTTACTGATTTCAGCAACAAACGCTTTTTCTAATCCCACAGGGTGACGCCATGTATCAAATGTGTCAGGAAGACACAGTTTCATTTTTTGGAGTACATACGCACTTTTAGTTGTAGGAATAACTCTAACTTCCAAGTGACTGCCTTCCTGATACGTAATACTTCCTCGTGATGTCTCTGCAATTATGCATGGTTTTTTTATCATTTCACTCATTCCTTCTGTCTGTATTCTGCCGACAACAATAACATACTCAATCAAAAAAACAATCACTCAAGAGTCCGACCTTCAAGTGATTCTTAAGTGAAAACCATATAAATTAAAAACAAAACACCTCCCACTACCTTTCATATCATTGTACTTTGTGCATTTTGACTTCATCAAAATAACGATATAAAGGGTGTAGAGAGTAAAACCCCCGAATTTCGCAAGCGAAATTCGGGGGGTTAAAAAACAAAGAACAAATTACATAGCTTCAGATAGAGTTAGATGGTGTGTTGAGATGACGCTGTGCCGCACATCGCACCATCCAACTCTCATCTTCCGCAAGTTTCGTAAGAATATTTTGTGGGGTATTGGTGTTTCTTGCAACAGCACATCGCACCCCCCAACTCTCATCTTCAGCAAGTTGTGCAATAATCTTCTTGGAAGTGTTGGTGTTTCTGGCAACCCCATATCGCACATTCGAATCCTTACCTTCCGAAAGTTTCGTGAGAATCTCCTTGGAAGTGTTGGCGTTTCTTGCAACAGCGCATCGCACCTCCCAATCTTCATCTTCATCTCCTGCAAGTTTCGCGAGAGTCTCCTTGGGAGTATTGGTGTTTTCTGCAACAATACGTCGCACCATCCAATTCTTATCTTCCGAAAGTTTCGTTAGAATATTTTGTGGGGTATTGGTGTTTTCTGCAACAGCATATCGCACCCCCAAATCCTTATCTTCAGCAAGAATCCTCGCAGCTTTAAGTGTCTTAGTACGACTAAGTAATGTCGCCCTTGCACCAATCGCTTCCTCAGAAAGTGAAGAAATCTCTTCAACAAAGTCTTTAGAAAATCCCACTTCTCGTGCGACCTCTTGTACACGTTTTCCTACAGAACAAACCATTCTTTTCTCCTTTGTTGTATTATGTTTTCAATCTGACCACAGTATATGTTATTTAATATATTTGTCAAATATTTTAAGTTTGTTCCAAATCCAACTTTTAACAGAAGATTCTTATATGGTATATTGTGTATATATGACTGACATATTTTCCGGAATTATACTTGGTGCAGTACAAGGGTTGACCGAGTTTCTCCCCGTATCTTCTTCGGGACATCTCATTATTGTCCGAGAGATCTTTGGTTTTGATACAACACTCGGCCTGTCTTTTGATATCTTACTCCACTTCGCAACATCACTTGCGGTGCTGATTTATTTTAGAAATGACTTTATACGTCTTTTCAAAACCGCCCTTGCTTTTTTTCGTCCACATACACGAAAGCACATTGAACAAAAAGACAAATATTTACTCTACGCACTTGTATTAGGAACAATCCCAGCAGTTGTTGTCGGTTTATTGTTTGAAAACTACATAGAAGCAACCTTTAGGAGTGTAGAATTAATTTCAACCACACTTATTATAGGAGCGGTTATTTTTTATTTTGCCGAAAAGTACGCACGAAAAACCAAAGCACTCACTCCCAAGAAGGGGTTCGTCATAGGACTTTTTCAAGCACTTGCTCTCATTCCTGGTATGTCGCGTTCCGGTATGACCATTTCCGGAGGTTTGTTCTTAGGACTCACGCGCGAAGAAGCTGCGCGGTTCGGTTTCTTGCTTGCATTCCCTGTTATTTTTGGAATAGGTATAAAAAAAATATTAGAATTTACACAAGATGGCACACTTTTTATATTGGGAATACCAGCACTCGTAGGCGCACTCACCGCATTTGCTGTCGGTCTTCTTGTAATTCACTACCTTCTCAAATATCTCAAGAACCACACACTTATGGTATTTATTGTTTATAGAGTAGTACTCGCAATGGCGCTTCTTTTATTTGTTGTTTGACAAATTAAGTGATATGAAGTATCATATATGTCAGATACCTATTGCAAACAGTCAAACAAAAAACAGAACAGGAGTACGAAATGGTGTATGTAAAAAAGTTTAAAAATCAGTTAAAAACCAAAACTCCGCAAACAGGAAAAGAAGCGATTGTGTCTTGTATGCCGATAGCTTTCATTGAGGCTTCTCTAAACACAAGAACACCAATTCTTTTTCTCATTACTAATCCAGCATATGGAAAAGAAAGGGAAAGTTTGTCCATATTTCTAATTGTAGTTTCAAAGCCAAAAAAACATGGACGACATTCGTGGAACTTCAAGGCAGAACACGCCGATTTCCCGGGAAAAAGTTTCTCTGTTAATATTTCAACAGAAACAAACAGTGGAGCAATAACCGGCCAATGTACCTTGCTGAGAGAAATTTTGCAATAAAAACTCCAGCACATCACCTACCTACACACCACCCCCGCGCTCGTAGAGCGCGGGGGATTTTTATTTCCAAAATCTCAAAACCCAAACTATCAAACGCCAGACGTTTGATAGTTTTGATTAAAACGGCATGGTGTGTGTGAGCGACGCACCACTCTCTTCCTCCCACATTGAAGTATCAAGAGAAATATCACGAATCGTTCCGTAGTCGCTATATTTCACGAGCTTATTTTTTAATGCATACTCATACACATCTTTTGTAATACGTACGTCATCAAGACAGTACTTCCGTATTTTATCTATCTCACCATTTTTCCACCATACGATTGCATCAAGTCCGTGACCACTCTTTTTTTCTCCAAGTGTCGCTTCAGCGATGGCGTTCAGTCCAATCCTTCGTCCGAGCGATTTTTGGATTTCTTTCATAATATCCAAACTTTTTATTTTCGTCAGGTCACCCGAATAATACTTATTCAAAAGAGGGATATCAAAGTGGTCACTATTGTA
This sequence comes from uncultured Candidatus Saccharibacteria bacterium, assembly GCA_964476975.1. GTDB lineage: Bacteria > Patescibacteriota > Minisyncoccia > Phycocordibacterales > CAYZCN01 > CAYZCN01. The sequence continues at coordinate 2,479 of CAYZCN010000024.1, read as the reverse complement.
TCCGATAAGCATATCTGTTTTTTCAAGAATCGGCCAAAGCGTTGGTAGGTCTTCTTCAAGATAGCTTGTGTATGCATCGGTTTCGGAATTATAGACTCCCACAAGAGATATGTCCAAAAGCGTCGGGTCATTTTTACCGACGTCTTGGAATATATTCTTTGTTTCAATATCAAATACAATCTTTTTCATACAGACAGATTTACGTTACTGAGTTAAAAATAAGTGACACGAGGTCGTCTTCAGCGACTTCTTTCTCCTCTCCGGTAGAGAGCTTTTTGAGCATAAATACTTTTTTCTTTAACTCGTCATCACCAAGGCAAATGATAAATGGTATAGATTGTTTGACCGCGTACTGTATCTGCGTACCAACTTTTTTGTCGGTTACATTGATTGCTACATTCAACCCCTCTCTTCGAAGTCGTTCTGCAAGTGTTCGCGCAAATGGTATCTTGTCTTTTGCGAGTGTACAGATATATAAATCAGTCGGTGTTTCGTATTCAGGAAGGAGGTTGTGCGTTTCAAGATAGTCTCGCATCGTTACGTCTCCCATACCAAATCCGACAGCAGGCACACCTTCTGCTTCAAAAATATCTAGCAAGTTATCATAACGGCCACCTCCGAAAAGTGAGCGATTATTTTCTTCACTTGTATCAAAGACTTCAAAAATAAGTCCAGTATAGTAATCAAACCCTCGTGTCAAAAACGGTTCAAGAGAAACAGTGGTGTCGGTGATACCCATATTCGTGAGCTGTTCAGCAACATCTTTACAATATGCAAATCCTTTGTGTTTTTGTAATTTTTGTTTCAATTCGTCTTTATTGCTCGTCAATATCTCTAGCTGTGCGCTTCCTTCATCTCCTAAAATGGCAGACACTTCTTTGGTAAAGTCAGCTTCGGTAATCTTCCCGACTTTATCTATCACACGAACAAGTGCACGAACATCTGTATCATTGAGTCCAAATTCATCAATAAGAAATTCTTGGAGCATTCCCGCATAGCTCAAACGTATTTCAAAATTTTCTCCTTTGGCACCAAAGTTTTTCATTATATGATATGCGAGTGATACAATTTCTACTTCAGCATCAATACCACTTACACCAAATATATCGGCGTTTAATTGCCAGTGTTCGCGTAAGCGCCCACGTTGCGGTCGTTCATACCGAAAGACGTTCGGGATAGAGTACCATCGGAGAGGGAATGAAAGGTTGTGCTTTCGCGCAGCAACCATCCGTGCAATCGTTGGCGTCATTTCAGGACGAAGCGTAACACTTCTCCCACCACGGTCAGTAAAGGTATATGTTTGTTCGTTCACGATCTCGTCACCCGTTTTTGCCTCGTAGAGCGCCGTTGGTTCAAGTAAGGACGCAGTATATTCGTTGTATCCAAAACTCTCTGCGGTGTCCTGCATAATGTTAAAGATATAGTTTTCTACAAACATGTCTTCAGGGTAAAAGTCTCTGACACCTTTGTAACTCTCAGTAGAGAGCTTTTTTGATTTTTCTTTCATATGTGTTTAATCTATGTTTAAATTGTAGCTAAATTACACATATATATCAATATGAAAGGCACAGTCATAACCACATACAAAAAAAGAGGCGAGACACCGCTTGCGTGTTTAGAGCGACTTCGCAAAGAACAACCCACACTCAAAGACGAAACACTCTCATATGCGGGACGTTTAGACCCAATGGCGGAAGGGGTGATGCTTGTGCTTGTTGGAGATGAAAATAAAAATAGAGAAAAATACCTCGCACTTACTAAAGAGTATACGTTTGACGTATTATTCGGTTTTAGCACCGATACCTATGACTTGTTTGGAAAATTAACAAACGCAATAGATAAACAAAGCAATACACGAGTTTCTTTTACAAAAGTTTTAGACGCGCTTGATACTTTTCGCGGAAAGTTTACACAAGTATATCCACCATATTCATCAAAGACCGTTCTCGGCAAACCACTGTTTGAATGGGCAAGAGAAGGAAAGTTGAAAGAAATTAAAATACCAATTCGTGAAGTAGAAATATATGAAAGTGCAGTGGTTGGGATGCAGACGATTACGAGTGAAGATTTGTGGCAAAAAATATATAACGATCTACTCCTTCTAAGGGGGGACTTCAGACAAAAAGAAATACACGACTGCTGGGAAGATAACCTCCGGACACTGTATGGAGAAGTGTTTTCTGTTGCGACAATATCACTCTCGTGCAGTAGTGGGACATATATGCGCCGTTTGGCAGATGACATTGGAAAAAGTGTTGGCGTACCCGCACTCGCGTCACGTATCGTGCGAACAAAAGTAGGGGAGTATGATTTAGAAAGTAGAAATTAAAAAAGTCACTCAAACTATTCTACTATTCTATTCTACTATTCTCAAGAATAGCAGAATAGAATAGCAGAATAGCTTTGAATAGAAAATAAAAAAATACCTCCCACTACCTTTCATATCGCCCTACTTTGTGTATTTTGACTTCATCAAAAT
>CAYZCN010000023.1:0-11146 GCA_964476975.1 uncultured Candidatus Saccharibacteria bacterium | reverse complement strand
TACTCATTCTTGTTGCACCCAGATAAAGTTCAGAACAAAGAGGTATCGGAAAAATTATTTTTGTTTGTTTGATAAGTAATCCGCGCTAGACCGTTACGAAGAACAGGTGTAACACGACCAAACAAAAACAATTACAATTGTTTTTTTATTTCTTTTGTATTCAATTATCAAGGTTCGGGGAAAATTCTGCTTTCCTAATATGTACCCCTTCGCTAAAAATTTTTAGTATGTAAAAACATACAAGCAACAAAAACAACAACGAAAAATTATTGTTTTTATTTTTTAAAAATTATTTAGTGACATCGTACAAAACAGTTTGTCTCAGAATCCTATAGTTATTATATAAGCTTGATGACAAGCATCAAAAGAGCTTATGTGGATAACTTTCTGCCCGAAATCTCTATACTTTGATGTCTTTATTTGCATCTTTCTTAGAGATCCGAGACACGCTTTAGAATCTCATATCACACACAAAAAGTACAGCAAAACCAAGGTTTGGATACATTATTGACATAAAGTCAAACAAAACGTTTAATTGGCTTAAACACTGGTTAAAATAACCTAGACCACCACGACTCACTTCAAAGTGCTGGGCACCCGATGTCCAGTACTTTGATTTTATATGTATATATTATGTAGGAAATCAAGCTAATGAATACATACTCCATCTTCGCTCACCCTCCTTCCTCAAAACACCCTGTTTTACCAAAGATAGGAGTTCTCGCTGAATTGTCTTTTCACTACAACCCTGCACAATACCAGCAACGTCCTTAACGCCGACTTTTTCCTTTGTGTCCAATAGATTTAATATCGCCTGCTTTCTTTCATTATGTCTTATACTTGTCTTATTTGAACGACTCGCTGAACCACTACCCGACTGTTTATTTCTCGTTGATGACCTGTAAACATTGCTATGTCCTTTATTTTGCTCTTGTGTCTTTTGTGGCATAAAAGACCCTTTGTGCAATCTATCGGACATAATACTTTTATGTCCTTTGTCCCTTACAACACCTTCTTCTTGCGCTACTTGTGACTCCTTCATTTCACGAGAGAAGGGTACCTCAAAAAAGTTGGCGGGAAACTGGTAATCCTCCCCAAGCTCACCTCCCCTACTTTGAAGTAGGTGTGCCAACTTTTCGTACTCGCGTTTGAGTATGTTTGTGTTCATTGTAGAAATATACCGACACGACTCTGCAATAGTAAGGAGTGCTACAACTTCTCGTATCTCAATCATAATACTTTCAACATCAGTGTGACCTATAACATTTTCTTCTTGCGTGTGTTTTTTATTTAATCTACTCAAAAAGACAACTTTTGATAAAAGACATAGACTTTTTTCCCGTAGCTTCTTTTGTAGCGGATCATTTTCAGAAATAAAATCTGTTACAAGGTAGATGGCAGAAGAAAGCTTCTCTGCTTTCTTGTAGCAGTATGCACACAGAGGGTTACTCCAAATCTTATCCAAAGAATGTTGTCCTTTTTCACCTCCTGTATGTCCTTTATTTATTATGTCTTTTGGCATTGTAGTCTTTTACAAAGTGTCCATTATTTTTATATTTTGTATGTCCATTATAATAAGACATTTAAAAAAGACCAAATAAAAAGACATTACAATACACTTTTTGTCACTTGTGTACCGAATAAACTTATTTACAGGACATCTCTTGCAGGACATCGGATGCCCTGTAAGAGATGTCCTGTAAATGTAGTGATGTCCTGTAAATGTTTCGTGAAATGAGACATATCTTATAAGCTTCAAAACCAACACCCCCAATGAGTCAAGTCGGACTTGACTCATTGGGGGTGTTTTTCTTTTCACTTATGTTTCGTGGTATTATTAGTAAATTATGAGAAAAAAGAAAAAGAAACAAGGTGGTTTATTTTCAATCTTTAGACATCTTAACGAAGAGACCGTCCAGGGTATTTGGGCTGTTATTTTTTTTGTTTTGGGATTATTTTTTCTATTTGCCGCGGCGGGAATTGCAGGCGTTGTAGGCACAACGACATATAAAATGCTTACGCTTTTACTCGGCATCGGTTACTATCTTCTTCCCCTTCTCTCTTTTATGCTCGCGATATCATTTTTTAAATCACTCTATTACGACATACCGTTTTTTAAGGTTTTTGGTTCCTTACTCTTTTTCTTGTCAGGACTAGGGCTTATCGGAACAGTCTTTGAAAAAAAAGGAGGGATTGTTGGCGCGTTCATTACACAACCTTTCGTGGCGCTTTTTGATATCTACGTTACTCTCTTTCTGCTCTGGGGAATGTTGATTATATCGCTTCTCATACTTTTCAATGCTTCACTTCCTATTATCCCTCTCGCTTCATTCTTTGGTATATTCAAAAGAAAGAAAGTTGAAGACGACGAATATTACGAAGACGAGGATTATGACGAGGCAGAAGAAGATAAAACTGAAGAAACTGAGGATGTGGACGCGGATGATGATGAAGAGGAGGAGGAAGAGGAAGAAGAAGGAGAGGCTAAATCAGGCTCTTCACTAAAAAATATTCTTGGCTTTGGAACAACTAAAAGTACTCGCGGTCAGGCATCGTTTTCCACACTCACCGACCAGCAATACTCACCTCCTCCAATATCCCTTTTGGAAAAAGATAAAGGGAAACCTGGATTTGGTGACATAAAAGCAAGTGCGAACATTATAAAACGCACACTACAAAACTTTGGTATCAGTGTAGAAATTGATGAAATTTCTGTCGGACCAACAGTAACTCGTTTTGCACTAAAGCCTGCAGAAGGTGTTCGTCTTCAAAAAATAATACGACTCCAAAATAATCTTGAATTAGCACTTGCCGCGCACCCTGTACGAATTGAAGCACCTATTCCCGGCCGTTCTCTCGTCGGTATAGAAGTACCTAACACGAGCAAGGCAACGGTGGGGCTTGCCACCATGCTCTCTGCAGATGCATTCCAAACATCTCCTCACCCACTCTGTGTGGCACTCGGTAAAGATATAACCGGCGAAACACATTTTGCAAATATTGCAAAAATGCCCCATCTCCTCATTGCTGGAGCAACAGGTTCGGGTAAATCCGTGACAGTTCATGCTCTTATTACCTCACTACTCTACCGTAACTCTCCAGAACACCTTCGTTTTATATTCATTGATCCTAAACGTGTTGAATTGACACTCTACAACAACATTCCCCATCTCCTTACTCCTGTAATCACTGACCCCAAAAAAGCAATTCTTGCGCTCAAGTGGGCAGCACGCGAGATGGAACGACGCTACGACATACTTGAAACCGAAAGTTCTCGTGATATTGCTTCATACCATAAAAATGTACTCGGTCCTGCAATGGATGAAATGAAGAAAAATAAAGATGCATCTGATGACGAAGACAGTGCAGACAACCTACCCGAAGCAATGCCTCATATGGTTATTGTTATTGATGAACTAGCTGACATTATGCAAGCATATCCTCGTGAACTCGAATCAGCGATTGTGCGTCTCGCGCAGATGAGTCGTGCGGTTGGTATTCATATTATTCTTTCTACACAACGTCCATCAGTAAACATTGTTACAGGTCTCATCAAGGCAAACATACCGTCGCGAATTGCACTCCAAGTTTCGTCACAAATAGACTCACGAACTATTCTGGACACCGGAGGAGCGGAAAAACTCCTCGGTGCAGGTGACATGCTCTACCTCTCAAGTGATATGTCAAAACCGCTTCGTATGCAAACTGCATATATTTCAGAGACAGAAGTAAAAAAGGTTGTCAAATATATCATCAAACAAGGGAATGAAGAACCCTACGACGAGATAGACTTCACCACCCCACCTGATGGAAGTAATTCAATCTTTAGCGCATCGCTTGATGGCGACGAAGACGACGGGGGGGATGAATTATATGAAGAAGCGCGCGAAATGACTATTGCAGCCGGTAAAGGGAGTACGTCGTATTTACAGAGAAAACTACGTGTCGGATATGCACGCGCAGCACGCATTATGGACGAACTGGAAGAAAAAGGTGTGATAGGGCCTTCTGATGGAACCAATAAACCGCGAGACGTGTTAGACCAATCGCCTGACGACGAGGAGGAAGAATATGCTAGTTAAAAACCAAAATCCGACAAAATATATAAAAATATGTTCAATCATTGTGGTTGTTCTTGCTATAGCTGGCTACTCTCTTTTCCAAGCACGAAACGTTATACAAGGACCTGTTGTTGAGATTCATTCCCCAGAAAACGGAACGTCCCTGTCGGAATCTTTAATATCAATAGAAGGAATTGCTAAAAATATCTCACATATCAGTCTCAATGGTCGTCCTATTTTTATTGACGAACGAGGACGTTTTGCCGAAACATTGTTGCTTTCGTACGGATATAATATAATGACCGTCAAAGCATCGGATAAATTTGGAAAAGAAATAAAGAAGACACTAGAACTGGTTTATAAGTAATAAAACAGTTTCATTAGTTTTTTATAAAAATTCAAAGAAAAAGTGTTATTATAAATTATTATTCCTAACAATCTAACGAACAAAAAGCATATACTACATACACTACTTACTCCCCACCTTTTCTCACCTACGATAAGTAAAAGACGGGGATCTAAGATTTTCTAAACTCATTAATATTCGTTAATAAAATCTAAGACATGGCAAAAGCAAAAAAAGAACCTAAGGAGACAAATACTGGCATTGACGACGCAATCGCACAAATCAAAACAAAGTTCGGCGACGAGTCAATTATGAAACTCGGCGACCGTCCTAAGGTAAACATAGACGCTATTCCGACTGGTTCCCTCGGTCTGGACTGGGCACTCGGTATCGGCGGACTCCCACGCGGACGAATCATTGAAATATACGGCCCTGAATCAAGCGGAAAAACAACACTTGCGCTCCACGTCATCGCAGAAGCACAAAAGAAAGGTGGCGTTTGTGCATTTATTGACGCAGAACATGCCATGGACCCGGAGTATTCCAAAAAACTTGGTGTAAACATAGACGACCTTCTTATCTCTCAACCAGACACAGGTGAACAAGCACTCGAGATAACAGAGTCGCTCATACGTTCAGGAAAACTTGATGTTATTGTTATAGACTCAGTAGCAGCACTTACTCCCAAAGATGAGATAGAGGGTGATATGGGTGCGCACCATGTTGGCAAGCAAGCACGACTCATGTCGCAAGCGCTTCGAAAATTAACTGGAATTGTTGCAAAAAGTAAAACGGTGGTCATTTTTATTAACCAAATCAGAATGCAAATCGGAGTAATGTTTGGAAATCCTGAAACTACACCCGGTGGAAAGGCATTAAAGTTTTACACATCGGTACGACTTGATATCCGGCGTATTGCACAAATCAAAAAAGGAGATGAAGTTATGGGTGGACGTGTACGTGTGAAAGTTGTTAAAAACAAAGTTGCCGCGCCTTTTAAATCAACCGAGTTTGACCTTATGTACAACGAAGGAATTTCACGTGAAGGTGAGCTTCTTGCTCTTGGTGAAAAATACGACATTGTTCAAAAAGCTGGTGCATCGTACCGAATGGGTGAGGAAAAGCTCGCACGTGGATACGACGCAACACGTCAATACCTTAAAGATAATAAAAAGATTGCTAACAAAATCCTCAAAGAAATTCAGAAGAAATTAAAAGAGTAGACAAAAAACACTCGACGCAATAGTTAGAATTACGTCGAGTGTTTTCTTTTAAAAAATGTCTAAACTCTCTTTAGTTGTGGTACATAATGAAATCCGCGAATGATGTCTCTCGTAAGCCAAAGTACTGCAGTGAGTGTCGCTACAATAAGGAGCTGTACTACAAATTCGGTATGTGTAAGTGCATAGAATACAAAACTAAACACTTCTGACGCACTACTCTGTGGTATGTTGGGCATATTAGAAACAATGTTCCCTACCGACACGAGCGAAACAATCCCTACAGATGAAAGTAAAAGTGTGTAAATCTTCATCGCGGTGGCACCAACTGCCTTTCGTGCAAAAAACAAAACATATACGCGACGCATTACTCTTATTTTAAGTTTATTAGTAGTCATAATTTAATCGTTAGCTAATTGTTCATTTATTTTTTTAAACTCTTTTTTAGCTCTATGAATTCGTGTTTTAATTGCTCCTACCGAGACTCCTTCCATTGAGGCAACCTCTGCTTGAGGACGTCCTTCAATAAAGTGAAGTTTCAGTGCGCGACCTAAGTTTTCTGGCATTCGTGAAAAAATAGAAATCATATAATCTTTCATTTCTTGTTTTTCAAAATCCTGACTCTTCAAATCAGGAAACATTTCGTAAAACTCTGGATCAAGGTCAGCTGTTGCGCCGAGGTGTCGTTTTCGTTTCTTGTAGTGGGTAAAGGATGTGTTCATTAGAATCTTATACCCCCACGATTTAAACGACGCTCCTTCTTGAACCTGAAACTTGGATGCATACATATAAATCTTGGTAAACGTCTCTTGAACGATGTCCTCTGCGTCCTCTTTGCCATGGATTACTGTACCTGCTTTGCGCAAAAATGCCACCTGATAGCGGTCAATTAAAATAGCAAAGAGATTCGGCTGTTCAATAGAAAGTGCCAAAATCTCCTCATCAGATTTTTCTTGCATCTCTTCATTCATCCTTAAACCTTACCACATCAAAAAAATGTCGGCAAATGACTGAAAAAACATTGAACACGATAACAAAGTCGCCTCATCGGCGATCCGCCGATGAGGCGGAAACATACTGGAGAGAAATTACGTATATATACTTGCACACAAATGTTATATTACGAGTCTTACAAACACTTCTACAACAAAATCAAAACTAAAGTAAAATAAATAGTATACGAAAAAATGTGCAAGTATATATACGTAATGTGGCAGATTACCTGCCTCGCCCCCTCTCTACTATAGATAACCACATCACACTAACAGAGGTTACAAAACAAGCGACGCGGAAGACAAGAAAAAACCCCTATAAACAGGGGTTTGATTTTTAATCCTCATGCGAACTCTGTACTCTTAAAAACAGTTCGCCACGTTCGTTAATAACAAAACGAGTGCGGTCAAACGGCCACCACTTACTTGCTGGTTGAATATATCTTTGTGCCAATATATCTTTGGCGAGTTTCAGTGTAACACGCCAATGTGACTTTTTGCCTAAAGGTTCATGTATTTCAATAAACGCTGTATCCTGTCTATCATACATCAAATACGCATTATGACCTTGGTGTCTGTTTTTTGATAGCAGTCGTAATGCGTACTTGGTATTTCCAATTGAAATTTCATTATTATATTTCTGGGGAGTTTTCATCAGAGCATCTTTCTTTGTTCAATCTTTATCTCACTCTAGAAAAGCATATCCAGTCCTTACAGTCAAGAATCCTTCTGGGACCGTAGTGCTTGAAGGGTTACTCGCACACAGAAAGGCTCTGTGTAGTATGTATGACGATGGTGTATAATGTTTGAGATAGGGTGAAGGAATGTTATTATCTCCATCTTTCCTCGCTTATTGCGAGCAAGAGACAGGGAAGATTGCTTGTGACATATTTTCATCGTTTAGCTCAAAAATATTAACAAAATCTACCATGCTTTCATATAATGAAATAACGACGCGAAAATATATTGTTCTTGATAATGAACCATACGAAGTACTCACTTCAAATACTGCAAAAAAAAATCGTCAGAAGCCAGTTAACCAAACAAAACTGAAAAATCTTATTAGTGGTAAAGTAACAGAACGGGCGTTTCATCAATCTGACAATGTCACCGAAGCAGATATAACAACACAAAAAATACAATACTTATATAACAACAAAGGTGAGTTCTGGTTTGCTGAAGAAAATAATCCAAAAAATCGCTTCACCATAAGTGCTGAGAGAATCAGTGACGGACAAGCATACCTTAAAGAAAAAGAACTTGTTGATGCCCTCATATTTAATGACGAAATAATAAACATCACCCTCCCGATAAAGATGGACTTCGTGGTAAGTGAGGCGCCACCATCAATCCGCGGCAACACAGCACAGGGCGGCGACAAAGTTGTTACACTAGAGACGGGGGGCACAGTCACTACTCCTCTGTTTATAGGCGAAGGTGATACGATACGCGTCAACACTGAAACTGGCGAATATGTAGAGCGTGTAACCAAAGCATGAAAATAATGGGCGTCCGACGTCCATTATTTTTTATATCACACTGTACTGTTGTTATATTGTGTATATAATTTTTACATGCTACGCTGTTGCTAGAAAACATTTTTCCAAACAATGAGGAGTACGATGCCGTCAATCACATGGTATGCAACATTAAAGATCAAACAAGAAGGAATATTTGCTCCCCCCTCCATCACAGAACACTTCCGTCTTGATGATCATAACAACATCATGTGGAGGATTATGGGAGATAAAAAAAGCCGTGAACATGTTATTACCGCTAATGACGGAATAATCATACTAGGCACAGATCTTATTAAAAATATTACGCATTTTGAGTTAACTTTGAGGCAAGATCCAATGAAGTCGGCCAAAGTCCCTCCAGTAATATATGGACGCGAGCTTATTATCGCAGAACGACTACCGATATACCCCCTCAAAAAACAAGAGAACGTCTGTATTGCAACCATGGAGGACTCGCGTTATATGGCATCGTCGTCCTTCAAAAGATGGAAGAGTGATTTGGTATATTTTGTCTTTGGAGACACCTTAAAGAAAGGATAGCAAACAAAACCCTAACGCAAGGCGTTGGGGTTTTTTTGTTTTTCATTTAAATATTTTTTATCCACCCCTTATCTGTCGATAAATGGAAGAAGTGCCATGAAACGTGCGCGTTTAACCGCTTCAGCGAGCTTGCGCTGATTCTTTGCACTCATTTGTGTTCGGCGACGAGAAAGCAAACGGCCGTGAGGATTGAGAAATTTCTTTAAAACTTCTACTTCCTTGTAGTCTACGTGCTTTAAGCCATTTTTTGAAAAGTAATCTTGAGTCATAATGGATTTAAAATTTAAAACGGTATATCTTCTGGATTAATATCTTCCTCAGGATATTTTATTGCATTACCGCCCGCAACATCTTCTTGAGGTGCTGGTGCGCTATTGTTAGTGCTACCACCTTCAGGTCCAGATGTGCGTGGCCCAAACTGCACTCGGTCAGCGACAATTTCTGTTCGATATTTTTTCACTCCATCAGATTCCCAACTTCGTGTTTGCATTCTTCCCTCTACCAAAACCATACTTCCCTTCTTAAGATACTGCGCACTTGTCTCTGCCTGTCGTCCAAAGACAACAATGTTATGAAAGTCAGCACTTTCTTGTTTGGCTCCGTCTTTATCTTTCCAAACACGATTTGTTGCAATACTAAAAGAAGTAACCTGTATACCAGATGGAAGTGACCGTAATTCTGGGTCACGCGTAAGTCTTCCTATGACAAGTGCTTTATTTAAATACATTGTAGTTTCTTATTAATTTAACTTTATATTTCTTATTCTACCACAAGTTCTTCGATTTTTTCATCTAGCTCTTTTTTAGAAATTGGATCTGCTTGTATTTCCTTTTTCACTGATGCCTTCATAACTGGTTTTGTTAAATGCGTTGCGGGTGTTTTTGTTTTTTCAAGAAAGATTCGTTTTGGCATCAAGGTAGACTCTTTCACTGTCTTTATTAATATAAAACGAAGTATATTTTCATTAGCACGAAAAGTTTTTTCTATCTCTGAAATATTTTCGGCAGACATCTCAAACTTCACCCATCCAAAATATGCAGAATTAAATTTATGTCTTTTACCTCCCTCTGTTCGTACAATTGTGTAGGCAAGCGTTGTTGTCTTCGGTGCTTCTTCAGCAATAAAAACTGCGCCTTGTTTTTCCAAAACAGACTTTATCTCAACCACTTCTTTTGCGGTCTCATCGTCCACAATTGTAGGCAAGAGATGATATCCGAGCTCATAAACTGTAAGCTCGTTTTCTTCTGTTATTTTTTCCTCTGTTGTTGTTTGATTTTCTTCCATATATACAATGTGTTACAGACTATCATAGACAGTATAACCTTGCAATAGACAATGATTTAAACAAAAAATAGGTTACGTTTCTGTAAAATTAAAAAACTTCAAAGCATTGTCAACCATTTGTTTTTTAACTAGTTCTTTGTTTTCACCCCTTATTTGAGCGATATATTCAACTACTTCAGGTACATAGGTGGGCTCGTTACGCTTTCCTCTATGTGTAATAGGCGAAACAAACGGTGCATCTGTTTCAGACATAATGCTATCAAGTGGTACATACTTTACAACTTCATCATAATCTCGCGCGAACGTAATCACTCCAGTAAACGAAAGTGTGAAACCAAGATTGAGAAACTGTTTTGCTATTGTTGTATTTCCTACAAAAAAATGTACATTGCCACGAAGTTTGTTGCCGTGAGTTTTCGCATACGACACAAGTACTTCTAGTGTATCTTCATACGCGTCCATACTTTTTTCAGACGGACGACAGTGGAGCATTAACGGTTTGTCGTGTGCAAGTGCGAGTGCAATTTGTTTTTCAAAAAGTTCTGTTTGATTTTTTTTGACTTCAGCGATACTGTTCTTGACTCTAAAGTATTCAAGACCACACTCCCCCACTGCAACAACCTTTGGATGCGCTACGAGCTTTTCATACACTGTCAAATCAAAAATCTCTTTATGATTATCAGACGGATGTTGACCAATAACCGCAAAAAATTCGTCGTATTTTTCTGCGAGCGCGACAGCTTCTTTAGAGCTTTTATAATCAACACCAACTGTCGTCGTCCATACACCCACATTGCGCATTCGCGCAACTACGTCCTCTCTATCACTGTCAAACTGCGGTAAGTTGAGATGCGAGTGAATATCAAAATAGTTTGGTCTCATGTTATTTTTTCCAGTCTTCAATAATGAGTCGTTTGCCAGATTTTTTAATCACGACTTTTTGTCGTGCTTTCCACTTTAATTCACGAACAAATTCAATAGGAAGCGTGACACTATAGCTCCTACCACCACTCGTTTTTGTTATCTTACGAATATTTCTTTCGTTTAATTTTTTTCGCGCCATATTGTTTGTCACAGCATTAATGCTGTGATTTATTTTTTAACCATTTTTTCTTAATAAGTGATAATGAAAATGTAGAGATGGCGTATCCTCCTGCTGGAACGAAAGCGTTCAGCCATGGAT
>CAYZCN010000022.1:0-11395 GCA_964476975.1 uncultured Candidatus Saccharibacteria bacterium | reverse complement strand
TGGATTGAAGGAAAGCTTAGAATTGAGGAAAATTCTGTGATTCGTATTAATCCAACTTTAGGTAATACAAGTGTACCAATAATAACTGATGATGGAGATAACTCTGACGACGGTAGTATTATTGAAATAGAGAAAAGTGTCCAATTTTTTGGTACAGGGAGTGAACAATCATACGTGTTGGTTATTTCACAAAATACTGATGCTGAAGATGGCGGTAACGAATCGGCGATAGAGGTACAAGATAAGGTTAAGGGAAGATTGTTGGTATACGCAACACATGGGAAAGTTTTAGTAAAAAATAAGGCTGAGATAAAAGGAGTTGTGGGATACAAAGTTCGTTTAGAAGACAATGCTACGGTGAATTATACGAACAGTCTGCGTGATTTAACTTTTTCGTTTGGTGGTGGCTTTGTTATTGAGGATTGGTTGGAGGTTGAGTGATAAAGTCAGTCGTTCGAGCTGTTTTTGTGAGAAGTAACCTAAGATGTCTTTGTGTTACAATAGGTGGAATGAGACGACCTAAAAAAACAGTAGTGGCAAATTGGAAAATGAATCCGCAGACGTTTGAAGAAGCGAAAAAGCTTTTCTCTGGTGTGGTTAAAAATCTAAGTACTATAAAGGGTGTGGAGACTGTCGTCTGCCCTCCGCTTGTGTATCTTTCTGAATTAGCATATGCATATCAAGGCAAAAAGGTGGTTTTTGGTGCGCAAGATACATTTTGGGAGACGAAGGGGTCGCACACCGGCTCGGTAAGTCCCATACAAATCAAAGGTACTGATGCTGCGTATGTGATTATTGGACATTCGGAACGACGCGCGCTTGGTGAAAATAACGAAAGAGTAAATAAAAAAGTAGTTTCTGCATTAAAGAGTGGGCTGCGAGTTATTTTGTGTGTTGGTGAGCACAAGCGCGATGATCACGGAACGCATCTTCCGTTTATCCAAGATGAGCTTGAAGTAGCTTTGCGTAGTGTTTCTTCGGAGATGTTAAAAAATATTACTATTGCGTATGAACCTATTTGGGCGATTGGAAAGAGTGCAAAAGATGCAATGCAACCTTTACAAATTCATGAAATGGTTTTATTTATAAAAAAAGTGCTTGTAGAGAAATATAGCAAAACAGCAGGACTAAACGTGTCAGTTTTGTATGGTGGATCGGCAGAGCCATCCAATGTTCAAGATATTATGGAGCGGGGTACTGTAAATGGATTTTTAGTAGGTCACGCAAGTTTAGACGTCGATTCTTTTTCAGAAATAGTGCGTATTGTAAGTAAATATTAAACAGAGCCATGCTTTTTCCTGATATACGAGAAGTAAAAAACTTGCAAGGTAAAAGAGTTTTGTTGCGTGCAGATTTAGATGTACCAACAAAAGATGGAAATATTACTAACACATATCGTTTAGACAAAGCATCAAATACCATTTGTTTTTTAGTTGAAGCTGGTGCGAGGGTAATTGTGGTAGGTCATATTGGTAGAGATGTTTCTAATTCCTTGCGAGGCGTATATGACTATATGCAAACTCATACCGTTGTAGATTCTGATTGGAAATTTGTATCTGAAAACACAGGTACAGAAGTGACTTCTGTTATTGAAAAAATGAAGGACAGTGATGTGGTAATGCTAGAAAATCTTAGAAAAGATAAGCGCGAAATACTCAATGATGACACATTTGCTGAAACTCTCGCTTCGTATGCAGAAATGTATATTGATGATGCCTTTTCCGTAGCGCATCGTGAGCACGCATCAGTTGTTGGTATTTCCAGGTATCTTCCGAGTTATTTCGGTATTCAGTTTTTATACGAAGTACACGGACTGACCCCCGCTCTCTCTCCTAGTGGTTCGTCACTATGTATTTTAGGCGGTGCAAAACTTGGAACAAAAGAGCCCTTGATACAGAAGTTTGTTGATGTGTACGACACTGTTTTTGTCTGCGGAGCACTTTCAAATGACTTTTTTAGATTACGTGGATATGAGACAGGGCGGTCAATTGTATCCCCCGCCCTACCAGATTTAAGTGGACTTTTGAATAACGAAAAGATTGGCACCCCTGTTGATGTTGTGGTTGAAAATAAAGGTATTGTTTCTGTAAAAAAACCACAAGATGTTGTATCTGGTGACTACATTTACGATGCGGGACCAGAGACAGGAAAACAGCTCGCCAAACTGGTTGGCAATACTTCGTTTGTGTTATGGAATGGACCACTCGGACAGTATGAAGACGGATATGACACAGGGACTAAAACACTTGCGTATGAAATTGCTCACTCCAATACCAATGCAGTTGTTGGTGGTGGTAATACTGTGGATGCCGTATCGGATGTTCGTGTAGAGCGCGACAATCTTTTTCTTTCTGGTGCCGGTGGCGCAATGCTCACATTTTTATTGAACGGAACACTCCCAGGTATAGAGGCAGTACAAAAAAGTATCCAGTAACTTAGTATGTTAATATATTAGTAATTAGTAGATTACGAAAAAATATGAAAAAATACGAAGCAAAAAAATTTAATATTCCTACGCTTGATGGTATTTCAGAAAAACAAATAGAGATGCATTTAGGACTTTATGCTGGATATGTAAAACATATGTCCGTTCTGCACGAACAGATAAAAGATCTTACAACACAAGACCCTGAAAAATATCATTTTGCCATTGAGTCGGTTCGCCGACGTCTTGGTTTTGAGTTTAATGGTATGCGTATGCACGAGTTTTATTTTCCTCAATTTGAAGGCGGTGCAACAGATGAACCAAAAGAAAGTGAGTTTGCGAAAGTGTTATCCGAAAAATACGGATCGTGGGAAGAATTTATTACACATTTTAAGTCTGTCGGAATGAGTCGAGGTAGTGGGTGGACAACGCTTGCATGGGACGCAAAAAATAATATGCCGTTTGTGTGGTGGACAACTGACCACGAGCTTGGCATGCTTGCTGATGTTGAGATACTCCTTGCAATGGATATGTGGGAGCATGCGTATATGGTGGACTATATGCCTGGAGAGAAAGGAAAACACATTGATGCATTTTTTAAGAATCTGAATTGGGAGATCGTAGAGTCCAGATTTAAGGACGTCACACATTCCTAACGGCAACTACTTTATTTCTATTACTAAACCAAAAACCTTCCAGTATACTGGAAGGTTTTTTAGCGCCATAAACATAAGTTTGAACGGATCAACTTGGTTGAGCCGTTTGTTTTTTTTTCAGAACATTTTTTGTGTTTGCGTGACTGTGAGGTTGGTTAAATATATTTAATGTGCTATTTTTTTGTTAGATTATTAAAATGTAGGAAATAAGGAGAAACAATATGAAACGAGTTCTTTTTTATGAAGGTAAATGGTACTTTTTCTCAAACTTCTCATCTTTTTCGGTCGTGTGGCGTGATACTCAATGGATGACGTCAGAACATGCATACCAAGCAGCAAAATTTGATGACCAAAACATCACTACAAAAGTAAGAGACGCACTATCAGCGCACGATTCCAAAAAGATAGCTCGTGCGCACAGCGGTGAGGTGATGAAAAATTGGAATGAAATAAAATTGGAAATAACGGAAGAAATTATTCGAGCAAAACTTGAACAGCATCCATATATCCGTCAGAAACTTTTAGAAACAGGAAATGCAGAAATTGTTGAAGACTCCCACTCTGATTCTTTTTGGGGAAGAGGAGAGGATTGGAGGGGTAGGAACCATCTTGGTAAAATTTGGATGAAACTTAGATCTGAATTATCCTGTTAAAAGCTCTATTGGAAACCACACTAAATATTAGTGTGGTTTTTATTTTTTATGTAATTTCCAAATCAAAGTTGCGAAACCCGCATACGACAGTACCGCAAGCCAGAGTGGAAATGAGTCGATGTGTACTGACGCAAATGGAAATGAGGCGAATATATCAACTACTTTGAGTTGGTACCAAAGAAGTCCATAAGTTATAAATCCAAACGGCATTGAAAGTAGTGTGCTAACAAATCCGATAACTCCCGTGAGAAAACCAAGAAGCATTGTGAGTGGAATAAGTGCAAGTACGAGTATATTTACTGGAAGTGCGACAAGTGATAAGTCTCCCATTTTGTAGAGTATCATCGGAAGAACAAAGAGCTGTGTCGCAACTGTTGCTGTTGCAAATTCGCGCAGTTGCCACTTCGTCGGCATCCAACCAAAATAATTTTCTATTTTTGGCGCAAGGTAGATAAGTCCGAGTGTTGCGACAAATGAAAGTTGAAACGAAGAGTCAAATACTAAAATCTTTGGGTTGTGCAGTATCATTAAAAATCCCGCAATAAAAAGCGCTCGTGTAATGAGATACGTCCGTCCTGTTGAGCGAGCGAGAATTACAAGGAGTGCCATAATGGACGCTCTCACCACTGTTGCTCCTGCGCCAGTCAAAAGTGCAAAAAATACAATTGACGTTACACCGAATGTTGTCTTCAGTGGGCCAGGAAGAAATGAAAAGAATCGCATTATAGCTTCGGCGACTATGGTGACATTGTATCCAGAGAGTACAACAATGTGAATGATGCCCGTTCTTCGGAAGTCATCCTGCAGTTTTTCTCCAAGAGATTGTTTGGCGCCAACTACGAGACCTCCTAGGAGAGATACGTGTGGATCTGGAATAACTCTTTCTACATTGATACGCCACGCACGTTTTATGTCAAAGAGAGTTTTTTTGATGACGTTACCCTTACCTGTTGATATGGTCGTAATATTTGGAAAAAACATTTGATAAAAAATGTCGTTCTTTGCCAAAAAAGCAGGATAGTCAAATACGTTACCATCTTCGCCTGCAAATGCTCGTGGTTTCTTTAGCGTGCCTTCCATACGAATTTCATCACCATATGAATAACGTGGATAGGTGTTTGTCGTTATTGTAGTTTTACCCCGCACTGTTTTTTTGGAAACGGTTTTGAGTAATACGGTGAGCCTCGTATTGTTTTCACGTTCGTCTGGTTCGTCAACAACGATACCGACAGCGTCAACATGTTTTTCTATATAGGTATCAAGGCGAGAGTCACCCTTGTTAATATCCGCACTGTCAAACCGCGCAACACCAACTGATGCGGAAAAGAAAATAAGCGTAAGTACGAGTGTGTTCTGGTATGAGGCACCTCTGGTTTTTCTAATGGTACAGAAAAACAACAATATGATTGATATAGATAACAAAAAGAGGGAAAAGACAAATACATCCCCAAGAATTGAGGAGTTGCTTACGGGAAAAAAAGAACGCGTCCCAATTCCGAGCGTGAAACCTAAAATTATTACGTATAACCATTTTCCGTTCATCCAGCTAGTATACAGAATATATATAATCAAACTACAACCACTAAATTATCAAACGCTGGGCGTTTGATAATTTGAGTTGCGTCAGAGGATATTTAGGGTTGTTAGTTGTTACCTTTGTCCATTGCGTCGTTGGCGAGACGGTCGGCGTGTTTGTTTTGGTCGCGAGGGACGTACGTGAAGGTTGTGTTGGAAAAATCTTTAACACGCATATTGTGGAGTTTTACGAACTGCATACCCAATGCCTTATCTTTGATTTGGTAAACGCCTGAGAGCTGTTTCACCACAAGTTCGCTGTCCATTTTAATTTCAATTTTAGTATCTTTGAGTTTGTTACTCCCTATTGTTTTTTTAAGTTCGTTGAGTCCAAGGATGACCGCCTCATATTCTGCCCAGTTGTTTGTCTGTGTCCCGATAAATTGTGAAACTTCTTTCAAAACTGTTTTGTCTGAACTAAGAATAACAGCACCAATTCCCGAAGGACCTGGATTTCCACGTGAGCCACCGTCAGTATACATTGTTATTTTTTCCATAATGTTGTAAGTATAACAAAAAAGTCGCTTCGCGATATGCGAAGCGACCTTGAGGGTTACGCCATACTTATTTGTGATACCACCTCTCTGTTTTCTACTTCTACAGAAATCGGGTACCATTTCTTCTCAACTCCATTGCGCACAAATGCATAGTGAGGTTCCCGCTCGGGCACACCTGGTGTTTCTTCGTAATGAGTCACAAGTACGTGACCACCCACGAATGCGGGTGGAACAACAGAGAGAATTAACTCACTTGTTGTTGCCCACCTTTTTTTCTGCACTCTAGCGAGCCTTATAAATTTTGCTTTAAAAAACTTTCTTCCTCCCACAGGACTTTTGTTGATGAATGTAACTGTGATTGTTGGATATGTAGTAAAAAATGATTGAAAATATTCTAAAGTAAAACTTAAATAGAGTTTCCAGGGCGATTTTTCGGTGGTCATATCTGACACTCCTGTTTTTCTTCGTTGCGACAATGTTCTCTACTAATAAATTAACATACTATACTTTTTGTGTCAAGGGTTTAATAATATCAACAATTCGGAGGCGTAACTCTGGAAAATTTCTGAACGTAGATTTTTCAATGACGGCGATGAGGTTAATTGTACCTCCCTCACTAAGCGGTGTATCAAATGTTTCAGCGGTCATGAAAAAACCAATTGCAGAAACAGGCTTACCATTAATTTGTTTAAAAGTAAGTCGTAAATGATTTTTCTCTTTTCCAAATAGGTCTATCTTTTGAGGTGTTATACCCTTAAATAAAAAAAGTGGTTTCGGGTTCTCTTTACCAAATGGTGCGCATTGTTCTATGGAACGATACGTATTCCACGACACATCGTTAAGGGTAAGTGTTGCATCGATGGGTGTTGGGAATACTTCGCTTTTTGTCTTATTTTTTTTCTGGGCTTTTACGAGCATATCTTCAAGGTGGTGTATGTTGTCGTTTGAAACAGAGAATCCTCCAGAGCAATGATGTCCTCCAAAACCGATAAAAAAGTCAGGAATGCTCGCCATGAGTTCAACAAGGTTATGATGTTCTGGCGCTCTGCACGAACCTTTTATAATTCCGTTCTCGTCCCTACCCCAAAGAAATACTGGGCGTTGTAATGAGTCAACAAAGGTGTTGGCAGCAAGACCAACTAGTGACGGCTTCCATTCAGGATTTCCCATTACAAACACTTCTTGTATATTTTCACGAGCTTCAATGCGTTTTTTTATTTCTTTTATCATTCCGGCAACAATACCCTTGCGCTGGTTGTTGATTGAATGTAGATGTTTTGCAAGTACACCTGCCTCAACCTCGTCCGTAGTAGCTAGACACATAAATGCATCTTCTGGTTTGTCCATACGGGACGCAGCGTTGATGCGTGGAGCTATCATAAAACCTATATCGTCTTCTGAGATGTATTGTTGGTTGACGCGCATAATGCGACAGAGTTGTTGAAGCCCTGCTCGGCGTGATTTGCGAAGTACGGTTAGTCCGAAGTGTGCGAGCACGCGGTTTTCTCCAGTGAGTGGCACCATGTCTGCAATAGTTGCTACTCCCGCCATGTCCAGAAGCCATTTCTCCCATCCATTGTGTATTTCAAATTTTTCTTGTGACACAAGAGCTTGCACCAACTTAAATGCAAGACCTGCACCACAAAGCGCATCGTAAGGATATAAGTCTTCTTTTTGTTTCGGGTTAATAAGTGTATATACATCAGGGAGTGTGTCGCCAGGTAGGTGGTGATCGGTAACTATAACGTCAATGCCGAGCTTTTTTGCGAGCGCAATCGGTTCAAAGTCTGTAGTCCCACAGTCTACTGTGATAAGTACTTTAGTTTTTTCTTTCGCGATTTTTTCAACTGCATCAACATTTAGCCCGTACCCCTCTTTGTTGCGGTGAGGTATGTAATTTTCAAAGTTCGCGTATTCAATTTTTTTGAAAAAATCGTGCAGAATAACACCACCGGGAATGCCGTCACAATCGTAGTCGCTATAAATTGTTATTTTTTCATTTTTTTTGATTGCAGAGAGGATACGTGTCACCGCACGTTTCATATTGTGTAGTAAAAAAGGATCATGTGTTTGTGTGTCGTAATTTGGGTTAAGGAAACTATTCGCATCTTTTTGTGTTTCAATACCACGATAAAAGAGAAGTTTTTGTTGTAATGGGGGGTATATTCCAAGCTCTTTTTGGATGTGTTGCGGGAGGTCGTTTCGTACAAGATATTTTGAATGTTTTTTCATACATGTCAGTATAACAGATTTTGTTTCCGATACTTTTTATAGTACTATTTAGTATCAGTAGAAATAATTTTCTACAATTTATCAAAATAATTTGAATGTATACTATGGATGGAAATAATGATCGCAAAATGTTTCAGGGTAGTTGGTCGTGTAGTGGGTGCAATAAAGATATAACCGAGTTACCTTTTGAGCCACGCAATACTGACAATCTGCTTTGTCGTGACTGTCACGGAGCAAAACGTGCAAACAGCAATGGACCACGGGAAATGTTTTCTGGAGATTGGAAATGTAATTCTTGCGGCGGTGGAATCACCGAGCTTCCTTTTCAACCACGAGAAACAGGTAATCTTATGTGCCGTGACTGCTTCAAGAAGAGTAAGGGTTTTGCATAATATCTTTACAATATAAAGAATAAAAAACCGTCGCATTGCCGCGACGGTTTTTTGAAACCAACTGCTTCAGTTTTTGTTACGAAGTTTGTTTCGCAAACGTATACTCGCACTTCGTAGTGCTTCTTCTTGTGTAGGTGTGAGCATGTAGTCGCGACCTACTTCGGTTAATAGATACGAGAGGTCAAGCTCCGGGTCTTTTTCAAGTTTTGAAGCTACAATTTTCGTTGCCTCTTTGTATCCTGAAACATTTGTCATTTTCTCTCCTCTTTGGTCAACTGTATTCTAAATATACTAAATCATAGTAGATGTTTTTTGTCTATCACTGTTACTACGCATCGTATTATTTGATACATTTTATAAATAAAGTACTATTAATATATATGAATGATTGTTTATTTTGTAAAATTATAAGTGGCGATGTTTCTGCATCAAAAGTATATGAAGACGAGCGGGCGCTTGCGTTTCTGGACATTGCCCCAACGAACAGAGGGCACACACTCGTGGTACCCAAAGAGCATCATCGGAATATTTTTGATACACCTCCCGAAACAATGTGTCATATGATGAAAACGTCAAAGCGTGTTGCGGAACTTGTACGACAAGCGACAGGTGCAGGTGGTGTCAATGTATATATGAACAACGAACCTGCTGCGGGACAAGTTATTTTTCATGCACACATTCACATTATTCCACGATTTGAGGACGATGAACTAAAGCTGTGGAAGGGAGGAACGTACGCTGAAGGAGAAATGGAAATAGTTGCAGAAAAAATCAAAAAACTGTCTGACATTTAATGTCGGACAGTTTAAAATTATTAAACGTCGGGCGTTTGATAATTTTATTTGTTTTTGCTCTTGTTTTTATGTTTCAGCATTTCAGCTTCGGCGACACGTTTTCGTAACTGTGTTGTTGAAAAACTATGATCTCTGTTGTTGAAGAATGGTGTGTGTGGCAAGTCGTGACCCGTGTACTTTTCCCCCTTCCAGTCGTTACCTAAAATGCGTATATCGTAGTTAAGATTTTTTAGTATGTTGTATAAATCTTTTTCATTTGTATAGGTGATAATTTCGTCAATATATTTTATGCCTTCTAAAATAATTTTACGTTCATCAAGTGACATAACCGGAGCGTTTTTTATTTTGTCGCGATACTCCATATCGATACTTGTTGAGGGGTCGGTTTGGAGTCCAACAACTAAATAGTCGCACACATCCTTACAGTCTTTAAACATTAAAATGTGTCCTGCATGACAGAGGTCAAACGCTCCGCAGGTAAATCCGATTTTTTGTTTCCCTCCCTTTTTGGTTTTTTGGTCCATGGTTACTTTAGTATATTCTCGATTACTTTTTTTGTCTCACTTGGTCCACATACCTCTATGCAGTCAGTGCCGAGCACCTTGACTGGATAATCATTTCCTCCTTCAAACAAGGCGTCCCCGATGAATAACATTTTGTTTTGAGGAATATTTAGATGGTGTTCTATTTGCTTGATACCATACGCCTTATCAATCCCCCTACGAGTTATGTCTATTGACGTTGTCCCACCTAAGCGTGCTTCAAATTTAGGACTCCCGATGTCTAGATATTTTTTTATTTTTTTTCGTTTTACCCCATCTGTGTCCCAGTTAGTTTTTAGTGACAGTGGGGCATATTGTCCGAATGCAGAAAATGTAATTTGTGTCCCCCTATCTTCAACTAACTCACCATAAAGTTTTTTTGGAATAACAAACTTTGCATGCATTAATGCATGCATTAATGCTGTGATTATTTCTTTTTTTTCTTTCTGTGTAAGTGTCTCTTCGTAGATACTATTCCATTTATTATTAGTATGTTGATAAAAACAAGTTGCGCAAGTTGGAAAAAGATACAGCGAACACATTTCTTTTTTGGAGATTGTGAGATTTTCTAAAAGTTGTTTTGAAAATTGCTCATACGAACCTCCAGAAATTACCGCAACTTTTTTTTGCTTCAAAAGATTCGCAAGGAGTAAGGACATTTCGTTATCTATTGCAGATTTACTTTCCGCAAGAGTGTTGTCAAGGTCAAAAATAATAATTTCTTTTTTTGTATAGTCCATATATATTATTACTCTCTTTCTATCTACTGAGTAACATAAATAGATGTATTTTTGTTGCACTATTACATTATTTGTAATATAGTACTATGCATTAGTAGTCGCATTGGCGATTTTTTATTTTATATTACATTAACTATGAGTAGAGATTACCCACTAGAAAAAGTAAGAAACATTGGAATTATTGCGCACATTGATGCGGGAAAGACAACCTCAACAGAGCGTGTGCTCTTTTATACTGGTATTTCACACAAGATTGGTGAAGTGCATGAGGGTGAGGCAGTTATGGATTGGATGGAGCAAGAGCGAGAACGAGGTATCACTATTACTTCGGCCGCAACAACTGCATTTTGGACGCCCACATATGCACAAGGAGACGAATCTAAGAAATATCGTTTTAATATCATAGACACACCTGGTCACGTCGACTTTACTGCAGAAGTTGAACGCTCTCTTAAGGTGCTTGATGGCGGTGTGGTTGTTTTTGATGGCGTTGCTGGTGTTGAACCTCAGTCCGAAACGGTGTGGCGACAAGCCGATAAGTATAAGGTTCCGCGTGTGTGCTTTATCAACAAACTTGACCGTATTGGAGCAAGTTTTGACTACTCTTTTAAAACAATACTTGACAGACTTACGAAAAAAGCAATTAAAATGCAAATTCCTATCGGTGAGGAAGACCAACATGAAGGTGCGGTAGATCTTCTTACAATGAAGGCATACTATTTTGAAGGAAAAATGGGTGCAGACATTCGTATTGACGAAATACCTGATAACCTCAAGGAGGAAGCAGAGACATTACATGGTGAACTTATTGAGAAAATTGTTGAGAACAACGAAGCTGCTATGGAGAAATTTCTTGGTGGAGACGAAGTTCCTCTTGATGAACTTAAAA
>CAYZCN010000021.1:0-11594 GCA_964476975.1 uncultured Candidatus Saccharibacteria bacterium | reverse complement strand
GTCCTTACACGTATTTACCAAAAACCTTACGATATATCGTAAGGTTTTTTGATTAACTCAACCGGTTGAGTTAATCAAGTACTTAAAGTTCATAATTCCTTTCTCATATTTTAATGACATACTACTTGAGAGCATGACTCCCAAGTAACCAGTTTTCTACTCTCCACCCCACCTTCTACTTAGCCGTGTTTATACTATAATGTATGTATAATAACTTTCTATAATGTTCCCTAAATATCGTTTCAAAAAAATACGCGAATATCTCAAGTCTCGCACAGACAAGGAAATCTATCCTGACGAGATTTTCCTTGATTCAAGTAACTTACCAGATTTTGATACCAGTCAGTTTGAAGGACGTCTTGAAAAACCAATATCAAAATACACAATATATATTGTCGCTTTTGTATTCTTATGTGTCGGTTTAGTTTTTGTCGGGAGACTTTGGTATTTACAGGTGACAAAAGCTGACGAGTATCGCACACTCTCGGAGAACAATCGTTTGGACCATTCGGTTATTTTTGCCGAACGCGGTGTAGTCTTTGACCGTAATGGTGTTGAGCTTGTGTGGAACATTGCAGGAGCATCGGACGAATTTTCAGAGCGTGCATATGATAACCGTTCAGGTGTTTCCCACGTACTCGGATATATCCAATATCCACTCAAAGACAGTTCGGGTAATTTTTATAAAAAAGAATCAGTTGGAAGGGCGGGGGTAGAGAAAACGCTTGGCGAGTTACTTGATGGTGAGAACGGTTTGACGATAGTAGAGACCGATGCGCGCGGAGAACAAAAATCAAAAAGTGTCATACAGCCATCACGAAACGGAAAGAACGTAACACTCTCGGTTGATGTAGAAGTACAAAACGCTTTGTATGGTTTTATAGAAAACCTTGCACACGATGTCGGTTTTGTAGGTGGTGCAGGAGTACTTATGGATGTGGAGAACGGTGAGCTTTTATCACTCGTGAGTTTCCCTGAATACAGCTCGCAAGCGGTTGTTGATGCAGAGAAGAGTGCATTACAGAGATACCAAAAAGACTCCCGGAAACCATTTTTAAATAGAGCTGTCGCAGGACTTTACACACCTGGTTCTATTATTAAACCCTTTATTGCACTCGGTGCATTAGAAGAAAAAGTTATTACTCCAGAGAAGAAGATTATCAGTACAGGGTCAATCGTTGTTCCTCACCCATATTTTGAAGGAGTTAATTCAGTCTTTACCGACTGGAAGGCACATGGTGCAGTAGATATGAGAGATGCGCTCGCGGTGTCGTCCAATGTATATTTTTATGAAATTGGCGGTGGATTTACATCAGAGACAGGGAGAGAACAAAAGGGTTTAGGAATTGCAAATATTGAAAAATACGTACGACTGTTTGGTTTTGGTGAGCAGACAGGTATACAGCTTAGACCGGAGGCAGAGGGAACAATACCAAGCCCAACATGGAAAAAAGAAACATTTGAAGATGGTGTGTGGCGACTCGGGGACACGTATCATACCGCAATTGGTCAGTACGGATTTCAAGTTACTCCAGTTCAAGCAGTGCGAGCTGTAGCAGCTATTGCTAATTACGGCAAACTCTTGGTGCCGACACTTGTCAATGATGACACGGTCTCCTTTGACAAAATCGCAATACAAAAAGAGTACTTTAATATTGTGCACGAAGGAATGCGACAAGCAGTTACCGACGGCACTGGAAAGGGTTTATATATTCCACAAGTGAAAGTTGCCGCAAAGACAGGGACAGCAGAGCTCGGCTCAAAAAAGCAGTTCGTCAATTCATGGGTTGTTGGATTTTTTCCATACGAGAAACCACGGTTTGCATTTGTTGTAATCATGGAACGAGGACCACAAAACAACACCATCGGAGGACTCTACGTAATGCGACAACTACTTGAATGGATGAGCGTTCACACTCCAGAATATTTAGAAAGTAGTAGATAGAGTAAACGATTCAACATTTTCTACCTCACCACAGTAGGGTGAGTTGACTTCTCTAGCACTCCTCTAGTACAATAGGAGTCATATTTTATATTAAACAGTAATACACTCCACCACGGTGGAACAAACTATATTATGTCAGATCAAAAAGAATACTTAACACAAGAAAAGTTTGATGCATTAAAAGATGAACTAGATTTTTTAAAAACAACTCGTCGCAAAGAGATAGCAGAGAGTCTTGAGTACGCGCGTTCACTCGGCGACCTCTCTGAAAACGCAGAATATCAAGAAGCTCGTGAGCTCCAAGCAGCAACCGAAGACCGTATTGGACAAGTAGAGTCAATGTTGCAGTCAGCAAAAATCGTTGCTCCGAAACACACAGATGTCGTTAATCTCGGCTCAACAGTAGAAATACAAAAAAGTGGCGAAAAAGAAAAACGAGAATACCAAATTGTCGGTTCCGAAGAAGCAGACATACACGATCGCAAAATTTCATACACATCACCACTTGGCGAAGCAATAATGGGCAAAAAGAAAGGAGATGCGGTTTCTTTTGAAACCCCCAACGGAAAGATGGAATATAAAGTCATTAGCGTTAAGTAGAAAACAAAACCACCACTTAGTTGTCCGACGACTAAGTGGTGGTTAATAACAAAAAATTCGACCAGTCCCTTGCGGGACTGGTCGAGTGTCGTTTTGGTCCGAGACGACTTAAGCGTTTTCCATCGCGGCAGATTTGGAGTAATCCACCATGATCGTGCCGTATTCAACCGACAGACCAAGGTCTTCCAAAAATTCTTTTTCAAGACGTTCCGCTTCCACTGATGCGTCTTGTTTTGAATTGAAGACCGGCAGACTTCCTTTACGGCGAAGTAACGCTCCGACCGCCTGTGCAACACGTGTTTTTGTGACAGGCGTATCAATGAAGTTGCTCGCGATGTAGTTCGAGATATAGTGTTCGTCGGTAATTTTACAGAAGTAAAACCCCACAAACCCAAAAAATCGTTCCACACTTTCCAGATTAGTGACGTCTCCCGCATCCACCTCCTCGGCATTTTGAACAATCCGCACGCGAAACTCATCTTTTCCGCCAGCCGTCGTTTTTAGGATGACGCACGTTGTATCGCTGGACATATCATATCCTCCTTTTTCTTTTTGCGATTTTTAATTTGAATAGTCTATATACGTTATACATAATTCCACCAATTTGTCAATATACGCTAGGGGACTCCTAGCGTACCAGTAAAATGTGCGAGAAAATGTACAAATGTGCAAGGTCCAACCTTGCACATTTTTTATACGCTAGGGGACTCCTAGCGTACCAGTAAAATGTGCGAGAAAATGTACGAATGTGCAAGGTCCAACCTTGCACATTTTTTGTTGTTTTATAATTATGCTATTATAACTTAAAAGCATAATCTAAAAGCTAACTTACCCTACTGTGGTAGGGAAATCTAAAAAAATGTTTTGGGCAGATAAAATTGTTGAAAAAATAAAAATTGAGCACAAAGACAAAATACAAGCGAAAGAACCGCTTGTTATTCGTGACGAAAAGACATCGTCAGGAAGGGTGCATGTTGGCTCAATGCGAGGTGTAGCAGTGCACGGTGTAGTCTCTGAAATATTATATGAAGAAGAAATAGCAAATACTTTTTTATATGAAATAAATGACTTTGATCCAATGGATGGTATGCCTTCATATTTAGACGAAAAAGAGTTTGGAAAATATATGGGACAACCACTTTGTACTGTACCGTCTCCAGACGGTAAGGCCAAAAACTTTGCCGAATATTATGCAGATGAATACAAGAAAGTAATAGAAGAAACAGGGTTCACTCCTGAGTTTTATTATTCAAGCGATTTATACATTTCAGGAAAGATGAATGAAGTGATACAGCAAGCACTTGAAAATGCTGACACCATACGCAAGATATATAAAAAAGTGTCTGGTTCAGACAAGCCAGATGATTGGTTGCCAATTAGTGTTGTTTGCGAGGAATGCGGAAAAATAGGCACAACAAAAGCTACATCGTTTGACGGAGAAAAGGTCTCATATATATGTGAAAAAGATATGGTGTCATGGGCTAAAGGATGCGGACAGAGCGGAAGTATTTCACCATACAACGGCAATGCCAAACTCCCATGGAAAGTAGAATGGGCGGCAAAGTTTAAGGTCGTAAAGGTTGATATTGAAGGTGGAGGAAAAGATCACTCTACCAAAGGTGGTGCGCGAGATGTTGCCAACCATATTGCACGAGAAGTGTTTGATTATCAACCACCATTTGATATTCCATACGAGTTTTTCTTGGTGGGAGGTAAAAAGATGTCGTCGTCAAAAGGTTCAGGAAGTTCTGCGTACGAGATAGGACAACTACTTCCACCAACAATCTTTCGTCTCGCTCTTTTAGGAAAAAATCCAAAACAAACGATAGATTTTATTCCAGATGGTGATACCATACCAACACTCTTTGACCGATATGATACGATTGCTCAAAAATATTTTGAAAATGTGGATGATGACGATGCGCGACTCTTTTCACTCACGCATCTTCCTCATGAGCGAGCCTCACTCGTAGAGCGATTTTTACCGCGCTTTTCTTTAATATCTTTTATTGCACAGATGCCTCATATGGATGCGTATGAAGAAGTTATAAAAATGAAAGGTGACGTATTGACTGACGAAGATACCACAGAGCTTCGTTTACGACTTGACTACGCACAGCGTTGGCTTGATACATATGCTCCAGAAAACTTCAAATACGAATTACAAACAGATACTGTACCCGAGCGCGCGCTCACATTTAGCGACACACAAAAAAGCGCTCTCCGCAATGTTCTTGAATACACACAGTCACAAAAGACATTAGACGGACAAGAGTTACACAGCAAGCTTCACGAAATACGTGCAGAAGCAGAGATAGAGCCGAAAGATTTTTTCACCGCGCTTTATATTACATTTCTTGACAAAGAAAGTGGTCCCAAAGCAGGATGGTTCTTGAGTGTGCTAGATAAAGCATTTCTAGAAAGACGACTTGACGATGTATCTCAATAATAAACAAAAAAACCCCCGTCGCGCTTCGCGCGACGGGGGTATATTTCATAAAGATCAATCTAATACGGAGACGGAGACGTAAGTGTATCCACTGTTTCGTCAGACACTGCAGTGAGTACACCAACTCCAAAGCTTCTTTCAGCGCCATGCACCTTCTGATACAGAGCAATACCCATAATGCTAACCCAATTCCCAGCATTTTGATACCCAGAGATTCCAATCACGGTCAGCGCATCACGACCAGCATTTTGATACCCAGAGATTCCAACCATGGTCGTCGCACTACGACCAGCATTTTGATACCCAGAGATTCCAACCATGGTCGTCGCACCACGACCAGCATTTTGATACCCAGAGATTCCAACTATAGTCAGCGCATAACGACCAGCATGTTGATACCCAGAGATTCCAAATATGTTCAGCGCATCATGACCAGCATTTTGATACCCAGAGATTCCAATCATGGTCAGAACATCATCTCCAGCATTTTGATATCCAGCAAGACCTACAACTACACTCGCCGAAGCCCCTGCCTTTTGATAGGGCGTGAGACCAATAAGTGATACAGCGTCTTTTTTTGCTTCTTGATAGAGTGACCAAACCGAATATATACTCTTTTCACTTTTCGCATTTCCAAAGACGGTGTAAATATTTCCATCAATGTTTAGTGGCATACAAAGCACCGAAAGGATAAGTATACGTTTGAGAATGTTTTTTATCGTATTTGTCTTCTCATCCACACATATCCACAAAAACCATGAATACGCAGTAACTGTCGCTACAAAAATAAAAATATTGGACACCTTCTCTTCTCCTTATTTGACGATTTTTTCTAAACACAATATATCATCTAGATCTTGTTTTGTAAATCCTTTCCATATTTACTGGACATCGGATGTCCAGTAATTTGCAAATGTCCTAGGAGACTCCTAGGACATTTACAGTGTGGATAAGTGTTTTAGTGAAGTGGGGTAAAGTGTTATATAATTTAAGAATAGTGGGATAAAGTGGTACAATAACAAATGAAGAAAAAATATGTTAATAGGAGAATATGTACACACAATGGATGCCAAAAAGCGCCTTTCTTTGCCATCCAAATTCCGGAAAAAATTCGGAAAGACGGTCGTCGTGACCAAAGGCCTCGACAACTGCTTGTTTCTCTATCCACGAAAAGAATGGGAGAAAATATCTGAAAAACTTGGCGAACTTTCATTTGGACAGGCAGACACAAGGGGTTTTAACCGTTTTATGCTTGCAGGCGCGACAGAGACCGACGTTGATTCGGTTGGACGAATTTTAATACCAGACTTCCTTAAAGATTTTGCAGGATTAAAAAACAAAGTAGTGCTCGCAGGAATACATAGTCGTGTTGAGATTTGGAATGAACGACGATGGAATGAATACAAGAAACGTATTGAAGGACAAGCTGATCAACTTGCAGAAAAACTCGGAGACATAGGAGTTCTTTAAAACTTTAAAATATGAAACACATTCCCGTACTTGAAAAAGAGATGGTTGAGGCGCTTTGTGTCCGTGAGAATGCAATAGTTGTTGACGGAACAGTAAACGGCGGAGGACACGCCGAGACAATAACCAAATTACTCGGACCAAAAGGAATATATATTGGAATTGACCTTGACCAAAATGCACTTGATAACACACGAGACAGATTAGCTAATGTTTTATGTAAGGTATATCTTGAACAGTCCAACTACAGAAACATTAACCGCGTTCTTGAAAAGCTTGGAATAGAAACGGTTGATGGAGCATTCTTTGATTTAGGTTTGAGTAGCAATCAGCTTGAAGAATCAGGAAGAGGATTCAGTTTTCTTAAAGATGAACCACTTTTGATGACATTCAAACGCCGTGAGAATATTACAGAAAACGATATTACTGCAGAAGAAATTGTAATGACGTGGGACGAGGAACATATTGCAGATATTTTATACGGTTATGGTGAAGAAAGATTTTCACGAAAGATAGCGCGTCAGATTGTAAAAACACGAAGCGAAACACCTATCAAAACAACAACCGACCTTTTGCGTGTTATAGAGAGTGCGGTACCAACATGGTACACAAAGAAAAAAACACATTTTGCAACAAAAACATTTCAAGCTCTCCGCATAACAGTCAACGACGAAGTAGAGTCATTGAGAGAAGGACTTACAAAAGCAACAGACGCACTTAATGAGAATGGAAGAATCGCAGTACTTTCTTTTCACAGCATAGAAGACCGAATCATTAAACATTTTTTTATACAACAAAAGAAAGAGGGAACAGGAATAATTATTACCAAAAAACCAATAACACCAAGTAAAGAAGAAATCAAAAAAAATCCTCGTTCGCGTAGTGCTAAACTAAGGATTTTTGAAAAATACACTAAAAAATAAAGATTATCATGAAAAATATTACCAAATACATTCGCATATCTGAAAAACACGTTGTTGTTTTTCTTGTGGGCACCATCTTGTTTTTGGCAGGAATGTATGGTTTTTTAGTGAGTTCATCAATTGTAAATGTGGTCGTACGCAAGGAGATAGAGCAAGAAATTAGTCGTTCATACTCTCGTATGAGTGAAATTGAATCAGAATATCTTTTGCTTACAAATGCTATTACACCATCTCTTGCTCATGAGCTTGGTTTTTCTGATATACAAAATAAGGTTTTTGTGACACGCACATCAGTTACACGAAACGAACTCACTCTCAATCAATAGTCCATATCTCTGTGGTGGAGCTTGTCTCGCAAGATTAATAGGGTATTTTTTATGACACAAATAATCTATCTCGTCTAGACGAGATAGATTATTTGTTTTCTTTTTTAACCACAAAACATCTAACCACAAAACATCTAACCACAAAACATCTAATTACTGGACATCGGATGTCCAGTAATTAAGATACTCCAGTATACTGGAGTATTTTTTATTACACTCTCTAAATTACCAAACGCAAATTATCAAACACTCGGTGTTTCATAATTTAGAGGGTAGAGTATGTGCAGGGGGAGTTCTTGCGCATACTCTTATAGCGTGTATAAATTATTGAGACTTTTGGGATATAATTAAAATAATGAGAAGTCAGTTTATTAAACGTATACATATTTTATTTTCTTTCATATTTCTGCTCGCATTGATACTTGTTGGTAATCTATATTTCATTCAGATTATTCACGGAGAAGCATACAGTCATAAGGCAGATCGACAGTATGTAAAACCAAATGAAAACTTTTACGATAGAGGATTTATTTATCTTGAAGACAAAGATGGACGACGCATCTCTGGCGCAACAATAAAGTCAGGATTTACAGTAGCTATCAATCCGCGGATATTAGAAAATCCAGAAGACGTATATGAAAAAATAATCCCCGTTCTTCCATCTATAGATGCCGAGACATTTTTCCTACGCGCAGGTAAAGACGACCCTTACGAAGAAATAGCAAAACGTGTTGACGAAAAAACAGCAATGAACATTGATGCACTTGATATTGATGGCCTCAATATTTATAAATCCAAGTGGCGATACTATCCAGGTGATCGTATGGCCTCACACTCACTTGGCTTCATAGGATATCGTGGAGATGAGCTCGGTGGTAGGTATGGTCTTGAGCGATATTATGAAGACGTGCTTGGACGAGGTGAAAATAGCGTCTATGTAAACTTTTTTGCAGAAATTTTCGCCAACCTCAATAAAACACTTTTCGTTACTCCGTCTAAACGTTCAGGGAACATCATAACAACCATTGAACCATCAGTACAAATTTTTCTTGAAAATATTTTACAACAAACACAAGAGGAGTGGAGTTCACGACAAACTGCTGGAGTCATCATTGACCCATCAACAGGAGAAATATATGCACTCGGTGTATATCCGAACTTTAATGTGAACACGTTCAAAGATGAAGGAAGTTCAGCCATTTTTTCCAATCCGTTAGTAGAGAACGTTTTTGAAATGGGCTCTATTATGAAACCGTTGACCATGGCAGCAGCATTAGATGTAAATGCAGTTACTGCTGATACGACGTATTACGACAATGGAAGTGTAACCTTAAATGGGTCAACAATTTCAAATTTTGACAAAAGAGGACGTGGCAAAACAACAATGCAAGGTGTTTTGAACGAATCACTTAACACGGGTGTGGTATATGCTGTTGGTGAAATGGGTAATGATATATTTCGTGACTACGTGCTCGCGTATGGTCTTGGAGAAGAGACAGGTATTGACCTTCCGAACGAAAGCGCAGGCTTGGTAGAAAACATATACAGTCCACGTGATATCGAATACGCCACAGCATCATTCGGACAAGGGATAGCCGTAACGCCAATGAGTATGGTGCGTGCACTTTCATCACTTGCCAACGGTGGTGAGCTTGTGACCCCGCATCTTGTGAGTAAAATTCAATATACGTCTGGAGTTACAAAAAATATAGAATGGGACAAAGATGAGAAAGAGCGTGTTCTTAAAAAAGAAACTGCAGACGAAATAACGCGTATGCTCGTACATGTCGTGGATAATGCACTTTTAGGTGGTACAGTAATGAAGCCGAGATACAGCATTGCAACAAAGACAGGAACTGCTCAAATTGCACAAAGCGGCGCGCGTGGGTATTATGATGATAGGTTCTTTCATTCATTTTTTGGATACTTTCCAGCATACGATGCAAAATTTCTTGTCTTTTTGTTTACTCTTGAGCCAAAAGAGGTACGGTATGCATCACGAACACTCACCAAGCCATTTATGGATATTGCAACATTTCTGATAAATTATTATGAAATACCACCTGACCGTTAACAGTTTTGTTTATAATAAAATTTAAAATGAAATCCTTTTTCAAAACAATTGTCGTTTTTTTACTTATTCTTGAAGCGCGTATTATTTTATGGAAGTACAAGCCAAAAATAGTCGCGGTTACAGGAAGTGTGGGGAAGACAACAACCAAAGACGCACTCTACGCAGTATTATGTACTAAATTTTTTGTACGAAAGAGTGAAAAAAGTTTTAATAGCGAAGTCGGTATCCCGCTCACTATTTTAGGCTGTCCAAATGGTTGGTCTAATCCATTTATTTGGATTACAAATCTATTAGAAGGATTCGCGCTTATTATATTAAAAAACCACTATCCGAAATGGCTCGTGATAGAAGTGGGTGCTGATAGACCGGGAGACATTAAGACCATTTCCAAATGGCTCAAACCCGATATTGTTGTGGTAACTCGTCTACCGAATGTGCCGGTTCACGTTGAGTTTTTTAGGTCGCCAGAAGAAGTAGTTGCCGAGAAAAAATATATCGTTGATGCATTAAAGTCAGATGGTATCGCAGTGTTTAATCATGACGACACGAAAGTGATGGAGTTTAAGAAAGACGTACTTGGAAAAGTTATCACCTTTGGTTTTTTGGAAGGTGCAGACGTGAGAGTTTCAGGAGAAGTGACAAATATGTATCGGAATAAAAAGCCAATTGGAGTACGTTTCCGTGTAGGTGTTGATGGAAAAAGTATACCAATTCAGATGCGAGGCGTGCTTGGAAGACAACATGTCTATCCTGCACTCGCCGCGCTCGCACTCGGCATTTCACAAGATATTAATATTGTAAAAATAGGAGAGAGCTTAAAAAAACTTGAGTCATCGCCAGGGAGGATGCGACTTCTTGATGGTATTAAGGGCTCACATATTATTGATGATAGTTACAATTCATCTCCTGTTGCTGTCACCGAAGCACTCCATACATTAAATGAGCTTGAAGTAGAAGGAAAAAAGATTGCTGTACTTGGAGATATGACAGAGCTTGGAGAGTATACAGTAGAAGAGCATAAAAAGATCGGAAAACAAGCAGTAGGCGTGTGCGATATTTTAATTACTGTAGGAATACGCGCACGCTATATCGCAGAAGGCGCGCTCGCAGGTGGTATGAGTGAAAAAAAGATATTGCAATACGAAGACTCACGACGTGCAGGTAAGGAGCTTGAAAGTATCCTTGAAGAAGGGGATGTCGTTTTGATAAAAGGTTCACAGCTTATACGTACGGAACGCACCGTTGGAGAAATAATGTTACACCCATCACAGAAAGCGCAACTTCTCGTACGACAAGAACGCGCATGGAAACGACGATGATTTAATTTCAAAAAAAACACCCACGAGCGCATCGCGCTCGTGGGATTTATTTTTAGTCGCTATTTTTGTCAAAAGACAATAGTAAGTCTTGAAGTCGAGAAGATCTTTTTTCTTTTTTTCTTTCCAAATCTTTAATTTCATCCGGTTTGTTAACACCTTTCTCACAACTTTTCTGTCCAACACCTGGTGTTAGCCATTTTGTCCAACATCTAGTATTGGACAAACTTGACAAAAACACGCTAGGGGACTCCTGGCGTGTGTAGTGTGGAAAGGTAAGAAATCAGTACGCACTCGGATACGGAGATCCGTATCCCCACCGCCACGGCATCGGGATACGAGGATGACCAAAAATACGTACACCAAGATACATCACATCTCCCATAAACGGTACGCGTTCGTTCACACCTTCTCGTAGTTCACTGTCAGCACTTTCTCGCTCTTGTGCAGTGCCACCCCTCCAGTATTTGATATCGTGTTCTATACAAAGGTCA
>CAYZCN010000020.1:2238-11755 GCA_964476975.1 uncultured Candidatus Saccharibacteria bacterium | reverse complement strand
CAGGAACTTCAGCAATAATTGTGTCCAACAGTGGTGTGAGGTCTTTAGATTCATCAGAAAGCTCTCGCATAGCAATCCCATCTCGCCCGTTTGCGTAGAGTGTAGTAAAATCAAGTTGCTCATCGTTTGCGCCAAGTTCCATAAAAAGTTCCAACACTTGTTCTTCAGCGTGTGCGGGGTTTGCTGCTGGTTTGTCAATTTTATTCAACACAACAATTGGCTTCAGCCCAAGTTCAAGCGACTTTTTCAAAACAAAACGTGTCTGTGGCATAGGCCCCTCCTGCGCATCCACAACAAGAAGCACTGCATCTATCGCACGGAGTACACGCTCTACTTCAGAGCCAAAGTCCGCATGTCCTGGGGTGTCTACAATGTTTATCTTAGTATCTTTATAATACGTAGCTGTATTTTTGGCATAAATAGTAATACCACGCTCTTTTTCAAGGTCGTTAGTATCCATACTCATGCCTTCAGTAAACATGTCCGTCTGTCTCATGATACCGTCGGTCAATGTTGTTTTACCATGGTCAACGTGGGCGATGATTGCTATATTTCGTATTTCCATATCTTTAGTTTTTTTGAATTATTCTTTAGTTGTCTTTGTCTGTTACGGACAAAAAAATCCACACACATGGTGCGAATACAAAAATAATACCCTAAATAAACAACAATTTCAAGCACGGGCCCGCAAATGTCCTAGGAGTCCTTTAGGGTATTTGCTACTAATGTTCTGCGTCCCTTTTCATAAAAATACGCACCAAACGAAGCTCATGATAACTTGTATCGTCTCCCAGATCGCTTTTCACAGGAGCGAGTCTGTCAATACCAATTCGCTCAAACACCTCCTCAATTCTCTTTACACGTTTTGATTTTTTAGGACGAAGGTACTCAACATCAAGCTCTCCATCTTGTTCAAGTAATTTTTCTATATGATTAAGAATGGTATCGTTCGTAACCTCACGTTGTACCGCAATATCCTCTATGGACTGAGAGTCTAAAATATACTGTTTAGTAATTTCGTAAGTAGAAACTTTTTTCTCTTTCTGTTTTGGCAACAAAAGAGATGCGCACTGTTTGAGAAACTGCTCTTGTCGCGCGCTCACCTCATCACTTCCGAGTTCACATACACGCTCCGCAACGTCATCAGATTTTTCGCGAAGCACAACATCAAAGTCACTGACCGAATCGTTGACCTGAAGCGCAACAGTATTTAGTCCACCACCAACAAGTCGTAGTCCATCAAGTGTCCGCACACGAGAAAGCGCCACATATCCCATTCCCTTTTCAAAAGATTTAGACAAGTCCATCTCAGCTGCATCAAGACTCATACCCTGACTCTTATGAACCGTGATAGCCCATGCCAAGCGTAGAGGAATCTGCGTAATTTCAGCAAGTGTCTTTCCGTCCTCTTCAATACACCAACTCTCTGGTGACAATGTTATTTCATCCCCTTCTCTTGTTTCAATCACAGGCATGTCATCTTCAAAGTCAATAACCGTGCCAAGTGTTCCATTAACATATCCTTTTTCAAAATTATTTTTCACACACATCACCGAAGCTCCCTCTTTAAGATATAGTGTCTCTGGTGCCAAACAACTCTTTTTGAGAGAAAGCACAAACTTTTTTGGACCAACCGACTCCATGCCAAACTCTCTCGTATCTCCATCAAGTGCTTCAAGTGCCCTTTCATTAACCGCATCAACGTCAACATTATGTGTATAAAGTTTGGTAGGAACAATTGTGGTATCCATTTTTCTCTTATAACACAACCGCAACGTCTCCAATGTATCTTCGCTCGTTTGTGCATTTCTAATATCACACAAGAGCGCAGTGAGTGTTTTATCTGTTTGACGATGTTGTTCGTCAAGATACAAAATATCAGGATCGAGCACACTCCATGACTCCGCACTATACACAAATGATGACGATTCGCGTCCTCGTCTCACCGGCGGTAACTGAAAAAAGTCACCACAGAGAATAATTTGAAATCCTCCAAAACTCTGCGAAGAATCCTTCATTGCACGAGTAATCTCATCTATGAGGTCAAGTTGATGTGCGTGAAGCATAGAAACCTCATCAATAACAAGCACGTCAACAGCCTCAAATCTTCTTTTCAAACGAGACTGTTTGAGAAGTTGTTCAATGTCTTCATCAGTAAATTCATCACGAATACCAATTCCCGACCACGAGTGAATAGTCATACCACCGAGATGTGTTGCAGCAATACCAGTAGACGCAGTAATGCCGACACCAACTCCTTTCTTTCGTAAGTATTCAATATACTCATTGAGTACATGAGTTTTTCCGCTTCCTGCAGGACCAGTGAGAAAAACACTATGTCCCATTTTCATTACATCTAGTGCATCTTTTTGTGTCATACAAGCACTATAGCACAACACCGAAAGCTTACTAAAATATAACCGGGGGTGTGCATAAGTATTTTGACATATATAAAATAGCTGTGGGATAATAAGGGGGTGATAGAAAAAATAAGAAATGTTTTTTCTCTCACGTTTACCACCATAAGTGTGTAAACATAATGCGTATGGTATCTTTTTCGCTGACATCAATCAGCATTGAGCATACCGCCCTTGTCGCAACAATACTTTTCTCTATTCTGTCGTTTTGGGGACTATTTCATCAAGTTCGCCAAATTGTACGGCTACAAAGCGTCCGCTCTCTTCTCCCTTCGGTCTACATCATCAATGCTTTTGTGTATTTTTCCGGATTAACTTACGGGTATCTGGAAGTTAATTGGGCAATATTCTTAAACGGACTTCTTGTCATTCCATACTTATGGTTGCATCACACACTCTACAAAATGCGAGCATTCCATAAAAAAGACGCAATACTCATCATATTCCTTTCATTTTTTATAGGCGCCATGATACTCACCCCGCATCATGGCGTCATTTATCTTGCACTCACACTCTCCAGTCTCATTGGATACAGTGCGCAACTCGTTACCCTCTACAACTCCGGCGCAACAGGCGCGCTCTGCCCACGACTCTTTGCGGTTGGAGTATTGAGCGCAACAACGTGGATGGTGTACGCCTACTCTTCTCAAGAACCAATCTTAATGCTCACCGCACCGGCCTCTCTTATCCTCAATGCATTTATTCTCACACTCTGGTGTAGATACTGGATACAACAAAGACAATCAAAGCTTTTCAAGATAGTAATTCGTCACTAAAACTCTTTTAAAGAGCAGTGTTTTGAAACCTGTGTAATATACAATTAAACCCCCGAACTCTAACAGAGTACAGGGGTTTAGTTTTTAGTTTTCTATATTCTACTCCTCCCGAAACGTCGTAATCGTCATCGTCTGGTTATGAAGCTGGCACTGTTTTTCTGTCGGAGCGACAGGAGAAATCTCCCCATACGAATAAAATCCTGTCATCACAGTATCTTCCCCAAGCTGTGAGCGTACGGCCTCTGTCTCTTCTTCAATTCTCTCTTTCAATACTAATCGTCTCCCAATACAACTAATAAGAATCGCAAGCTCTGGACTACCATCTGCAAAACTCTCTCCACTCATTTTCGCCGCACCTTTTGCACCCTCAACAAGTCTGTCAAAATTTGCCTTCATAAGATTAACTTCCTCACCCTCCGGCATATCTCCAGCAAAAGTCATACTCTGTTCTTTTTCATCGACTGCCAACAGCGTGCGCACCACCTGCACATTATTACCATCAGAGTACCTCAAATGAAGATTGAGTGGGAATAAAAGCCCAGAACTCGGTAAGTCTTTTGCATCGTCTCCAAGATATTTTTTATACAATTTAAGCGCCGGCTCACCATCTAATTCATACAACACATTATCTTTTGATTTTGTAATCGTGCGCATTGGTCCAAAAGAATCCCAACCACCGAGTGAGCCATATCCAACCTCAAGTGACTCTCCATAAAAACCAACCAATACAATGATTCCTTCCATAGGAAGTGCATCAAGTCCAACAACGGTCTTTTTAAAGTCCTCACCGTCACCAACAAGACCTCCAGTTACAGAAACATTTTTTGGAAGCTCTCCAAGTATCCCCTTGACGAGTGTGGTGCCGTTCACTTTCAAACCATCAGAGAAAACCATGGCGTGCACGAGTCCTTCTTTTGGCAACGACTGTGCCAACTCCTTTCCTTTTGCTTCACTGTCCATTGATTGGGTTATCACCGTTTGCTGAAACTGTAACTCTGTTTTTTCAAAAAATACTGCAGTAGAAACAATTGAATCATAACTTACCTTTGTATCTAAAATCTCTCCTGCAGTAGAACAAAGAAGTATCCGTGAGTTTGGATATGTTTTAACAAGAGTATCAAAATGTTCTTGTGTGGTAATAGCTTCTCGTCCCCCAAACACAAAAACAACCTGTGGGGCATTCCCCTCTAGTGTACTGGATACTGTTTCCCAACCCCTATCTTGCGACCAACTTCTTTGTTCAGTTTTCATAATTTTTATTTCTAATTAAACCGTTATATACAATAAATATACCATACCTTATTACACTCGCGACTAGCCATATAATAAAAATCAGAGTGAATTATATCGAAAACAGTCTACTTGGTGATCATTCACTAGCCCTATCGTCTGCATCACCGCATAAATGATAGTAGAGCCAACAAAGTTCATACCACGCTTTTTTAAATCTTTACTAATGATGTCCGACAACTCCGTCGTTGCAGGAATATCCGACACTTTCTTTCGCTTATTCTGTATCGGCTTACCGTCCACAAAACCCCAAATATACGTATCAAACGAACCGAACTCTTTTTGAATTTCAAGAAACACTTTTGCATTCCTTACCGCAGACGCAATTTTTAACCTGTTACGAACAATGCCTTCATTCTCCAAAAGCTCCTGCATTTTTGTTTCGTTATACTTCGCCACCTTTTTCACATCAAAATTATCAAATGCCTTGCGATAGTTTTCACGCTTATTCAAAATAGTCCGCCACGAAAGCCCTGCCTGTGCACCGTCAAGTACCAACACTTCAAACAAATGATTGTCATCATGCACCGGCACACCCCACTCTTTGTCGTGGTATTCAATCATCAAACTATTTTCTT
Organism: uncultured Candidatus Saccharibacteria bacterium; assembly: GCA_964476975.1. Classification (GTDB taxonomy): domain Bacteria; phylum Patescibacteriota; class Minisyncoccia; order Phycocordibacterales; family CAYZCN01; genus CAYZCN01. Next base: position 6,694 of record CAYZCN010000020.1, on the reverse strand, counting down.
CTCCCGGCCATCCGCATCGTTTAATTCCTTTTTTCATTATTTATTTTTTACAAAAAGAATATTTGCCAACTCTGTTATAACACCGTGGTGGTCTCTTTCTTTCACCTGCTCCATATATATCGCTAGAGCATCTAAATTATAATCCCCAAGTTTTTGAACTAAATTATTTTTCCTACACAAAACCCTAAAAACAAGTACTGCTGTTCGTTTATTTCCGTCTGTAAATGCGTGGTTATTAATTATAAAATACAAATGAGCCACCACCTTTTCTTCTACTGTTACATAGTGAGGAACACTAAAACTTTCACCATTTATACTAGTTACGAGTGAGTCAATTTTATTTTCTGCTTCTTGGGTAATGGGGAACGAAATTAATTTTTCGTTATACAGAACGTTGTAAATCTCGCAGATGTTTTTTGACGTTAGTAGTTGAAATTTCTTTTTTTCCTTCGTCATAATCTCGTAAAGACTCAAAAACCGCCCGATTTTGTTTGAGCTCTTCTTTAGCCAACTTTTCAATACTGTTACTATTTTCTTTTTTGCCCCATGTCCAAAACTTTATCATATTCTCATTATATGCTCAAAACTAAACAAAAACAACGATTATAAAAAAGAGAGCCGACAGGGCTCTCTTTTATATATTGTATATGTACTCAAACAGAAAAAACATTAACGAGTCGTTTTTCCACTTTCGAACGAACTTTAGCATAAATTTTTGGGTTATTCGCCGAAAATATATTCAACACAGCACGTACAGCATTTGCTTGCTCCAAAACAGTCATAACAGGCACCTCCGACGGCGTCCGGAGCGAAGACCATACATCACCAGGAAACTCCTTATAATCAATCGGCACCGTAATAACTGGAACAGTGGACAGTGCAGAGAGAGTAGGACCTGCACCATTGCTTTTACCAATGACTGCAATCACAACAGAATCAGGAACTTCTTGTATCAACCTGTTCAGTGTCTCAATACATTTATGAGGTTGTTTGTGCATGGAGCACGTTACCGATTCAAAAACATCATTCATACCATACACTGAAAGCATTCTCATTACTGTCTCAATATCATCGAACTCTGACCCTCGCCAAACAATGATTCTTTGTTTAGGTAATTGAAAACGACTCGTAAGTTCGGCGACACGCTCGTATGTCCGTGCAACGTCATTAAGGTCTCCATCATCTCTATACATCTGCTTATCAATATAAGCGTCATTTTCAATAACTCTCCACGAGTCGTTATCAACAACATCCGCCAACACAATATATCCTTTTGAGTTACGGCCAAACTCAACCTTGAAATCAACAAGTTTTCTACCTTGCATCTGCCATGCTTTTTCAAGAACGAGAAAGGTTTGAATGGCGATGTCCTTCATTGTAGAAAGCGTGAACGAGCCAACTCTGTCACCAAAGACTTCTGTATGCGGTAACGACAAAAATGGATTTTGTGTGTGTATTGACTTAGCTGGGTCAAAGATCTGAATATCTTCTGAGTCATCTGCAATCAACATAAACGGGTCATCACAGATAAGTTCATATTTACCCCACCTGCGACCACTCGTCTTCAAATAGAACTCTACAATAAGCTTCGGGAATAAATGTCCCTTTGATAGATGTGAATTGCGTTTGAGATACGAACCGTGTGCCTCTCGTCTCACCACAACCTCAACAGGAACCATGTCACAGCTATCTGCAACAAACGAGATATTACTGATTTGTTCTTTGAAGGCAGTTGGAACACCACACTCACTCAACAAACGAAACACATTACACGTCGTCTCATTAGATAGTCGCCCTTTTTCAGGAATAACGTCATGCCTTGCGCCATCATCCGCGGTTATGTCATTTTTTGAACTTACTATCGCCAAATGAGGTTTACCTTTGACTTCATGAATATATTTTGTTTTTCCGCTCACGACAAACTTTCCAGGAGGGTACTTTTCGGCAAAACTCTTCTGTGTTTCAGTATCCATTTCATATTCCTTTCATTTTTTCACGTTTTTTCTACCTCAACACTAACACCTAATCAAAAAAATACAAGAAAAAAACACCGAACTAATGAAGCTAATGAAAAAAAACCTTGCGATATATCGCAAGGTTTTAATTTTCATCAATTAACTCAACGCATTGAGTTAATTGATGCTCGTGTCTTAGTCACCAAATTGACACAACATTTTTCTGCCAAAGAACTATTGTTGCATTATCTCTCAACTCAAACAGACCTTTTGTAAAATCCAAAAGCTCGGTAGCTGTTGTGTTTTTTGCACTCATCTCAACAAATCCTTTGACAAGCTCGTTTTCATACCGACGTCCGATTTCGAGCACTCCGTCAGTGACCAGTGCGACAAAACGTGGATTTTTGACAGTGTATACTTCTGGTTCACGAGAGGTGATGCCGTCCATCTGATAGTCACCTAGAGAGCGACCGATCTGTAATCCATAACTTCCTTTTGTGTTAAAAATATAACCACCTAAGTCATACTGACCACCTCGTTCCTCTGCATTTTTACGCTCTTGTATGTTTGTCCGAACATTATGTACGGGTCCGACATTTACCGCACCACTTACATCAACCACAACTGCAGGACAATCTCCAAGAACAGCGACGGTAACATGATTATTCATCTCATCCACATACGCAACAGTAATGCATGTCCCCGAAATAAATTGATGCGTCACATTTGCCAACTTATCAACAAGTCTGCGAAGAGCGTTTTCAGCGTCTCCACCTTTTCGGATTGAAAAAGTTTTTTCTAAAAGCTGGAAACAGGTCTTGGCGGCAGTGTCTCCGTTGTGACCGTCCATGACGGCAAGTAAATATCCTGTTCGTCCATACTTAGATATCCGTTTATGGAAGTATCTATCTTCTTGATATGAACGAAGACCTTTCTCCATAGCGTGTGTAACAACATTTACTACTTCCACTATATTTTTCCTTTCTGTTGATGTTCCGTAACGATCTAGAAACGACTATTACTCTAAATACACTATTTCAATACCAAGTCGTAATGCTTGTTCATGTTCCCATCGTGCACCAGAAGACGTTTTCCAATCAGGAAGAAAGTAGAGAGTTCGTATAAGTCCACTTTCAAAAATCGGCAGATAAAACTCGTACAACAAATTCGTTAGATATCCTTTTGTTTCATGCAGTTTCTTTATTCTCTGCATAGACTCTTCAAAAGGCATCTGATCAAAAACTTCAACACCAGTTTTTTGTAATTTACGAATCTCCTCGTTAAACCGTTTTAAGTTTTTTTCAATTGACCCAAGTCCACCGGTTGTTATGGGCCCACACACCTCGGCGCACGGTTTTGGTGCACGTGCAAGTACCCGAAACGCAACATCTCTGAGTTCATTGTACGTTGTCGCATTCTCAACCTGCTCGTAGTCTTCCTCTCTCCAATATTGAAGTGTCATAACTACACCGTCCTTTCTTTTTCTCAAATATAATTTTATCTATATCAACACTACCATTGCTAAAGAAAAATACAAGAAATCAGTTATCTTCACACAAAATCCTTCCAGTATACTGGGAGGATTTTTTCTTTTTTATCTATCGTGCTCAATAACTCCGTTATTGATAAACCCAACAGCATTAGAAATAATTTTATATTTTTTACACAAGTCCCCAAATCTTTTATCAGTAACGTTTGTTCTCTTTTTCAAAAATTCTAATTTTTTATAAACAGAAGAAAGTGCTCCTTTTACAGATTCTCTTTCTTCACTATTTAAAGCTTCCTCTTCTGTCTGAAGTGCGCGCAGATTTTCAAGAGAATATACTTTTTCAAAAGCAATAATTAAAGACTCATATTCTTCAATATGTGGTTCGCAATCCACTTTTTCTTTAGCTCCTTCTTCGGCTTCCGAGTCTTCGTAATGTTTTATGATGTCGTCATACTCTGCATGCCCATCATGCTTCTTACGAGAATTTTCTACTCCGCCTGATTCAAATGTATTCATGTCTTTATTTTATCACAAAAAAACACCTCAAAAATGAGTGTCATATACTTTTTTAAATTTCATCACCAATTTTCTGCCGGACTAGGACTCGAACCCAGATATCGACGACAATTTAAAAAATATTATCCTCATTCTCTGCAAACCTGCCGGACTAGGACTCGAACCTAGATTAACGGAACCAAAATCCGCGGTCCTACCATTAGACGATCCGGCAGGTTTGAAGAGAATATTATATTTTTTAAAAACCAAAACCCCTTATTTCCTATCTCACTTCGTTCAATATCAGAAATTTTTGCTTCGCAAAATCAGATTAAAAACAAAGCAGTTTGTTTTTAATTTCCACCACTTCAACGATCCGGCAATGTTTAACAACTTTTTATAATACCTCTTGCCCATTCCACCACTTCAACGATCCGGCAATGTTTAACAACTTTTTATAATACCTCTTGCCCACTCCACCACCTCAACAATCCGATAATGTATTAAAATGATTTAT
>CAYZCN010000020.1:0-2138 GCA_964476975.1 uncultured Candidatus Saccharibacteria bacterium | reverse complement strand
ACCTCTTGCCCACTCCACCACCTCAACAATCCGATAATGTATTAAAATGATTTATGTAACTATTTACATAAATAGTTACGTATTTCACTATAATGCCTAAAAAACGACACAAATGCAAGAAACCCCACCCAATGAGCAAAGTCCGACTTGACTCATTACCTCTGCATCACAACTTTCACCAAAATCATTCTAATATTCTTAAGAATGTTAGAATGATTGAAAAAAACAAGATGTGCCAAAATATGCAGAGAATCCCCCTACACACCATTCCTTTTGCATATCAAACACCTATCCTGTGGGTATTGGATCAATTTCCTCATAAAAATGTCCATCTTCCGTCCAGCATTGCGCTGGATAAGATTCCCCAACGGCGTATCCTGCATCTCTGCATTCTTCAAAATTAGTAATCTTTTGATTCTTTTTAAACCGTTTGTTAAAAATTACTTCTGCACTTTCGTCACACGTTGTTTTCAATTGTGCATACTTCAATCCTCCAAAGGTGTGAATATTCACGTACACCTTACCATCTTCATGTGTACTAGCAATATATTCGTTCTGCCGCGATGATACCGACAATGCAACAACAAAGAAACGTTCGGGTAAGTCTTTAAGAACAGCACGCGCGTCTTTTTTGGCACATGCGATTTTTTCTGCAGATAAACTCGCATCATCTTTTATAAATGATTTTGGTAAAAAGATACCACTCAAAAACATAGAAACAAAAATTATTATGAGAATATTTTTTATATTCATGACATTATTTTTATTAACTTATAATTTTATACCTATACACAATGATGCCTCACACATTAAAAACTAAACGAAATCCTCTTTAGTAAACTCTATAGACGCACCTTTGACGAGTGCTTGTTCCAAAATTTCCTCTGCAATAAGTTTCTCTATTCTGTCCTGCACCACTCTCCGCATCGGGCGCGCGCCAAACTGTGGATTAAATCCTTCTGTCACCAAAATATCAACAAGCGCGTCGTTAACGATAAGCTCATACCCCTGTGTCCTTATCCGTTCTCTCAACCGCTTGAGCAAAATCTGCGCTATCTTCTCAAGATGTTCTTTTTCTAATGTATGGAAAATCACCACGCCATCAAAACGGTTGATAAGCTCCGGCTTATAAATACCCTTTTCAATAATCGTATCAATAATTTTTGTCTCTTCTTCGTTCACGTCTTTCTTTTTGCGCGATAATTTCCATATCAAATCACTTCCCGCATTTGAAGTTGCAACGATGATATGATTGCGCGCGCTCACCCGCTCCCCACGACTACTTGAAAAATACCCCTCATCAAGAATTTGCAAAAAGAGATCCTTCACTTCGGGTGCTGTCTTTTCAAACTCATCAAGAAGTAATACGCCATGCGAATGATCTTTCAAAAGCGACGTCAATGCGCCAACATTCTTACCGTCAGACGTACCAATCAACCTATCAAGTGCATCATCAGTGCTATACTCCGACATATCAAGTCGTATCATTTTGTCTTCGTCTTCAAAAAAGACTTCGGTGAGCGCTTTTGTTGTCTCCGTCTTTCCAACACCTGTGGGACCAAGAAATAAAAACGAGCCAACAGGTCGGTCAGGGTTTTGTATTCCCGCACGCGCACGCCGCATCGCATTACTTATCGCATTAATTGCTTCGTCCTGACCAACAACTCGTGTATGTAAAATCTTTTCAAGGTTCAAGAGTATGTCACGCTCATCGTCGCCCACCACGCCAACAGGTATACCTGTTTTTGTCTTTACATACTCATGTACAAATGCTTTCGTCACCACACTCACCTTCTTCTCTTTTGCAGTCGGCAAAATCTCAACCAAAAGGTCAACCGCTTTGTCTGGCATCACTCCGCCGACAACATATCGGTCGGCACTCTCCACAATCGTATGTATTGCCGAATACGTAAACAAGATATCATACTCACTCTCATAAGTAAGCGCAATATTTTCAAGCGCACGAATAGTCCCTGTCCGCTCTGGACTCTCAACACTGATGCGCTCAAAACGCTGGACAAGTTGTGGGCGTGTCTCAATAACCTTATGGAAACTCACTGTATCATTGGTCGCCAACACTTGCATATCAGAAGACGAAAGGAAGGGATCCATAAGTGCTACTACATCAGAGCCAAACG
>CAYZCN010000019.1:0-12775 GCA_964476975.1 uncultured Candidatus Saccharibacteria bacterium | reverse complement strand
TCATGCTGACTATGTGAAGAACATGATTACTGGTGCGGCACAGATGGATGGCGCAATTATTGTGGTTGCAGCGTCTGACGGTGTGATGCCACAGACTCGTGAACATATTCTACTTGCAAAGCAAGTCGGTGTTCCTAGAATTGCTGTTTTCTTGAACAAGACTGACCAAGTTGACGACGATGACCTCGTTGATTTAGTTGAAGAAGAAGTACGAGAGTTACTTGATAAATATGATTTTGACGGCAAGAACGCTCCTGTTATCAAGGGTTCTGCATTGAAAGCACTTGAAGGAACTTCAGCTGATGATGAGTGGGTAAAGAAAGTTCTTGAACTTACCGCAGCACTTGACGAGTACATTCCTGTACCAAAACGTGACACTGATAAGCCGTTCCTTATGCCGATTGAGGATATCTTCTCAATTGAAGGACGTGGTACTGTTGTTACTGGACGAATTGAGCGTGGTATTGTGAAAGTCGGAGAAGAAATTGAAATAGTCGGTATTAAAGATACTACCAAAACAACCGTAACTGGCGTGGAGATGTTTAACAAACAACTTCAAGAAGGTCAGGCGGGAGACAATGCTGGTATTTTGCTTCGTGGAACAAAGAAGGAAGACGTACACCGCGGACAAGTGCTTGCAAAGACAGGGAGCGTTACACCACATACCGAGTTTGACGCTGAAGTATATATTCTTAACAAAGAAGAAGGAGGACGGCACACACCATTCTTTACGGGATACAAACCACAGTTCTACATTCGTACAACTGACGTAACCGGTGAAGTGGCGCTTCCAGAAGGAACTGAAATGGTGATGCCAGGGGACACGATTACTTTTAAAGTAAAGTTGGTATCCCCAGTCGCTCTTGAAGAACAGCAACGATTTGCGGTTCGTGAGGGAGGTAAGACAGTTGGTGCCGGAGTGGTAACCAAAATCAATGTGTAAATAATTAGCTTCATTGGAAAGGTTCTTTTTCGCTAACAAGCTAAAAGCTAAATCATGGCAAGTACCAAGACAACAAAAAAAACAACCACCGCCAAGGCGGAGCAGACAAATAAGGTAGTGGCTAAAAAGGCGACAGCTAAAAAAGTTTCTAAAGCAAAAGAAACTAAAAAAGTTGCACCATCTAAAAAAGCTGCTAAAGACGTAATCCCTAAATTGCGTATCCGTGTTCGTGCATATGAACACAAGATTCTTGATGCGTCAGTGAAACAGATTATTGACACCACCGCACGTCTTGATGCAAATATTGTTGGACCAATACCATTGCCAACCGAAATTAAAAAGTACACAGTGAACCGCTCTTCTTTCATCTTTAAAGATGCGCGAGAACAATTTGAAATGCGAGTTCACAAACGTGTAATTGATATTATGAGTCCATCTCCAAAAGTTATTGACGCACTCACAAACATTAGTTTACCTTCTGGGGTAAATATTGACGTGAAAATGATATAACAGCTTATAGGTGTTAGCTTATAGATCTTAGTAAACAAAAACCCGACAAACGTCGGGTTTTTGTTTTGGATTCAACAGGAAGATAAACTAGTTTGATTAATCGAACTAGTTTGTGATGTGGAGAGTGGTGACATGTTGCGTGGCATGACAAAACCCAACTGTGCAACGCTCGGCGTTGCACAGTTGGGTTTTGTGTTATTTGGGTTGAATAACGCTTAGCGAATACCTCTAATAACTATATGACCGGTAAACGTGGAAAATGCACACTATATATTTAATGGTAGGGGTATTAAAAGCAACCGTATCAAGCCTCGAAGGTTTGGTGCGAAAGGTTGACAGAATGGCTATTCTCTGCTAGTATTTTAAGTGGCACATGTCTGTACTTTTAAGTAGGCAGTACTGGACTCGGGGGCGGTACCCGACGGCTCCACCACAAGCACATGACTTCCGCGCGGACCATTCATTATAGGTTGGAAAAGCGCCAGAGTTTCAACTCTGAGACCCGACGGTCAATAGACCCCTTATCTTGATTGTGATTAGGATAAGGTGATTAGCTTGCTAATCAACCGACTGGTAGGAATGTGTTTTTGATGGGGCCGAAATAGGATCGACAGGCTGACGAGAGGAAGTACACATACCGCACAAGCTGTGTGTAACGGACAAACTGCCAACACAAAAGCCAATGAAAACGGAGCCCCTCGAGGGTTCGCAATGGCTGCCTAAGTCGCAAGACTGAAGCGGGGTACGGAGGCACCTGGCAACAGAAGCCTCCATTTTATTTTGTTCCTTTTTTAATTTCACCGTGAAAGTTCACATGAACGTTCACGGTGTTTTTTATTTTTTTTGGTATACTATGAGAATGAAACTTATCTCATGGAACGTAAATGGGCTACGTGCGGTGCATCGCAAGGGTAACTTTGATGATGTTTTTAAAAAAAAACCAGACATTTTGTGTCTACAGGAAACAAAAGCACACCCCGACCAACTTCCTGACGAGGTACGCGGGGTAAAAGGTTATCACTCTTTTTTTTCTTCGTCTGAAGTAAAAAAAGGATACAGTGGTGTTGCGGTGTATACAAGAGAAAAACCCAAAAAAGTGAAATACGGAATGGGTGTTCTGAAATTTGACCAAGAGGGACGTTTTTTAGAATTACATTTTAAAAACTTCGTGCTTTTGAACGTGTACTTCCCTAACGGTGGGCAAGGTCCAGAGCGTTTGCAGTATAAATTTGATTTTTACGATGCATTTTTAGAACACATTGAAGGGTTGCGAAAGTCGGGCAAGAAAATAATTTTTTGTGGTGATGTAAATACTGCGCACGAGGAAATTGACTTAGCGCGTCCAAAAGAAAATTCTAAAAATACAGGCTTTTTACCTGAAGAGCGTGAATGGATTGATGAAGTGGTGCGTGCTGGATACATTGATACGTTTCGCCACTTTCATCCGAATAAGAAAGACGCGTATAGTTACTGGGATATGAAAACACACGCGCGTGATAGGAATGTTGGTTGGCGTATAGACTATGTGTTTGCAAGTTCAAATCTTCAGAATACGTTTAAGAGCGCATCCATCATGTCGCAGATGTTCGGCTCCGACCATTGCCCTGTGGTACTTGATTTAAAATAATAGTTGTTGTACTATTCTATTTATAATTATTCATAATAATTAATCTTAAATACATCATGCTAATTCCAACGGTTGTAGAAAAAAGTCAATTTGGTGAACGAGCGTACGATATTTACTCTCGTCTTTTAAAAGAACGCATTATTTTCTTAGGTGGCCCTATTGAAGACCACACTGCGAACATTGTTATTGCGCAGTTGCTTTTTCTTGAGTCAGAAAATCCTAAAAAAGATATCTCTCTCTACATTAACTCCCCTGGTGGTTCGGTAACAGCAACTCTCGCAATGCTTGATACGATGAGTTACATCAAACCCGACGTTTCAACAGTGTGTGTTGGTCTCGCGGCTTCCGGTGGCGCAATCTTACTTTCTGCAGGAGCAAAAGGAAAGCGTTACGCACTTCCAAATGCTGAAGTTATGATTCACCAGCCATGGGGTGGCACACAAGGACAAGCGACCGATATTGAAATTACCGCAAAACATATTTTGAGTGTTCGTGACCGACTTAATAAAATTCTCTCTAAAAACACAGGTAAACCGCTTGCGCAGATTGAAAAAGATGTTGACCGTGATTTTTTCATGAGTGCCGACGAAGCAAAGAAATATGGAATTGTGGATGAGATATACAAAAGAGGAAAGTAAGTTAGAAAATTAAAAAAACCAAAAAATATGGACGTTCGACGTCCATATTTTTTGGTTTTTGATAATGCAGATAAACAGTTTCTTGCGAATCTCGGAATTATATGATACGGTGGCATTATATCTAAATTTATTATTCAATATATAATCTGATATTCTATCCTCTCTTTCTTTTACTGACCGCAGGATTTATAGCATATTCAATCAATCGTGAAAGCATTTTTTGACTATAATTCATATATAATTTGGGAATTACGCTCTAATTACCTTTTAAAATAGGTCTTAGTAAGGACTGGTGTGGTGGAATATTCCACAAACATGTCATTAAAAATAGTATTAGTACTCTTGGCACTTGCAGTATTCTTCGGTGTTGCTGCGGGGTATTTCTTGCGTTGGATTGTCGCGCTTGGAAAACACGGCTCAATGGAGCTTGAAATCAAGCAGATGACCCTTGAAGCCAAAGAGGAAGCAAAACGTATTACTGCTGAAGCTGAAAAAAAAGCGGAGGCGCACATAAGCGAGCTCCGTAAGGAGCTTAAAGATAAAGAAGCTCAACTGAAAAGAACAGAAGACCGTTTTGTTAAAAAAGAAGAGTTTCTTGATAAACGGCAACTAGATATTGACACAGAAGTTGACACAATTAAGAAAAAAATTGAGGAAGTTCGAAGTATCAAGGAAAAAACTGAACAGCTTAATACTCAAAAATTAGAAGAAATAGAAAAAATATCCCTTCTTTCTCAAGATGAAGCTAAAAAAGAACTTCTCGCTATTATTGAAAAGCAGAGCGAGGAGGATTTACTTGTGCGGATACAGAAACTTGAGCGAACAGGTAAGGAAAAGCTTGAGCAAAAGGCGCAGGATATTCTCACATCGTGTATTCATCGCTACGGCAACTCTGTTGCGACTGATGTTATCGCGACTTCAATAGCACTTCCATCTGACGAGTTGAAAGGTAAAATTATTGGGAAAGAGGGGCGAAATATTAAGGCATTTGAGCGCGCAACTGGTGTTGATGTCATTGTTGACGATACACCGGGCGCTATTACGCTTTCGTGCTATGACCCGGTACGTCGGCAGATTGCTCGTGTTGCACTTGAGAATCTTATCATTGACGGTAGAATACAGCCGGCAAAAATAGAGGAGGTGACCGAGAAAGCGAAAGAGGAGATAAATAAAGTGATAAAAGAGAAAGGAGAACAGGCGGCGTATGAGTGCGGTGTGTTTAACCTTGACCCGCGAATTACATCTATTCTTGGACGATTGCACTTCCGTACGAGTTATGGACAGAATGTACTCTTTCACTCTGTTGAAATGGCGCATATTGCAGGAATGCTCGCTGAAGAGCTCGGTGCTGATCCTGTTGTTGCAAAGGCGGGAGCGCTCTTGCATGACATTGGAAAGGCTGTTGATCACGAAGTGCAAGGTACGCATGTTGAAATAGGGCGTCGTATTTTGCAAAAATTTGGTGCTGACGAGCGTATTGTACAAGCAATGCAGGCACATCATGAGGAATATCCGTATGAAACACCAGAATCCATCATCGTGCAAGTTGCAGACGCTATCTCTGGAGGTCGCCCTGGAGCTCGTCGGGATTCGGTTGAAAATTATCTCAAACGTTTGAGTGATTTGGAGGCGATTGCGAATTCATTTGCAGGTGTTGAGAAGACATATGCGATTCAAGCCGGAAGAGAGGTGCGTGTGTTTGTAACTCCTGAAAATATATCTGACTTTGAGGCCAAGAAGATTGCGCGAAATATTGCTACTCGAATAGAAAGTGAGCTAAAGTATCCAGGTGAAATTAAGGTGAATGTTATTCGTGAGTCTCGATCTATTGAGTTTGCGAGATAATAAGTATACAAGAAGTAAAATTAAAAAACGCAGCTCATCCGTGAGTTGCGTTTTTTGTTAACTGTTTTTGTATTGATGACTTTAAAACAACTTGCAGTCTAATATTTTGACCGAGTTGAAATCCTGCGTAAGGGTTAAGTATTTTCCACACAAACGTGTGTTCATCACAAAAAGCATCCCATGGTGACGTTTTAATTCCTGTACAACCACCTACTTGGCACGAGACCTTTTTCGCACTTTCGTCAAAAACAAAATCGTAGTCAATACCTTTCATTTTCTCACCTCGCAATATACAATCTACTCTAAAAAAATTATACTATAGATATTTTTAATATGCAACTTTTCTGACACAGATTATGTATATGGTGTAAAAATGGCTCAAAACAATGTTATATTTTGTTTTCCGTATCTTTTATTGGAATGAAATTTTGTTGCAAAATTTGTTTTTAAACGTTTTATTTTGGTTTTTACACACACCCTCTTTACTATTGCAGAAAAAACGGCTTATTATATACTTATAAAGATAAGGTCGATTTTACAAACGACTAATTTCCAAACTATTATGAATAAAGCAGGTTTAGCAGAAAAATTAAGTGAAGTATTAGACGGAACAAAAGCTCAATCAGAGCGAGCAGTAGACGTTGTTGTTGACACTATCATTGACACTCTTAAGAGTGGTGACGAAGTTTCAATCGCAGGACTTGGTATTTTCTCAACAAAAATGCGTGCAGCTCGTCAAGGACGAAACCCACGAACAGGTGAAAGTATTCAAATTCAAGCAATGCGAGTACCAAAGTTCCGTGCTGCAAAAGGACTTAAGGACGCAGTAAAATAGAAACCACTGCATCTTAAAGTTTTTCTATATAGAAAACCAAAAAATTCGCCAACGGTGGCGAATTTTTTGGTTTTAGTTTGCAATATGCGTGGTGTGTAGTAGTATGGCAACAGAACATTAATGCATCAAGGGAGACTGCGATATGAGAGTGATTGTGAAGAGACAAACGTTTTGGCGGTGCGGGGTGTGCAAGACTGACTATTGTAATCAGTCCGATGCCGTTATGTGTGAAGTTACGCCTATTGAGGAACAGGAGTTCCAGTTAGGAGATAGGGTTACTAACTCACTAGAACCTCGTATATGCTCACCTACGGACGATAAGGGGTATACGTTCAAGGGCCGTGTTCGAAGGGTTATAGGCCCCCTTTGTCCAGATACGGAATATTGGAACAAGTGGCTTGGTGGTCGCCCCAAGGTACATGTTTTTCAGTACGAGGTTGGGTATAAATGCCCTGTGTGTAAAAAGAAAAAGACGGCATTATACTTTGGTCCGGAATTGGAGAAAACAAATGAGGAGGATAAACAGTGAATGTTGTATATGCACACGAAGCACCTGAAAATACCTTACTAGAAAGTATTTTTCTTGCGGGACCCAGTCCAAGAGACAGTAGTCACCACGACTGGAGACCAGAGGCGTTGAGAGCCTTAAAAGAACTTGGTTTTGGTGGAGACGTTTTCGTTCCCCTACCTCGTGACGGAGAATGGTTGCCAAATTACGACGCCCAAGTGGAATGGGAGCTCAAGTATTTAGAAAGAGCCTCATGTGTGGTATTTTGGATTCCTAGAGATCTTAACTCATTACCAGCTTTCACCACAAATGTTGAGTTTGGTATGTATGTGGACTCAGGTAAGGTTGTCCTAGGGTTTCCCGTAGAAGCACCTAAAATGAAATATTTGTATTATATTGCAGTTAAAAACAACGTACCGGTATCTCACACCCTTGAAGTAACTCTTGCAAAAGCTGTTCGTATATCTAGAGTTTTGTTTTAAAAAATCAAAAACACTGCATTTGAAAATGCAGTGTTTTTTAATTTAATATGTGTTTCACGAGAGTTCGACTCTCTCAATAACACATATTAATAAAACATCTCGACTAGAAAGTCGAGATGTTTTATTAATACTATGCGGGTAGGGGGAATCGAACTCCCGTCCTCTGCTTGGAAGGCAGATGTTCTACCACTAAACTATACCCGCCAGTAATAGATATTGAAACATATTATGAGCTTAAAATCAAAACCCCGCGGCGGAGCCGCGGGGTTTTGATTTAGGTAATACAGTTGTATTACTCAGCTGTTGCTTCACCTCCTTCTGCTGGAGCAGCTTCTGGTGTAGCTTCTGCTGGTGTTGCAGTTTCTTCAACTGCGTCTCCTGCTGGAGCTGTTGTGTTTTCGTCCATGGTGTTATTACGTTAATTTCTTCTACCCACCATTTGGCTAGAATGCTAATAAAAGAATACTTAATACAGGTGTATCAAGTATCATCAAACTAGTATACACAAATGAAAAGATTTGTCAATGCTATGCAACAATTATTTATTTTAGTCAATATTTCGTTTCACGACTTGTGGGGTGAGAGTGGAAAAATATGGCTAAACAAAAAGGTTTTTTAATGGTATGCTATAATTAATACGTTATGCCTATAATTATTGAAATAGCAAGAATTGTCATTAGTGCCCTCGTGGTTGGGTATATCGCAGTGCTTTCTTTCTTGGGATATGAAAATACGGAAAACCTGCAGGAAAGTAGCATACCAGCCGTTGTTGAGGAATCAACACAGCGCATTGTGATTCCGGTTGAGCACATTACACACAAAGAGGAAAAAAGAGACGAAATAACAGAAAATCAAGACAATACTAGTGTAGTAATAGTTAACGAAACACAAGAAGTTATTCCCGAAATTGTATCGGAAGACCCAATTATTACAATGCAAGAAGTATCTGACTTATTACCCGAAGCACAACAAGAGGTATTAGAGGATATCGTTACTCCCACTATTGACGAGCGTGTTGACCTGTCGTTTTCGGATATAAATGTCAATACGCGAGAAGCTCTTGTGAATATTCTTTGCACCACACAAAGCGGTGGCCCACTCCAGCCGATTACAGGTAGTGGAGTTATTATTGATAAACGTGGTGTTGTGCTAACAAATGCGCATGTCGCTCAATTTTTGCTTTTACGTGACTACCCTACTGAAAAAGCGATAGAATGTTTTGTGCGACAAGGAAGTCCAGCACGGATAACTAACCGTCTTGAGTTACTCTATATTTCGCCAGCATGGGTACAAGAAAATGCGAGCAATATTATAGAGGAAAATCCTCTCGGTACTGGTGAAAATGACTTCGCCCTTCTTCTTATTAGTAGTCATATGGATAAGAGTAATGCAATATCTGATGAATTTGCTTTTGTTAAACCAGAAACAGATGATAGTAATATACAGTTAAATAATGATGTCTTGTTAGCAGGATATCCTGCAGGTTTTCTTGGTGGTATCACCATACAGAAAGACTTGTTTGTTGTTTCTACCATCGGAAAGGTAAAAGAGTTATTTACGTTTAAAGAAGATACCCTTGATTTAGTTTCGGTTGTGGGGAGTATTTTATCACAAAAAGGTGCGTCTGGCGGAGCCGTTGTGTCTGATGTTGGTGCGCTTATGGGGATTATCGTTACAGCAACAGAAGAAGGTAATACTGGAGAGCGTGAATTGCGCGCTATTACGCTTTCGCACGTCAATCGTAGTCTTTTGATGCATGCGGGCTATGATCTCCCGTTTCTTCTTTTTGGAGACTTGTGGTTGAAGGCGGGTGTATTTAATCTCACTATTGCACCGACACTTACTAAAATGCTCACGGACGAGATTGAGAAGTAGAGAGTATTTTTTAAACAAAAGTGTGCAACATCGGATGTTAAACATCCGATGTTGCACACTTTTGTTGTTCTTGCATGATTTTTTCTATTTGTTACTCTGATTGTAGAATTGACTTGGTGAGAAAAAGGAGAAGAGTATGACAAACTACACCAGAGATGAAGAACAGGAGCTTTTGGAGCGCATACAGGCGGTTAGGAAGAAACTAAAGAACGTACCACTATCCGCATTCGTGGTTTCGGATCTTGAGATATTGTTGAAGTTTACTGGATTAGACCGTCACTACTTTATTCCTAAGGAAAAGGATTGTGATTTGGTTGAGCGTCGTATTGAAAATTGGGAAAAATACAGAAATAACACACCGTTGGGCTCTTGAGATATAAAACCGCACATAAATTGTGCGGTTTTCTCTGTTTTTCCAAATATACACACAATAAAGGAGGTGGAACCTCCTTTATTTTTAATTTTACTTGTGATTTACCTGGACACTTTTTACTATGTTAGGAGTTCAACTCCTAACATATTGATTACTTTTCAATATAGAGCGTTTGGGTTGGATATGCGAAACCGATTCCCTCTTTTGTAAATATGTCCACGATTTGTAGATTAATCTCTTGTTGGATGTTAAGAAACTCTTTAAAGTCGTCTGACAAGACAAAGAACGCAATCTCAAAGTTAAGTGAGGAGTCTGCGAATGCTTTAAAATGAACGCGATCAAAGCGGGTGTCCTTTTGAGACTCAATTATGTCCTTTATAATTTTTGGTATATTGCGGAGTTTTTCAGGAGACGTGTCGTAGAGGACACCGAGAGTAAACAGTGAACGCCTTTCTTTTAGTCGTTTGAAGTTTTTGATACGAGCACTGGTGAGTTCTTGGTTTGAAATAACAAGCTCTTCTCCGGAGTTTGAGCGGATACGTGTTGTTTTTATGCCTATTTTTTCTACCGTACCAGCACTTTCTCCAACGGTAATAAAGTCACCAACTTGAAATGGTTTGTCAAAATAGATAGCAAATGAGCTAAAAAGGTCGCCTAAAATGTTCTGTAGTGCAAAAGCAATAGCAATACCACCGATACCAAGTCCTGCGATGAGAGAAGTTACATTAACACCAAGATTAGAGAGAATGAGTAGTGTCCCCAAGAGCCACAGTATTGCCTTAACAAAGCCACTGACGTACCGTATTGCCGCTTTTGTACCTTCATCTTCCTCTGTTCCTAAAAATCTTTTCTCTAAAATGTAATCAATAAGTATTTGTATTGCCACAATAACTTGATAGACAGTCCATATAGTGAGTATTCCTCCAGTAATTTTGTGAGCTATATCCGACAGTGACAAAAAATTGGTTGCGAAGTAAAAAGCAACAAAGTAATAAAATGGTGGACGCAAGCTTCGCACGATTTTTATGACCGTGTCGTCAATATCTGTCTTTGTTTTTTGCGCCAATTTACCGAGACGTCGCAGAATGAAAAACTGTATTAGTTTGAAAGTTATTGTGAGTACAAAAAATACAATAAGCGCTTTACTGTACTGCAACATAGTATTACCCCACAGCTCTGCGGTGGCACTTGTTCCAATAAAAGAAATAATTATTTCGTCTAGCATATAGTTTTTTATTACTATTAATTTTACTATTCGGGGCGACGAGAATCGAACTCGGACCACTCAAATTTTTTATTAAAATTTCCACAGAAGCATCTCATGCTTCTGGACAAACCCTTTTTCGGGGTGCCGAGAATCGAACTCGGACCACTCGGTCCCAAACCGAGCACACTACCACTATGCTACACCCCGAAAAAGGGTTTCTCCCCAAGATCATACCGCCACTATGCTACACCTCGAAAAATACGTTTTCGTGACATTTTTCAATCCGTATCCCTAAGCACGCTGATTATAAGGTAAGAATTAAGTTATGATAACACAGATATTGGTTATTATCCAAATATATTGTTGAAAACCCAGAGCTTATTTCAACCTTATTTTAAGCACTTTTTACCCCTAAGATGTTTCATATGAAACATCTTAGAATGGTCCGTTCGCCCTAAGGTTTCTATAGAATAATATTTTTGTAGAATCTGCACCTCGCTTCTTTGTTCTTTATGTCCAAAAAAACGGCAACGACATCAAATTGCCACTCTCCGTTAACTGCTTCTTTTTCCAAGAGATATGATTGTATGGTTCGTGATAATCTTTTCATTTTCCACGGGTGTATGTTTTCTTCCGGTCTCCCGTGCGTGTCTAATGTTTCATATGAAACATCTTTTATGTTTTCACGTGAAACTGTTTTTACTTCTACGAAGTGTGTCGTTTTTGATTTTTCTGCAATAATATCAATCTCACCCCATTTTTTTAGGTAATTACGTTCTAAAATGGTAAAACCATGTTTCACGAGAAACGTACATGCAGTGTTTTCACCGATACGCCCCACTTTTTGTTTAGGTGTTTCTGTTTTTTTGACAGACTGCCGTGAGAACGGTACTGCTTTCTTTAGAATATTTTTTAAGTATTTCATACAAGGTAATTATAAATGTTACACATGAAACAGTAAAATTGAGAAATCTAGATGTTTCACGTGAAACAGTAAGGGACAAACTGATTAATTATGCGATTATCTTTATTTTAAGCCGTATTTAAGCAAAAAGACGTGTTTTCTAGGACGTTTAAGGGGTGTCTTTTACACACAATCCACACAGTTGTCCACAGTTTTCAACAATTTTTATTGTTTTTAAAGACATTTTTGCATTATTAACGTTATGTGTGAAATAAAGCACAACAATTAGTGTCTTTTTTAAAAACATAAATAAAATACTGTTTTTATTACTTTGTGCGGCCAGGGGTAATCGAAACCCCGACTCATCCTTGGCAAGGACGTGTTATACCACTTAACCATGGCCGCAAATTTATTCGTATGTCATTACTTTACTACACAGGTCCTTATTATTCAACAGGGGACAAGATGATCAAAAGAAGTTATTATAAAGGGAGAGTAAAAAATAGGAGATATGAAGATGAAAATGCTTCAACGTTCTCATAGCACTGAAGAAGAAAAAAGTTTTTTGCGAAGTTTGTGGCGAGCAGGGAAGTTGGATGTTTTGAGAAAGTATCGGGATACTATGCCTGTGAGAAAGAGGTGGGAAAATATAGACCCACACAAAATAAAGGCATATATTGAACTTCTTATTAAGAAAATGGAGGATTCCTCCGATTAACCCCTCGTTGATACGTAATCAACGAGGGGCTTTTCAATGGCTCAACCCGGTTGAGCCGTTGAAATTATCAAACACTCGGTGTTTGATAATTTTACGTTGATGTAGTTGCTGGGATTCAACGACGCATCACTAAGTATTTTGTTTCGCTCCGCTCACAAAAGTACTAAGCGCGCTTCGTCTAGGCTCGCCCCAAATGTTGCTCCAAGTATTCGCAACGGGCTCCGCCCTTCTAATCCTGAACTAGGCCGTAATAAACAAAAAGAAGCTGAAAAAAATCAGCTACTTTTTATTTATGCGCCTGGCAGGATTC